>CP069419.1:978059-1304078 GCA_017569285.1 Clostridiales bacterium
CAATGCCGGCTCCCTGCTGTCAGATGTTTTTTCAGTCTACCTTGATACCGTCGATTTCCTCGGTCAGCTGGCAGATTTCGTCGATCAGGGAACCGATATAATCGATGGTCGCGTTCAGCGGCGCGTCCGTCGTGATATCGAATCCGGCAATCTTCGCCAGTCCGATCGGATCCTGGGTGGCACCGGCCGTAAGGAAGTTCTTCCAGTCCTTTACAGCGGCTTCGCCTTCCTTTTCGATCCGCAGCAGTTCCTGGGTGGCTACGGTCAGGCCGGCGCTGTAGGTATAGGGGTAGAGTCCCATATAGTAGTGCGGCTGGCGCATCCAGGTCAGTTCCGCACCTTCCGGAAGTTCCACGTCGTTCCCCCAGAACAGTTCCAGGTTCTTCCGGAACAGGTCGCTGAGGATATCCGCGTTCACGCTGCCGCCCTCATCGATGATCCGATACACCTCGCGCTGGTACCAGGCTTCCCGCAGATGCGTCACAAAGTTGTGATAGTAGGTATTGCTCACGACATTGGAGAGTACCCACCGGCGGAACCGTTTGTCCGTGCTGGTTTTGGTCAGGTGGTGGGCCAGCAGCAGCTCGTTCATCGTGGAAGGCGCTTCGACCAGGTAGGTGGAAACCCAGGTGTCATAATAGGACTGTGCCGCATCGGTGTACATCTCCTGTCCGGCATGTCCCAGCTCGTGCGCCAGGGTAAATACGTCCGCCATCCGCTCGTTCCAGTTCAGCAGGATGAAGGAATTCTTCCGGTACTGGCCGGAGCAGAAACCGCCCGTGCTCTTGCCGGTGTTCCGGGCGAAGTCCACCCAGCGTTCCCGGTATGCCCGGTCCACCATCTCCACATAGTCTTCGCCGAGGATTGCCAGGGCATCCCGGATATACTTATGCGATTCCGCAATCGTCACCTTCGGGTCATACTCAGGGTCCACTGCGATCTTGAGGTCGGCAAAGGTCATCCTGTCCAGGTTGTGCTTTTTCTTCAGGAGCCGGGCGTAGCGGCGCATATGCGGTGCCAGGCGCTCGGTAATCACGTCGATCTGGCGGTCATACATTTCCCGCGTAACCTTCTGTTCAAACAGCAGGCTGTCAAACACGTTGTCAAATCCGCGCAGTTCCGCCATGGTTTGCTCCTGGGCCACGCAGGCGTTATACGCGGCGGCCGTGGTGTTTTTGTACTGTGCGATTTTGTCGGAGAAGGCGCGGAAAGCAGCGCGCCGTACCGCGGTATCCGCTTCCAGCTCATAGTTATCCTCAAACAGGGAATAGCCCAGCGGATATTCCTTCCCGTCCACGGTAAAGGGATCAAATTCAATATCCGCAAGCTTCATCGTGTTATAGATGGTATAGGGCACGTCCAGCGTTTTTCCGAGTGCCGCCAGCACTTTTTCGGTTTCCTTGGAGAGCATATGCGCTTTTTTCGCAATCAGGTCCTGCAGGTAAACCCGGCATCCCTTTGCCTTTTCCACCGCGGCCTTCAGCACGTCCTCCGGTGCCAGCAGGATCTCACTGTCCACAAAGGACGTGTCCGTATCCAGGTCGGTCAGCTCATCGCTCACCTTCTCGTCCAGTTCGCGAAGCTTGTTGTCCGTGTAATCGGTTTCCACCGCCAGTCCGGTATAGCTCCAGAGCTTCTGCATGGAAATCCGGATCTGCTCCATCGCGTCCAGGCAGCTGACGATATTCTCCGCGGTATTCAGTTTCCCCGCGTAGGTGTCAACGACGTTCTTCACCGCCGCCTTGGTTTGTTCCAGTGTGTCCCACATCTGCTGTTCGTTTTCAAAAATCAGGGACAGGTCCCATGTCTCCTCCACGGGAACGTCTTTACGTGCTTTCAGTTCCATTCCTTTATCCTCTTTCCCGCCCTTCCGGGCGTTTCATTTGCTGCTGCTTTTCTATATTAACGCCTGCACGGGCTTTCTTCAATCTTTTTTCATATGGTTCAAAAGGAGCTTCTGTCACGGAAAAATACTGCACCCGGTTCGTACTGCCTTTATATTACCCGGAATTCTGCCTGTTTCAACCTGTTCTGTTCCGTGCGCCGCTGTACAGATTCCCGGGTGCCGGGCAACAAAATAAGGTAAGCCAATCCACGAACAGGAGCCTGTATTTCTCTGGTAAAAAGTCATTTTCTATGATATACTGCCTGCAAAGCGAGAATGCCATATGATCAGAGCCGAATAATTGTTCAACGTTCCCTTCCCGGAGAATTTTGATTCGTCTCAAAGGAGGATCTGGATATGCCGAAAATTACATTTATGGGCGCAGGTTCCACCGTGTTCGCAAGGAACGTGCTGGGGGACAGCATGCTCACCCCGGCGCTGGAGGACAGCGTAATCTCCCTGTATGATATCGATCCCCAGCGCCTGAAGGAATCTGAAATGATGCTGACGGCCATCAACAACAACCTGGGCGGCAAAGCTGAAATTGAAGCCTGGTGCGGAGTGGAGAACCGCAGGGCCGCCCTGCGCGGAGCCAATTATGTGGTCAACGCCATTCAGGTGGGATTCTACAAGCCCTGTACCGTCACTGATTTCGAAATCCCCAAAAAATACGGCCTGCGCCAGACCATCGGCGATACCCTGGGGATCGGAGGCATCTTCCGGGCCCTGCGCACGATCCCGGTAATGTTTGATTTTGCCAGGGACATGGAAGAAGTGTGCTCTGACGCCTGGTTCCTCAACTACACCAACCCCATGGCCATGCTGACCGGCGCGATGCAGCGGTTTACCGGCGTCAAAACGGTCGGCCTTTGCCACAGCGTGCAGCACTGCGTCCCGAAGCTGATGGAACGGGTTGGAATGGAATATGACAGCCGGGTGCAGTGGAAGATCGCGGGCATCAACCACCAAGCCTGGCTGCTGGAGGTTACCAAGAACGGAGAGGACCTGTATCCCGAGATCAAGCGTCGCTGCGCGGCCATCACGGAAAAGCACGATGACATGGTCCGGCTCGAAATCATGAAGCGCTTCGGCTATTATGTGACCGAATCCAGCGAACACAGTTCGGAATATATGCCCTATTTCATCAAGGATAAGTATCCGGAGCTGATTGACCGGTTCAACATTCCCCTGGATGAATATCCCCGCCGCTGTGAAAACCAGATCGCCCGCTGGGAAAAGCAGCGAGACGAACTCACCCGCAATCCGAACCTGACCCATACCCGGAGCAATGAGTACGCCAGCCGGATCATGGAAGCGATGGAGATCAATGAACCGTACAAATTCGGCGGCAACGTGCTCAATACCGGTCTGATCACCAACCTGCCCCAGGATGCCTGCGTGGAGGTCGCCTGCTTTGCTGACGCTTCCGGTGTGACTCCCGCCTTTGTGGGTGCCCTGCCCGAGCAGTGCGCTGCCATGAACCGCACCAACATCAACGTCCAGCTGCTTACCATCCTGGCCGCCGTTACGCTGAAAAAGGATTACATCTACCAGGCTGCCATGATGGATCCCCATTGCCAGAGCGAACTGTCCATCGACGATATCGTCGCCATGTGCGATGACCTGATTGAAGCCCACCGGGGTTGGCTGCCGGAATATCACTGATGTTCAGCATAGCGCCATATCCGGGATAAAAAGAAAGCGCAAACGGGAGGCCGTTTCATGAAAAGGCGAATCAGTGTGCAGACAGACGGAATTTTCCAGCCCTGCGGCGTCGATGAAGGCATGCGGCTGATCAGCCGGGCAGGCTTTGACTGCGTGGACCTGGACCTGATTTATATTTCGTCCGGCAGCATCCGCAAGGGAATCATCGAGGGAGAATTTACCCTGCCGGAGGAACAGTTTATGGACGAGGTGATCCGGCCCATCCGCGATGCGGGCCGGAAATACGGCGTTGGTTTCGGGCAGGCGCATGCTCCCTTCCCCTCGTGGGTTCCCCTGGATGAGGAGATGAATGCCCATCTGATGCGGGCCTTCAGGATGTGCCTGGATGCATGCAGTTTCCTGGACTGTCCTTACCTGGTGATCCATCCCGCGTTCACGGATTATAAAAACAGGCTGGATGCTGCCACGGAACACGAGATCAATATCCGGCTCTTTTCTTCCCTGATTCCCGATGCGAAGCGCACAGGCGTAAAGATCCTGCTGGAGAATATGTTTGTCTCCTGGAAAGCAAAGCGCATCGAAGCCATCTGCGCCGACATGGGCGAAGCCTGCGCGTACATCGACGAGCTGAATGCCATCGCCGGGGAGGAAATTTTCGGCTTCTGCTATGACAGCGGTCATGCCGCCCTGCTGGGAAAGAACCAGGAAAAAGCCATTCGTACCCTGGGACACCGGCTCCTTGCCCTGCACCTGCACGACAACGACGGCGTCAGCGACAGCCACCGTTTTCCCTACTACGGAATCACTGACTGGGAAACGGTGCTCCGCGCCCTTCATGAGATCGGCTACAGCGGTACCCTCAATTTTGAAACCTTCAACGAAATGGACTCCCACGACCCTGCTCTCATTCCGAAGCTGCTGGAACTGCTGGGAGAAACCGGGCGCCTGTTCGCGTCCAGGATGGACGGTGAAGATTCTTCTGCCGGATAACACAAAGCGGCGGGAAATGAACACATTTCCCGCCGCTTCGTATATGGGGCAGATCCGGATCAGAAGTTTTACGCGAACCCGCGGAACACCCGGATATGGCGCAGCGCGTTTTCCCTTCATTCCGTTCGTCATCGCGGTGTTCAGCTCAAAATTGCTGTGTTTTCCCTCAGCAACCAGGTATTCCTGGGCGAACCGGGTCACATTGTTGAAGCTGGCCGTGAGGAAGTTCTTCCAATCCTTTACAGCGGTTTCGCCTTCCTTTTCGATCCGCAGCAGTTCCTTGGTGGCTACGGTCAGGCCGGCACTGTAGGTATTTAACGCCTGCACGGGCTTTCTTCAATCTTTTTTCATATGGTTCGAAGGGAGCTTCTTTCACAAAAAAATACTGCATCCGGTTCGGATGCAGTATTTTCAATTGTGCCTTGTTTTACGGCTGGACCGCTTCCAGTACGCCGTAGAAGGCGGGCTTCGGATTCCGGTTGTTGTCAAACAGCAGCGCGTACTGGCCGGTCCGCCAACTCATGTCGTCCGTCAGGCCCCACACCTGCACCGCTTCCGTCTGGTCCGCATACTGCAGCATCAGCTGCATGATCTCCTTGAATCTCGCCTTCTGCTGCATGAGGCCGCTTTCCGACATGCTTGCGCCAATGTCCAGCTCGCTCACGCGCAGCTTCAGCCCGAGGTCGGCGATCTGGCTCACCGCGTTGGAAATCTGCTCGATGGACGGATCATTGTTGCTGTAGTGCATCTGGAATCCGTAACCGTCAATGTTGCCTTCCTCCATCAGTTGCTTCAGCAGCTTCGTGATTCCGGCCAGCTTCGCGGGAACAGGCGTGTTGTAATCGTTGTAGTACAGCAGTACGCCCTCCGGGGCATACTTCCGGGCAAATTCAAACGCGCGCAGCACATGGTCTTCGCCGATGGTCCGGGTCCAGGGGGATGTTTTCCGCAGCCAGTTGGTCCCGTCGTCAATTGCCTCGTTCACCACGTCCCAGCTCACAATCACACCCGGATACATCTCTTCGGTCTTTGTCAGAACTTCCCGGATGTAGTTTTCCAGCCGGCCGAGCATCACCTCGCGGCTGACCTGCGGCTTGCTCCGGTCGTATCCTTCATGGAAGAATTCCTCCGGCGTCTGGCTGTGCCATACCAGCACATGGCCGTGTACCTTCATCCCGTTCGCTTTGGCAAAGCTCAGCACGCCCTTCGCCGAGTCAAAATGGACGGCAACAGATGTCTCATCACCCGTATTCCGCACCAGGCTCTTGCTGGCCTGCACGTCCAGCACGAAATCCGGCTTCAGCTCGTTTTCCGGCGTCAGGATGCTGAACTGCGTCTGCATCAGCGCCTTCAGCTTCGCATCCATAAACGCGCGCTGCGGCACCGCCACACCAAAGTCGAACTTTCCTTCATACGCTTCCCGGATGCTGGGCATGTCCTCGATAGCTACCGCCGGGATTTCCATCGGAGGTTCTGCGGGCTTCGGCTTCGGAATGCCGTTCGGAGCGTCCACAATGAAGTTTTTGATTTCAAAGCTCAGCTGCGGCGCGCCTGTCGTTTCGACGTACAGCACGCTGCGGTCGTAGTCTCCGGCTGTATAGGTACCCTCGATCTTTGTCCACTCGCCTTTCTTTACGGTGCCGCGGGCCGGGTTCTCATATGTCTCATTCCCATCCTTTGAGTGTGCGACAGAAATCATGAACGCGGCGCTGTCCACCTCGTTCTGGTACACTTCCACGCTCAGCTTGTACAGGCAGCCATCTACCAGCACGAAATCCCGGCCGGGAGAATGCCAGTCGCTGGTTCTTCCCTCCGTCCGCAGGGTTCCCTCTGTGGTCCGGTATATGGCCTGGGCTCCGCGGGCATACCATCCGTCCGTTCCCGCGGTGAATTTGGAAGAATAATACTGAACTGCCATTGCCGGACCGATACATGCGGTCAGCATCACCAGTACCAGCAGCGCAATCACAAGTTTCTTCATTTTGTTTTGTCCTTTCCCCGGGCTTTCCCGGTTCATACTGACATCATTTTACCCGGAACAGCATCCGATTTCAACCCGCTCTTCCCCGGCCGCCGCCTGTTTTCCTCACAGCACCTTTGCCTTCTTCGGCTTGTCCGAACGGTACCTCACGTGCACGGTGTCCCCCACTTTGGGCACCGGATGCCCCGCATTGATCCAGACCAGCTTGCTGTATTCAGTCCCGTCCACGGAATACTTCACCTTCGCGATATGCGGAAATGTCGCACCGTCCAGCGGTCCCATCCGCAGCATCTTCGTATTGACCTTCAGCCACCATTGTTTTTTGACGGAAACGACCGTTCCTTCTGTCTGCTTATCCATATAAACCTCCTTAAAAGTAAAACAGTTCTTCAAATTTACGGTCCAGGGCGATGCATAGAATCAGGGCCAGTTTCGCGGTGGGATTGAACTGCCCCGTCTCAATGGAGCTGATTGTATTGCGGGATACTCCCACCAGGTCCGCCAGCTGCTGCTGGGACAGCCCTTTCTCAGCGCGCCGTTCTTTGATGTTGTTTTTCAGTATCAGCTTCTCGTTCAC
The DNA here is from genome assembly GCA_017569285.1 of Clostridiales bacterium. Lineage (NCBI taxonomy): Bacteria > Bacillati > Bacillota > Clostridia > Eubacteriales > Clostridiales bacterium. The sequence continues at coordinate 985,158 of CP069419.1, forward strand.
TTTACCGCATCCCACTCTTTGTCACGATCAACGCAATGCAGAAGCCGATGGAAGCAGCCGCTGTCACAATCCCCCAGAACAGATTGCGCCGGTTCCCCAGCTTCCTGAACATCACGAAATTGCCGGCGGCGTACATGGCGAAATACACCATCCATCCGGCAAAGCTGATTTCAGGAAGCTTCAGGATGAACTTCCCGATGAACGCCAGCGCCACACATACAAGCCCTCCGGCCAGCATGCCGGCTTTCGCCGCTGTGCTCGTTGCCGCCATTTCGTATTCATCCCGCCGGCCTTCGTTCTCCTCGCGGCTCATCTTCAGGATTTCCTCTTTATTCATGCCATCCTCCTTTGCCAAGTTTTCTTGGCATGTCTGATTATATATTTGCCAAGTATACTTGTCAACATCTTTTTTGCCGGATTGGCCGTTTTTAAACCAGGTTTCCCGGGGGAAAAAGAAGCGGCAAAAATATACCTGAAAAAACCCCGGGGATATGCTATCATTGAAACCGAAAAGCCTGATTGGCTTTCTGAAAAATACTCAATGATCTGAACGAATGACAAATCGAAATCCGGGGAAGTGTTTATGATAGCAAGATTAGGGATGCATGTACAAATTCAACAAGGGAGGTGTTCTTATTTCGGCTTATCAAAGAATGATTTGGTTTCACAATAGAGTTGTGGAGAACGCATATCCGAATGCCGGAACTCTGGCGGAACAATTTGAGATTTCTAACAGGCAGGCACAGCGGGATATTGAATATATGAGGGATTCCATGAACGCGCCGCTTCTGTATTGTGCGCGGAAACGAGGATATCGGTATGAGAAAGAGTATGTGTTGCCGAGTTTCTTTCTGTCGGAAAGTGAGAAGGAGACAGTACGGCTGCTGGCAAAGCAGAGTAAGGAATTAAGTTCCTTTGGGTACGGAAAGTATGAGGGACAGGCTGAGATTTTGTCTAAGATATCTGCAGAGCCGGGAAATGTCGAGGATGAAAGCGCCATGACAAGAGAACCGTACTTTGCGGAAATTGAGATGCTGGGCGGAAGAGCATCGGCAGCACCGCTGGAATATTTTCTTTGTGGGAAGGCGGAAGGTCACACCTATACCTATGCGTTTTTCGATCCGGATGTTTTTTATCAGCGTATTGATTGCCGGCGGTTTGGATTTTCGTATTATAAAACCAAATTGGTTAAGAGAGTATATGAAAGAAAGGCTTTCCGGAATTTTAAAATTGCTATGACATTATATGTCATACCTCCTGTGGGATAATAGGGTCAGAAAGAAAAAGGAGGGGTTTGCTATGGCAAAAAAGAAGCTGGACATTGAGGTGTTTTCTGCGTGGAACACTTATGCGGTCAGTATGATGAGTGTACTGGAGCACTGTGGAATGTGGAATAAGGAGTACACTTTTCAGAGGTTCTTAAATGTAACGGGCATTGCATCGCAGTTTTGTGTGGATGAAAATTGCAGTGCGCTGCCGATTACGGATTATGACTGGATGGAGGAACATGCTCGTTTTACGGAGCGAATCGGTGTACGGACGAAGAAGTACTATGCCGCACCGGGTGCAGAGGAGTATTCCGTAAAGCAGAAGGAAGCGATTACGGCAATCAAAAAAAGTATCGAGGATGGCAAAGCCTGCGTAGTATGGGGCATCGATACAGGTGAGTTTGGCGTGATTTACGGTTACGACGATGAGGACAAGGTGTTCTTTTCGAAAGGAATCGGGAGTCGGAATGTGAATGCCAGCATGCCGGTTTTATACAATAATCTGGGGAAAACCTTTGAATGGGCCCCGGTGTTATATTGCGAAATTCCGGAAGCCGCACAAGAGGCAGATTGGAATCAGGCTTATGCGGAGGCGCTTCGTCTGTATGTACAGGGGATGAAAGCAATCTGTGATAATGGACGATCATACGGTTTGGCAGTGTATGAAACAATTGTGAAAGCAATACGGGAGGATCGATTGGATTCCTTTGGTTTTAAGTATTGCATCGGGATTTTTTATGAAAGAAAGGAAGCATTATTACTGTATCTGGAGGAGCAGCAAAAGGGTCAGACGAATGAATTACTGGAGAAGCTGACAGAGTCGTTCCGGACGACAGTTGAGTTATACCGCAGGTTAATGTTTGAGATACTCGGCGGAGGAACCGAAGGATGGAATTCCCTGTTTGAACCGGTGGATAAGACGTGTTATCCGGAGATTGTTCATGTGCTGGAAGAGTTAAAAGCAAGTGAGGAACGGAACGTGGAGCTTGCGGAGCATGTGGCAGACAGGATATAAAACAAAACAGTAAGTACTTGAAATTATGCGGAAATGCTTGGATGCCTGATGGTAACATGCGAGATCCCCGTAGGAGACCAATCGTATTACGGCTGGCTTATATCCGTGGATGATTTGTCTTTTGATCCACGGCTTATGCTTCCATCAATATGGACGGAAGGATAATGGTCCCTTAATGAAAAGCAAAATCGGAAGATATATTTTGATGTTCCGTTTCATTGGAGGCAGAGATGAAAGACTTCAATTCGTATTTTGAATCGATTCCTGAGTTGGAAACAGAGCGGTTGCGATTAACTGCATTTACAAGAGAAGATATGGACGCTTATTTTGACATATTGCGAGATCCTAAAGTACAAGAATATCTTGGAGGAGGAGTTCCGGTTTTTGACAAAGAGCCGCATATCAGCAATTGGCTGAGGAATATAAACGATCGGCTGTTGAAAAGGAAGATTGTTTTTACCTGGTGTATAAGGGACAAAGAAAGCAATCGGGTGGTTGGTCGTATTGATTTGGGAGGCTTTGTAAAGAAAACAGCAGCTGAGATTTCGTATCACCTATCAAGTGATTTTTGGGGCCGTGAGATTGCCACAGAGGCCGTAGAAAGGGTGACCAGGTTCGGCTTGGATGAGCTGGGACTTGCGAGAATACAAGGCCTTGTCAGGATAGAGAATCAAGCATCAATTCGCGTATTGGAAAAGAATGGATATCTCAGGGAAGGCTTGCTGCATCATTATCCTTTCGGGCGTGAATTTCATGATGTGGTGATGCTTGCAATCGTCAGATGAATTCCAGTTTTTCGGAGTTTGAGAAAAAATCCGATGAAATTACCGCCACTGGCGGTCATCGGATTCTTTCCCCCGTCGATGTGAACGATGTGCTCTGCCCAGGCGTACGAGTTGTCAAACGAATCCAGATGAGTGGACACTCTTCCGTAGCCCTTGAAATATGGGCTTTTTTCATTTTTGGGGGTGTTCACCGGAGGGGTGTTCAAAGGGGTGTTCACGAAGATGAACACGGGGGTGTTCAAGGGTGTTCAGGGGGGGGTCATGCACTGGATCCATTCAGATGATCTGCAGACCGTCCGCATGATTCTTCGCTCGCATCGGACGTTGACCGTCCGTAATACGGCGAATCACCATAATACCGGTCTTTCAGAGTACAGCCAGACCAATATCTGCGAAAATAGTAATAATCATCGCAGTACCGGTTATAGTGATAATCATAGACAGTTCTCTTTTCAAAAAGCCGGAATCCGCTCTTCTCCGCTGTTCTGCGGGATGCCGGATTGTCTGTGTCCATGACCACAGTCAGATAATCAACTCCGTGTGCCCGGCAGAAATCCTCAGCAAATGCCTCTGCAGCTTCGGATGCATAACCCTTTCCGGTATAGGTGCCGATCATCATCCAACCAAGGTCATACTCATGGAGCATATTCTGCTTGCAGAAAGAAAGAGCCCCCATGACTTCGCCGGTTCCCTTGTTTTCAATGGCATAGCATCGCCATGCATCAGTGTCGCCGTCTTCCTCAATCTTTCGGAAGGCGCGGATATACCCCTGCATATCAGCTGGTCCTGCATCAACATCCAGAAAATCCGGGCAGAATTCCATCACCTGTGGATCAGTTTTGATCCTGTACAGCGCCTCAGTCTCTTCCTCACGGAACGTACGGACGATCAACCTTGCCGTCTCAATCATCATTATTTTCACTCCGCGCCTTTTTCGCGGTCGTATTTCCCGGAAAAGGCTTCAATATATTTCATAGCAAAGGACTTCAGATCACAGTTAGAATCCACCAGAGACGCTTCCTCTCCATGGAGCCATGAAACAATGTCGTTCAGCCCCCATGTTGTAAAAACCTCAATACCGTTTTGTTTTGCGACCTCCGGGAAACTGGTGAAAATAGATTCCTGAATCATTTTCGTACTGTGGTTGCTTACGTCAAATTCCGTAATCTGCAGTTCCACGCCCAGGCGTTTGCAATGGTCGAACATTTCCTCTATATATTGCCGGGTTTCATTTTCAGATCCCCAGAAATGGCACTGCATTCCGAATCCGTCGATCAGCCTGACTCCGTGTTCCTGCTCATACGCTTTGATCCGGCTAATCACTTTTTTGAAAATGATATGTTTTTCCCTGTTTCCCTCATTGTTATCATTATAGAACAGCTTGATCTGATCCCCAAACACTTCCCGAGCCAGGCGGAAGATCTCAACATAATAGTCCTTTCCTAACAATTTATACCAGTCGTCAATTCGGACGCCCTCGTCATCCACATCATATACGGGCTTTCCTTCTTCCCGGAGGATTCTGATTTCATCAGGATCTGCCGCAATCTCATTGATCAGTTCCACACTGTACGCGTCCGGGTACCGCTCCTTCAGACACTGCATATAGGTTTTGATAAACAAAAACGTCAGCCTTTTCCTGTCTTCTGCGTTTCTGCTTTCCAGATATTCCGTTAACTGCCTGGGAACATGCCAGTACCAGATAATCGTATGAATCCTGATATTCAGACCTTTTTCCTGCGCAAACGCATAGACCTTGTCAGCATATGAAAAGTTGAAAAGATGCGTATTGACTTTATCATCGATAAACGCCGGCTGATCCTGATTGAAGTAGATCTCCATCTTCATTTCGTTCTCAGGCGTCACGCTGTCCAGGTACCGGTCAATAAACCGGATGATCTTCTCCATCCTGATATAGTCCAGCTGACGGTAATAGGATGCATCCGGCGGATTTTCAGCAGCCAGATATCTGTCCCTCTTTTCTGCGAAATCATCCTCGTCGCTGGATTTCCAGATCCCGATCAGATCAACGGTCAGATAACTGATGCCGCTTCCGAACATTTTCATATCATGGTACCTCTTTTCCCATGGCTGACAGTGTAATCTTTTTATAACTGTTGGTTTTGTCATCCGGATGTGGCTCCAGGCCGATGATCGTGATGCTGCCTTTATCCGGGCCATAGCACCAGAAGATCCTGCCGGCTTTCGGCGTATCGTTCTCCAGATAGGATTCCCAGACCCTTTGGCCATACCGGGCCGTCAGTGAGGTAATCTCATGCGAGTGGAGCCCGGGATGCCTGGGATTTCCGGATAACAGCGCCATCGTTTTTCCCATTTGCCTGCGCAGTTTTTCTTCTGCTTTCGTGGCGGAACCATTCTGATGCCTGTTTTCCAGCCTGTTCCACAGTTCTTCCATTTCAGGAATACCAAGATGAATCTCAAACATCTTTTACTCCTCAAATTCGGACAGATCAAGGGCGGGTGAAACTTTCCCCTTTTTCATGTTGTCAACAGAGCTGTCCATCATCTTCAGCGTATTGGCGGATACTTCAAAAGGAGTTGTCAGTACCCGCGGCTCCAACACGATCCTCTGATCCGGAAGCACGGAAACATGATAGTACTCATATCCGGCTTCCCTCAGGGTCAGCCTCTTTTTTGAATCCAGCTTGGCGTCATATTCCCGGATTGCTGATTCCATACTTATTCCTCCACAAATAATGTTGTGGGATATCCCACCCAATAATACAGAAAAAAGTGCCGTTTGTCAATTGACAGGCAATGAAGCCATAGCTTAAAACTGATTCTGATGATGGAACAGAATGCCGGCTTCTTTGGGAAATCATTACAGTATCATAAAGAGAAGACTTTCGGTTATGCCGGTAACGCAACCATCAGAAATCAGCTTTGTTGCAGACTCGACCAATACGTCCTGCCGACTGAACCATGCCACCGTGTATATAAATTATGATGGCTATGCCGCTGGCGTTCTTCTGTTGATGAATGCCAGCGGCGAAAATTTTCTGCCAAAAATACAGAGGATATGTTAAAATTGGGATCGGTAGCCAATATGGGCTTGCCAAAATATCTTTTGAGATAAACGACTATCGACAAACCGGGATTTGCGAAGGTGAACATGATGCTGGCAATACTTAAAACGAGATTTTCAGAGCATAAGGAACTGCATCCGGATTTGGAATGGTCCGAGGTGGAGCGTCGGCTACGCGAGGTTCCCGCTGCCATCGCGGTTTTGCAAAGGATGGAAGAAAGCGGCGGTGAGCCGGACACCATCGGCTATGACGCAGAGACAGGAAAACTCATTTTCTGTGACTGCGCAAAGGAATCGCCCGCCGGGCGCAGAAGCCTGTGTTATGACGAAAAGGCTTTGCAAGGGCGCGCCAAAAATCCGCCGTCCGGTAGCGCCGAACGAAAAGCGAAAGAGATCGGCGTTTCGATGATGACGGAGGAACTCTATCGCAGACTGCAGAGTCTTGGTTCATTTGATCTAAAAACGTCAAGCTGGATCGCTACGCCGGATGATATCCGCGGCCAAGGCGGTGCGCTGTTCTGCGAACGGCGCTACAATACTGTGTTCACTTTTCACAACGGGGCAGATTCCTACTATTCAGTGCGTGGATTCAGAGGGTATCTTCTTATCTGAATACCGGACAGGAAGGGGAAATCAGAATCATGGACCCTGTCTTGGCTTACGGGCGGCTATCCGGAGAGAGTATCCGATCTGGCTGATGTTTGTTTTACAGGCTTGCAAATCGGGATTTGGCTTTTGCAATCATCGATTTGCTGTTACGGAACGCAATATCAAGTTATGGGTGGAAAGGCAAATATGGAAGACTGTGTGTTTTGCAAAATAGGTTCCGGCGAGATACAGGGACTCAGGATCTGTGAAGATGACGAGGCTCTCGCATTCATGGACATCTCGAATGATTATGACGGACATATTCTTGTTATACCCAAGAAGCACTATCGATATGTGACCGATTGTCCCGAGAATGTGGCTTGTAAGGTTTGGTTCATGGCACAGAAGGTCAGTAAACACCTGATTGAAGACTGCGGTTACGACGGAGCCGACATCATGTCAGCCAACAGTCCCGTGAGCCAATCACTCCCTCATTTTCATGTACACATAATCCCGAGAAAAATCGGGGATCGACTGGGCAATCCAGGAGAATGGCCTACGCCAACAGGGGCTAAGGAAGATGTGCGCGTTATGCATGAAAGGCTGAAAATGATCTGATATATTCAAGGATGACTGGAAAGAAAAGCATTTTCTTCCCTGTTCATTTCCCTTTGAATGACAAATTCCCGTTTATCAGGATACCTTGGCACGCAAAATCGGAAGTTATACGGGCTAACGGTCATTGGTTGATGTGAACGAGTCGCCTACAAGGGTACGCAGTTTTCAGGTGATCTGCGTACCCTTTTGCGTACCCCTCTGACAAAAAAAGTGCGTACTCCTGGCTTCGAAAAGTGCGTACCCTTGAGGGGTACGCAAAAAATCCGGTAGGCGTTGATCTTGAACGCCTACCGGATGTGTGGTGGTGACAGTTGGACTCGAACCAACGACCCCATCGATGTGAACGATGTGCTCCGCCCAGGCGTACGAGTTGTCAAACGAATCCAGATGAGTGGACACTCTTCTGTAGCCCTTGAAATATGGGCTTTTTTCATTTTTTTGGGGTGTTCACCGGAGGGGTGTTCAGGGGTGTTCAAAGGGGTGTTCACGAAGATGAACACGGGGGTGTTCAAGGGTGTTCAGGGGGTGTTTACGATCAGAGGTGTTCATTCTTCTTTGTCTTGTCAAGGGCATTCTCAACAGACTTGAATTTGGCGACGTATCAAAACGCCTTTCATATACTGCGTTTCATTATGGGTTTTATATACTTCCATTTTTTCCTCTTCTGTACAGCCAATCAGTATCTTGATCTCAGAGTCTCGCTTCATCAAATCGACAATGCACATGATGGCATCAACTGTTTTCTTACCGCTGCCGACCCATACGTCAATTCCTGCTCCATCCATAGAGGAAGTATCTCTCAGGTAACCGTAGTCAACGCGATATATGAAATCCGGAAATCTTGGATGGGCAGATCCTTTTGGTCTGTCGATTACAATTTCGGATGTGTTCACCAACTCATCTAACGCATTCCAAAAATCCTCATTATAATCATTCACCTTGTTTTCCTCCGCGAAAATCCGAATTATCGATAATCATATAACTCAAAAGATAATGTCTGAATGAGATTCCCATTATCGTCTTCCTAAAAACAGAAATTGTTTTCTTTACTTCCGGATAAACTTCCCGTCCGTTCCGAGATCTTCCGATATGTATCTTTCCGCATGCATGTGGAGATCGTATTTCTCCCTCAGCGCGGCGATCGCGGCCATCATGGGCGTCGCGTGGTGGATATCAATTGCGGCTTGGTCGGTCCAGGAATCCACCAGCAGGATTGTGTCCGGGTCATTCACAGGCTGGAAATACTCGTACCGTAGATTGCCCGGCTCCTGCCGGATCTGCGCCGCGGTGCCGGACGCTTCCATTTCTTCCGCAAAGGCTTTGGCTGCCCCGGGTTTTCCCGTATAGTAAAGGTTCAGTGTAATCATATTTCCCTCCGGATTCAGGTCGGCGCGGAGCCTGCTGTTCAGTTTCCTCTGTATTCACATTCTTGTTTCTTTTATTGTAACTGATTCCGGGCAGATGATCAATGACCCGCGGGATTTCCCCGCGGGTCATTGTTTTTGCTGTTTGCTGCGGATGCAGGAATGATGCGGTTGATTTCAGTACAGTACCGGCAGCCGGTCTTTGGTTACCGCGTAGGGATGGCTGTAGACAGCCTTCAGGGTCGGAAAATCCGTAAAATCTTCCCGCAGGCAGAATATTCCGGACCAGGCCATAAAGCTGACCCAGCCGGTTTTGTCCTGTTCCACGGCGGAGATGTCCGGCAGCGACCCGATCTCCCCGATCAGGGTAATCTTTTCCGCAGGAGTGATTTTCCGCAGTTCCTCCCATTTATCATGGTGGTTTGTGTGGCTGTGTGCCGGCGGATACGTGTCCCTTGAGATAATGTCCACCACGTCGTCCCCGGGATAGCCTTCCGGCAGCGGGGAATTCCACACCCAGATCAGGTTGTTCAGCCCGTGGACCCCGGTAAACCGTTCATACATCATCCGGTACAGCCGGGCGGCGGTTTCCGGGCCTTTGCTTCCCCACCAGAACCATTTGCCTTCGCTCTCATGGAACGGCCGCCACAGGATCGGCACCTGCCGGTCGCAGAACGGCCGCAGGATTCCGGCCATGGTATCCATGTCGGAAATAAGGGCCCGGTTTTCCGGCGTTCCTTCCGCCAGCGCCCAGTCCGCGTCAAAACCCGTGTTCTCCGTAAAGAAGGATTTCCCATGTCCGCCCAGCGGGGAAAACCAATGCCAGGTAAAGGTGATCAGGCCCTTCTGCTCCGCCCACTCCCACGCGCGTTTCAGGGTGCCGTAATTGTTCTGCACCTCCGTCATGCACGCCTCATCCGTCTCCAGGTAATTGATGTTGGGCGAGTATGCGAGCAGCTCAAATCCCAGCAGGGCGGGCTGCCTGCCGGTGATCTTTTCGATATGGTGCAGTTCTTCCTGCTCCATCGTCTGGGTATGCTGCCCGGTCAGGATGCCCTTTCCGGCAAGGCCGGCCAGGTATTCCATCACCCGGTGCACGCAGGGCAGCGCGTTCAGGTTGGCGGGGGTTTTACAGTATTCCATCGGGATTTACGCTTTCCGGAATCCAGGTTCCGTTTTTTATTTACCGGTCATGCGTTACTTTGCCGCGACCACTTCAATCTCAACCAGTCCGCCCTTCGGCAGTCCTGCGACTTCCACGCAGGACCGGGCGGGCTTGTGATCGCCGAAGAAATCGGCGTAGATCGCGTTCACTGCCGCAAAATCGGACATGTTCTTCAGGTATACCACCGTTTTGATCACGTCGGTTTTCTGCAATCCCGCTTCCTCCAGGATGGCCCGGATATTCTGCAGGGACTGTTTTGCCTGGGCCTCAATTCCTTCCGGCAGGATACCGGTCTCCGGTTCCAGGCCCAGCTGGCCGGAGGTAAAAAGCATATTGCCGGCCATGATGGCCTGGGAATACGGCCCGATCGCCGCGGGTGCTTTCTGGGTGCTGATGATTCTGTTCGCCATGATTGGTTTCCCTCCCTGTTCGTCTGTCTGCTTTTCCGGGCCGTCAGGCTCCCTGCACAAAATCAATGAAAGCCTGGGCCTCCTCAAATGTCTCCAGCCGGGCCGTATACATATACCGGCCCATCTGCGGCCAGTTCATCGGCGGCATTTCCTCCTGCATCATCATCCGGCTGCCGTAGGCCGCCATAATTTCCTCATGCGTATGGGCGTAGGAATGGCCGTCCTTCCGGCTGGCATATACGCAGTAATAGTGCTTCTCCGCTTCCGGCAGGCCGCGCGTGTCCCCGGTCACCATGTTCGCGTAAATCTGGTACACGTCCGTGGAATGCGCAAAGTCCATCATGTCGGGGGTATATCCGCCGGCCGGGCGCATGTTCACTTCCAGGGCCGCAAAGTCGCCTTTCTTCCCGAGTCCTTTCCGGCCTTTCGTCAGGCGGAAGAACTCCAGGTGGACAAACCGCCGGTCCACGCCGAACGCTTTCACGGTTTTCCGTCCCAGCGTCCGTAGCTGCTCCGGCACTTCCGGGCAGGTGTAATATTTCAGGTCCAGGTCCTTGTTTACAATATCCATCACCGGCGGCCACCAGGTCATGCTTTCAAACAGCGGCTCGCACCGGGAATCCAGGATGGCGTCATAGGAGCAGATATCCCCTTCGATAAACTCCTCCATCACATAGGGAACCTTCGGGAGATGCCCGTAGAATTCCCGGAGTTCCGCGTCGTTGTGCAGTTTCCAGGTGTCCGTTGCGCCGACACCGATATTCGGCTTCACGATCAGGGGATACCCCACCGTCTCCGCAAACGCGAGCCCCGCTTCCACCGTGGAAACCACATGCTGGCGTGCTGTGGGAATCCCGGCGTCCAGGAACAGCTGTTTCATCAGGGATTTTTCCTTGATGAACCGGATCCGGTCGGACCGGATCCCGGTGGTGACGTTGAAATCGGTCCGCAGCCGTGCATCCTGTTCCAGCCAGTATTCGTTCATGGATTCAATCCAGTCGATCTTTCCGTACCGGAAGGCGAAGAACGCGACGGCACGGTATACCTGGTCGTAATCCTCCAGGCTGTCCACCCGGTAGTATTCGGTCAGTGCCGCCTTCAGCGGGGCTTCCAGCCCGTCGTACGGCGCGTCCCCGATGCCCAGCACATTCACGCCGTTCCGGTGCAGCCGGTCGCAGAACTGCCAGTAGGTATGCGGAAAATGCGGCGAGATAAAAACAAAATTCATGGAATCACTCCCTGTCTGTCCGGTCCTGTTCGTTCAGTCATTCCACGGGAAATCCAGGAGAAACGGCAGGAAATACCGCATCTGCCGGAACCACCAGGGCCAGTCATGGTTCACGTCATTCCCCCAGAAATCGCACCACGCGTGGATGTCTTTCTCCCGGAAGATATGTTCGAGGTTTTTCAGCGTGCGTACGCCGTCCTCTTCCCACGCACCCTGCCCGCAGCACAGGATCATCTTCCGCTCGTTGTACATCTGGATCCATGGATGGTCCGCAGGCATATTGGGCAGAAACTGCTCCGGTGAATTGTCATACAGGGTCGGATTCATCCATCCGTCAAAGAAATACCCGGCATCATAAACACCGGACAGCGCAATCATACCCCGGAACAGGTCCGGGCGGCGCAGGAAGGTAATCACGGCGTGGTCTGCGCCCATCGAAAATCCGGTCACTGCCGGTGTCCGCGGATTCCGCTCATGGATCAGCGGGATCACTTCGTCCGTAATATAGTGGAAATACTGTTCCTGCCGCGCGGCGCGGAAGTCGTTGTCCCACCCCTTCGGCGACCAGCTTTCCCTGTCCACGGTATCCACCACAAACAGCTGGATCCGGTTGTTCTCGATAAAATCCGCCAGCTGGTGGATCATCCCGAAATCCTCATAGTTATGGCACATGGAATCCTGTGTCGGAAATGAGAGAAACGGAATTCCGCCCTGGCCGTAAATCATAATATGCATTTCACGGTTCAGGCACCGGCTGTAATGCGTGATTTCCTCCCGGTTCATACCCATCTTCCTTTCTGCCGCCAAAGACACGGGTATTATGCCACGCGGAGAGGCTCCGGTCAATGTCTCAGATCATATACATATCCCAGCTGCCGGCCGGGTAGTTCCGGCACTCCTCCGCCAGGGAAGCAAGCGTCCGGAGGTGGCTCAAAAACCCTGCCCTGTACCGACACGGCGGTTTTATGGTATGATGGAAAAAAGCCGGCAGGCTGCCCTGCCATGAATATCTGAAAAGGAAGCCGATCATGAATCCGATGCGCATTTTTCCAATCAGGCAAATCCGGTCAGTCCTCCTGCTGGTGCTGGCCCTGCTCCTGTGTGGGTTTCCGGCGGCAGAGGCCTCCGCCCAGCTTCCCACAGATATCCGTGCGCAGTTCGGCGGTATCGAAATCATCGGCACCGCATACTGGGATACACCCGGCAGCACCTGGTTTGTCCTCATCCGCACCCCGGACAGGGTTAACCGCCTGCTGTGCCACACCCTGCAAAACGGAACCTGGACCCAGGAATTTCAGACCGCCGATTCCGTTCCGCAGGGGGAAGGCACCGTCCGGATCCTGTTTTCAGATCGCGAAAAGGAAATAATCGACGACCAGCCGGTCATCCGGCCGGTCCTGATGATCACGCAGAACGGAACCGGGGAGGATAAATCCCGGGTGATCCGGCAGTATGAATTCCTGCGTTCCGCCTCCGGCGAATGGAACCTTGTCCGCGCGTTTTTCCCGGACGGGCCGCTGCGCCTGGAATTCGGTGACGGAATTCTGTCCATTCAGTTTCCGGATGGCCTGCAGTCCGTTCCCTGGGCATCCGCGCGGGATCTGCGCGGCATATCCCTGGCGGGAATCCCGGAAACCCCGGACCAGGCATTGCAGCTGATCAGCGAACAGACCAAAAACGGGCTGTCCCGTCAGGATCCGTAAGGATCTTCAGGGACAGCCCGTTCCGTTTTTCCCGGCTTTATTCTTCTTTTACATCAAGATATGGAATCACATAGCGGTACATTTCCCCGGAACCGGTACGGAAAAAGTACCGTTCCACATTGCCGTCCCATGCGGTGCATTCGGCACAGTATACGCTGTTGATGCCGAACAGCTTCCGGTCGCAGGCCGGCAGCAGCGGATTCAGTGTCCCGGCTTCAGGAACCCCTTCAAAATCCGCCCAGGAATCCCTGAGCCGCCAGTATGAAACAAACCGGTATGGAATTGCCCACATGCTGTAATCATGTTCCCCGACAAAGAATGTTTCATATGTTTTTCCGTTGACGGTCAGCGAGCCCACAGGATCTGCGGTGCGGGAGGAGTTTCCGGCAAGTGAAAGGCACGTACATACCATCCGGCTGCCGTAACGTTCCGCCAGCCGGGCCGCCATGTTGGCGTCACCGGTCAGGGATTTCTGGTGTTCCGTGACACTGCCTTCCACATGGGTAAATCCATAGATTCCCATCACAGTCTGCGGTTCAAGCCGTTCCAGCTCATAGATGAAGTTTTCAGTCAGGCAGGTCTCCCGGTAACGGTATCCTTCATCGGTTTCCCCGTTCATGTGGGCCTGCCTCCCCTGTTCGCATGTCAGGGATGTCCGGGCGTATTCCTCTGAATCCTGCTTTCCGGCCGCTTCCAGTTCAGCCAGGTATTCCGCGCCGGAAGTTTCATAATCATGTTCGATATCCGTTCCGTGGAAAACCGTTTCCGGGCAGTGCTGTTTGACGGCCTTGAAAAAATCAAACAGCAGCAGGGCTTCCACCGGGGAGAACTCCAGGTCGTCTTCCCCGTCGGACCACAGCCACCGGAGCATCTCATCATCATCCGCCTGCATCCAGGCGTTGAGCATCTGGCCGAATGCATAACTGTATTCAATAAAAAGGTGCCGCGCTCCGCTTTCGTACAGTTTTTCCCATGCGGAAAGCTCTTTTTCCATGCAGCCGGGATGGTAGTGGTTTTCGCCGTACAGGTAAATCAGGTCCCCGGAATCCGCGTTCCCCTGTACCGTCTCAGAACCCCCGGAAACGAAAACGCCGCACAGGAAGATCATGCAAAAGAGCAAAACTGCCAGTTTCCTGATGATACTCATATTACCTCTCCGTGATATCCGCCAGCCGGAGCGGCCGGTAAATCTTTTATAAAATTATATATAGAACATATTGCGGCAGTCAAGCTGCTGATCAGCCGGCTCAGTCAGGAGCCGGCTCTTTCTGATACAGGTAATAGGTCCAGTTCCGGCCTTCAAAGAACATCTCCGCTTCATCCGCCAGCTGATACGGACCGGGATCCTTCAGCTTCTGCTGCCGGGTGATCACAAATCCGGTTTTTCCCCCGGAAATCGCGGTCCGGAATTCCTCCTGCATTTCCGGCAGGTCATTGTTGATCGTGCAGAAGAACCGTGTCACCGGCAGGGATTCCGCCGCATAGTAAAACCCGCCGTCCAGGAATCCGTAATTCAACAGCGTCGGATCATCCGACTGCCGGATTATCTCCGCAAACCGGTAAGGCGGCATTTCATTCTTCTCTGTGCCCAGCAGGTACACATTCCGGCTCCATGCCCGGGCTGCCAGGGGACACAGTGCGATCAGCACCGCGGTCAGCACCGCCGCGGTCCTGCGGAACAGGCGCGTCCCGCTCACGCTCTCCGGGATCAGCGCGAACAATGCGGCAAATCCCGGCATGCCGAAGGCGGCCATGACAATTGCGTAATACGGATACCTCCGCCCGCTCGCGTAGGTGAATATGAACAGGAGCACGGCACCGGCCGCGCAGGCCATGGCTTCCCGCCACCGCTTCCGGGCTGATGCGAACAGCCAGATCAGGCCCAGCGCGCTGGGGATGGACCAGGTCAGGTTGTTCAGCAGGTTCGGCAGCGGCATCGGATAGATTCCGCCGCGGATGTTCTGCGAATATTGGGTAAGGTTATCCACGAAGTACACCTGCCACAGTGCGGGCAGCGCGCCGGCCAGTGCATATCTCGCCAAAACCGCCACCGTAAGCAGCGCGGCCCCCGCCAGGGCGCAGCCCGCCATCCGGATCAGGTTCCTTCCGCGGCAATCCGCGCAGTCCCATACCAGAACAGCAATCCCCAGCCCGGCATACAGGCCGCAGAACGTATATTTGGTCCAGAGCGCCGCGGCCGCACAGGCGCCCAGCAGAACGGTCTGCCATGCTGTCAGCGGCCTCCGCTCATGCATGGCCTTCAGCACAATATACAGGGAGACGGCAAACACCGGCAGGAACAGTTCCTCCGCGCTGCCGCCATGGGAAAACGCCGGGGAAAGGGGGATTCCGATTCCCAGTCCGGCAGCTGTCAGGCCGTAGGCGAACGAATTCCCGGACAGGACTTCCGCGGTTCTCCCGCTGAAGTAGAGGAACGCGGCAAAGCATGCCGCTTCAATCAGGAAAACGCCCAGGAAACTGGTTTCGGAGATCCATGCTGCCAGTGCGAAAACCGCGTACAGAAGCGGCCCTTTCTGTTCATACAGGTCCAGGTACGGCGTCAGCCCGTGCCGCATCCCCCGTCCGACCGTGAAGAAGCAGTTTACGTCCACCCAGTCATTCATCGGGTACAGCGGAGAATTTTTCGAGCAGATCAGGAGGACGCCGGCAGAAATCAGGCAGGCCAGGGCAATTCTGCCCATCATGCAGGCGCGTGCCTTTTTCATACCGTTCATCTGCATCCTCCTTTTCTGTCACCGTTCGTTATTCCGCCAGCACAGGATGCTCCGGCTGATTCCGCAGATACAGAACGCTGCAAGCAGGCATCTGGAAATACCGTTGTCCACAAAGTTCATCATCGGATTGAACTGATCCAGCACCAGGAATACCAGGAACATAATCCCGAATATCACCGTCAGGTGGTTCAGCAGTCCCCTTGCTTTACCCATCATTCCGCACCTCCGCGATCAGCAGCGCGTCGCTGCTTTCCCTTCCGCCGCCGGACGGATTGTTGATCACTTCATTCCCCCATACCATGATGGAGGAGTTTCCTCCATCCAGGTTATAGGCTGCGATGCAGCCCAGGGTATCGAACAGCCGGCTCAGCCTGGGCAGGCTGATTCCGGAGGATTCCCCGCGCCCGTCCACCACCACCAGGCAGTAATGGCCCGGCTCATAGTATCCGATCGCGGTTCGCGGATTGGCATTGGTAATCCGGCTCGTGCTGGCAAACGCAGTGATGGGGTTCCCGTTGGCATCCAGCAGTGCCGGCCCGAATGTCCAGGCCTGCCAAGCGCCGTCCTCCACCGCTTCCTCCACGGAGAAGGAGGATCCGGGCATTACCTTCATGCTTCCGTCATAGTATAGCACACATACGTCGCAGTCGGTGGGGTTCGCCCGGTAAATTACGCCGTTCCGGATCACCACGCCCTCGGTTGTGTTGCCGTAATAGTCGCCGTTTACCGCCAGAAGCGCGTTATTCAGCACGGCCATATCCTCAATGCTGTCCCGGAATCCGGAACCGTAGGTATTCTCCGCCAGGGCCGTCTGAAAGCAGGTAATATCCCGCACATAGATATCCGCCACGTAGTAGGTCAGGTTTTCTTCATTCACCTCATTCACCGTAATCGAGATATCCGGGCTGGTATAGCTGTTTTCTGTCACAGTCACGGAGTTCGTAAACCGGTCCGCGAATTTCTCCGCCAGCGGGGTTTCATCCGCTGGTTCCGCACTGGCTTCTGCGGCCTCATCGTTCTCCGTCAGGGCGCTTCCGCCTTTGGAATTCATTCCGCTGCTCTTTCCGCTTTTCCGGCTGTTCTGCCGGGAGCTGGACTTCCGCCCGCCGGAATCGCTTCTCCCTGAGGAGGCGGTTGTCAGGATGGTCGGCCGGTATCCTTCCGTCTTCTCGGCTGCTGTAGCGGAGGCGGTTTCATCGGTCTCCGGTTCAGCTGCCGCCGTCCGGTCTTCGGCTTTGGCTTCGGCTGTTCTCACCTCTTCCGTCTCCGGAACCGCCGTTTCCTCCGCCTGCACCGGCCGGATCGTCTGCACATTCAGACTCTGCTGTGCGCGCGGCAGCACATGGTGGAACAGGGCAAAAACCATCAGGGCGAGTCCGGCCGCCGCCGCGTCCAGCAGCAGCTTCCGGATCATCGGATGTTTCCTTCTCATAAACTTTTCTCCTTTCCGGAGGGATTCATTACAGCTGCAGCTGCGGTTCCGCATAAGGCAGGACTGCAATCTCCAGGTTGCTGTTCCGGGTCCGCAGCTCATCAATCAGCTTCTTCTCCTCCGCCGGATTCCTCATCCGGATTTTGAATGACAGCCGGTACATGCTGCCCATTCCGGTGGTTTTCACGCCCACGTTCTCCGCCTGTTCCAGGTAGCGGGCGAAAGGCTCTTCAAACGCCCGCGTATAGTCCAGGGATTCCGGGATCGTGATGTTCAGCAGTTTCTCGCTGTGCATGCTGCTGTGGTCAAACAGCTTTACGCCGGAAAGAGCCAGGAGAATCAGGCCCATGCATACCAGGATCAGCACACCGTAGGCCGCATAACCCATTCCGAAGGCGCATCCGGCTGCCATGGCAATCAGGACTGCCGTAATCTCGTCCGATGTCCCCTGGGCGGAACGGAACCGGGTCAGCGCGAACGCACCGCCGAAAGCGATTCCGGCGCCGATGTTGCCGTTGATAAAAGTCAGCACCAGTCCGACCACCAGCGGCAGTACCGATGTCACAATAAAGAACCGGCGGTTTGCCCGGATCCGGAAACTGATCAGCCAGGAATACAGAATCCCGGAGCACAGTGCGGCAGCAGCCGTCAGCAGCAGCTGAACCGGTGTGACCGACGCGGAATAAATCGAATTGAACATAGCCTTTTCTCCTCACTTGCATTTCTTGTTTGCGGGTTGCTCACCCGGCGATCCGGAATCCCGGAAGCACAGCCGGTCCTACAGACTGCCGGCAGTATGCCTCTCCGTATTTGGAGAAGCTGGTCTTGTAAATCTGCCCGGCATCCAGGATCGCGGTCAGCCACAGGGGCATTGCGCCCTGCACCTTGATTTCCAGGATGGTGTCTCCGTCCGGCAGGAGCGGAAACCCGTCCATGGAGCTGGTCAGGTTCATGACATCCGTCCGGTACCGGGGATTGAAATCAATCGTCAGCCGCAGGTCCCCGCCGGGTTCAAAATACGCCACCCGGTCATAGATGATCAGGCAGGCCGGCCGGAGCAGTCCGTAGCTGTCGCGGAACCATTCCAGTTCCCCGCTGATCTGCCGGTCATCAAACAGTCCGTTTTTCCCGTCAAAGAACCGCCGCACATCCGGCAGGGTCGTCTGGACCCGCCGCTTGTAGACAATCCCGGAAGCCTTCCGTTTCAGTTCCAGGAATACAGGTGATTCTTCCGTTGCGATTCCATAGGAGCGGAGCCGGAGCTTTTCCTTGAATGCGGGTTTGTCCAGCGATGCCCGGACCAGCCGGAAATCCGGTGTGTCATAGTACAGCGATGCAATCGATGTCAGCCCGTACCGGTCCGGTTCCATATGTCCCCGGAGGCTGCTGACCAGGAAAGCCGTCTGTCCCCGATCCAGCAGGTATTTCAGTTCATAGCGTTTCATCACCTGGATGGCGCTTCCCGTCTCCATTCCCATCGTTATTTCTCCCTTTCGCTTTTTTACCAGCCTCTCCGGCCGCCCCCGCGGCCTCCGCGGCCGCCGTTATCGCCTGGATTGCCGTTCCAGCCGTCCGCAGGCGAAGTGCTGCCTCCGTTGTCCTGGGGCATATTCCATCCGCCGTTCCGGCCGCCGCCCCATCCGCCGCGGCCTCCGCCGCCCATCATCTGGTTCGGGATGGAGGACGCCTGCTGGCCGTTGATATAAACCGTTCCGCCGTTGAACGAAACCATTCCGTCATAGTCAAAGGTGCTGTTTCCGTTCACACTGATTACGCCGCCGTTGATGTACAGGCTGCCGTTGGAATCCACTCCGTCAGTGTCCCCGGCGCCCATGGTGACGTTCACGGTTCCCCCGTTGAATTCAACTGCCACCTCAACCGCGGTGGACTTCCGGGCCGCGTTGATGCCGTCATCCGAAGCCGTGATATTGATCGTGCCTCCGTTCACCTGGATAAAGGATCCCTCAAGGCCTTCCCTCGCTGTGATTGTCAGCGTTCCGTCATCAATCTGCACCACGGATGTCGCGTGTATGCCGTCATCCCCGCAGGTAATGGTCATGGTGCCTCCGCCGATGTAGATATATCCCTTGCTGTCATCGTCGCTGTTCTCGGCGTGGAACCCGTCCGTTCCGGCCCGGAGGCTGAACGTTCCGTCCTGGATCCGGATGGAATCGTTGGCTTCAAATGCCTTGGAGCCCGCGGTGATGGTATAGCTTCCGCCGGTGATCTTCAGGTCATCCTTGCACACCACACCGTTGTCCGTGGACTGGATCGTCAGCTCAGCCGTCCCGTTCATCACCAGGTCGGTCCGGCTGAATACCGCGCCGTCTGTGTTGATGCTTCCGTCCGTCCGGAATGTCCCGTTCACCATCAGGGAGCTGTCGGCCGCAGTTGTGATGAACACCTTGTCCGCGTTGTACACGTAGATACAGGGGAAATCGCTGTTGGTGATGCGCAGGTCCTGCAGCACCAGCTGCACCTTGTCATCGTCCCCCGCTTCCACATAGACGGTGGCGTTGGAAGCCATGCCGGTCAGCACGTAGGTCCCGGCTTCCGTAATCCGGATTTCTTTCCCGTCTTCCGCGGTCAGGGTAACCGCCTTGTCCAGGTCCGCCGTCTGTTTCAGGTCCCGGTCGGTAAACAGGTCGCTGCTGCTGTATACCGGCGTTCCGTTCTCCGCCGAGGCAGAGGTCATTGTTCCGGAACCTCCGGTAAGGATCATTGCTGCAAACAGGAATACGGCTGTAACAGCTGCCGCCATCCTGGTAAATGTGCGCTTCATTTTCATATTGGAGTACCGCCTTTCCTTTCGTTGATGGTGCCATTGTAAAAGAGGTTCCTAAAATGAACCTAAACCCCCAAAAAAGAAAATTTCCGGCCGGATCAGACCGGCCGGAATCACTTTATTCTCCGATTGCCGCGCGTACGCAGCTTTCAATATCGCAGGCTCTCCGCAGCAGCCTTTTCCGCCGGATGTCCTCCCCAACCGGCCACTCCATCAGCTTCTTGATTCTTCCCAGGGCAATAGTCTCGCCGAACCGGTCTTTCCAGCCCCGGTACAGCGTATTGTACCAGGCCTCCAGTTCATCCGGCCCGGCTTCCGCACCGCCGCGCAGGCGGCGTGCCAGAGCCGGATCCGCCAGCAGCCCCCGGCCGATCATCACCGCCTCTGTTTCCGGGCAGCGTCCGGTCAGCTGCTTCACGTCGTCCGTTGAGCGCAGGTCCCCGTTGTAAACCGGGTGCGGGATTCCCTTCCGCACCGCCAGCTCAAATGCCTCCGGATGCGTCTTCCCGGTATACTGTTCCCGGGTGGTCCGCGTGTGGATGGTCACATGCGCGAACGGGTATGAAGCCAGGATGTCCAGGATTCCCGGCCATTCCTCCGGGCTGTCATAGCCGATCCGGGTCTTGACGGAAAGCGATACGGGCAGTGTGTTCGCAAACACCTGGTCGAAAAAAGACCTCAGGTAATCCGGGTCCTGAAGCATCCCGCTGCCCCGTCCCCGCTTTGTCACCGTCGCGGACGGGCATCCGATATTCAGGTCCGCCGCGGAATAACCGCATTCGCTCACATAGTACAGCCAGGCGGACAGCTGTTCCGGGTCCCGCGTCAGCGCCTGGGGCAGCACATTCAGCCCTTCGTTTTCATCCGGTGAAATATCTCTGATCTCCCTCGTCAGCAGGGACAGGGACTGCGTCAGCTTGTGAAACGGCAGGCAGTATACGTCCACGCCCCCGAATATCCGGTGGTGGGTCTGCCGCAGGATTCCGTCCGTAACGCCTTCCATCGGCGCGAAATAGATCTTCAAGCCGTTTCCTCCCGTCCATATGAAAAAGCCGTCTCCCGGCGGCTCATTCTATCATGGTCTCTCCGCCGCATGCAACATGAGGCAGCCGTGTCCGCCTGCTTTCTGCATTCCTTGTGTTTTTTCAACTGTACAGAGTCCCGGAACGATTGACAGCCAACGGTTTCGCAAAGTAAACTTTTCCGGAAGGCAAGGGCGTCTTCGGGAACGGGTATTCCCCGAAGGCGTTTTTATTTCAACAATCTGAAAAGTGAGGCTGGAGAACATGAAAAAGCTCCCTGTATTCCTCATTCCCGCATTGCTCACATGTACCGCTTCCGCGGAAGCTGTCGTGGACGGCGCTGCCGAAGCTGCTGAAACGACCGGCAATTTCTTCACCGGTATTCTTGATGCCATCACCGTTGGCAACGACGCGGTCAACGGTGTTGTCTGGGGCGTCCCGGCCCTGGTTCTGCTCGCCTTTGTCGGTATCCTGATGACAGTCCTGACCAAGGTTTTCCAGGTGTCCCATTTCGGCCACTGGATGAAGAAGACCATCGGTGCCGTCTTCAAGGACAAGCATGTCACCTCCCATACGAAGGACAAGAGCATTTCCCAGTTCCAGTCCCTGTGCACGGCGCTGGCGGCTACCGTCGGTACCGGCAATATCGTGGGTGTGGCCGGCGCCATCATGGTCGGCGGTCCCGGTGCGGTGTTCTGGATGTGGGTGATCGCCTTCTTCGGCATGATGACCAACTATTCCGAAAACGTGCTGGGTATTTTCTACCGGCGCAAAAACACCAAAGGGGAATGGTCCGGCGGTGCCATGTACTACCTGCGCGACGGTCTCGGCTCCCGCAGGGGCTGCAAAACCATCGGCAAAGTACTGGCCTGGCTCTTCTCCCTGTTCTGCCTGATCGCCGCCTTCGGCATCGGCAACATGACGCAGGTAAACTCGATTTCCGGTAACATGGAAGCTGTTTTCAGCATCCCCACCTGGGTGACCGGTCTGATCGTCATGATCCTGGTCGGCCTGGTGGTGGTCGGCGGGCTTAAGCGTATCGCTTCCGTCACCGAAAAGATCGTTCCGTTTATGGTCATCCTCTATATGATCGGTACCCTGGTCATCTTCTTTATGCACATCAGCCAGATCGGCGCGGTGTTCTCCGCCATCTTCCGCAGTGCCTTTGCCGTGGAATCCGCTGCGGGCGGTATCGTCGGCTATGGTATGAAGCTGGCCATCGAGCAGGGCATGAAGCGCGGCGTCTTCTCCAACGAAGCAGGCCTTGGTTCCTCCGTCATGGTCCACTCCAACTCCAACGTCAAGGAGCCCGTCAAGCAGGGCATGTGGGGCATCTTTGAAGTGTTTGCGGATACCATCATCGTCTGCACCCTGACCGCCTTCGCTGTGCTGTCCTCCGGCCTGGTTAACCTGGAAACCGGTGTGACTGCCGCAACCTTCACCAACCATGCCGGTCAGGTGGTCAACCTTGCAAAGGCCAACCTGGTCTCCGCGGTTTTCAACCAGCAGTTCGGCTTTATCGGTTCCGCGTTCATCGCGGTTTCCATCG
Source organism: Clostridiales bacterium (assembly GCA_017569285.1). Lineage (NCBI taxonomy): Bacteria > Bacillati > Bacillota > Clostridia > Eubacteriales > Clostridiales bacterium. The sequence continues at coordinate 1,007,871 of CP069419.1, forward strand.
CCCTCTTCGCTTTCTCCACCATCCTGGGCTGGAGCCACTACGGCACCAAGGCCTGCGAATACCTGCTCGGTGAAAAGCGGACGATCCCCTACCGCATTCTCTTCGTGCTGCTGGTGTTCGGCGGTGCAGTCATGGGCGACAACCTTGCCTGGGACCTGGCCGATACCTTCAACGGCCTGATGATGATTCCCAACCTTATCGGCGTCATCGCCCTGTCCGGCCTCGTGGCGAAAATCACGAAGAACTACGTCGACCGGAACCTCCGCGGCATCAAGGAGCCGCCGATGTACTCCGCCTTCCCGGATATCCAGACGGAAGAGGAACAGGCTCCCGATTCTCCCGAAGATCTGGCTTAATGTGTTCCATTCCCGGCTGCTGATTCGTCAGCAGCCGGTTTTTCATTGGAACTGATAACAGAAAAGCTCTCCAACGAGGAGAGTTTTTCTTTGGTGAACTCACTTGTTTCGGTTGAGACCACTTTATTTCTGATACTGATACATTCCATCGGCAGCAACAATCATTCCTTTATACAATTCAACGGACAGCAGGTGTTTTCCGCCAGGCGTTTCAAAGGAGTAAACCCAGGTGCCGCCGGTTACCGATTCGTCACTGGCTTTGCCGATGACCATTCCGTTCATCGCCAGGCTGCGAATCCCCTCAATTTCTTCCGGTGTCATGTCAATCTTCGAGCTTCCTTCTTCGCAGTCCATGGAATATCCGGTAATCACCGCCGTGTCCAGCCCGTCCCGCAGGCCGTGGCAGAATTTCCACACCGGCACAGGCTTCAGTTCATCGTTCGCATATTCTTCCGGTCCCTGCGGGTAGGAGGAACTGATAACCCGGATCAGCTTCCCGTCCCGGAATTCACAAGTGGTATTATAGGCACTGAATGAATCCCCACTGAACGTTCCCAGGTCGTCGATAAACTCCTTCGTTCCAACCGGATCCCCTTCCTCTCCGGCGGAAATACGGATATATTCAAAGTTTTCCGCCAGCGGAAGCCGGACTTAAACAGACCCCAGCAGCGCAACGGGACTCCAGTCGTTAATTACAGCCTCATACTTGCCGTCCTCACGGGGCTGGAAAACCAGGTATCCATCCATTTCTTCTTCGGTATAGATTTCATAGGATATCGGTTCATCCGGATTCTCTCCGTCTGAATGGAGTACAATCTCCTTTACGGTCCATCTCCGGTCATCTGCATAAACCGTATCACCCGGAACCAGCGCCCTGATCTGTTCCCCATCGTAGCAGTCCGTTTGATACAGCACCGCAATAAAATACCCGCCGTTGCTGATCCGGTCCCTGTCCCGGATTGTGATGGAAAACATACCGTTTCCCAGGTCAGTCAGGTCATGATCGACCGGAACGGGACGAACCTCCGCAGCAGAGGCGCAGGTAATCATCGCCAGTGCAAGAAACAACGCAATCATAATTGCGGTCATAATACGAGTGCTTTTCATCGGCAAACCCTCCTTTGTTCTTTCATCCTGTTGGACGACAGTTCGTGCGGAAAAGTTCCCTGAACATTATTTTTTAATTTGGAGACGTCGTCACCGCTTTGCTGATCATCGCAGCCGTGATGGCCCTGGCAAGAGAGTCAATTTCATATACTCACTGATCACATCACACTTTATAAGAAATAGGAGAAGAACAAAAGAAAATACACAATGATTCACTGACTGTCCGGCAGGGAGCGAATGGAGCGTTGCCTGAGCGGGATTCGAAACGCAGCCTCAATCGTCGCGACTCCCCACCGGGGAGATCGCTTGTTTCGGCTGAGAAAGACACTGACGAAATTTCCGCCACTGGCGGTCGTCAGCGCCTTTCCCCACTCCCTTTTTCAAAGGTCGTTTGGTTTCAAATCCCTCTGTACATAAAACAAATCAGCCCCCCAGTGAATGGGGGGCTGATTTGTTTGGTGAGCCCGGCGGGGAACGAAAGAAGCGGTGATCCTGTGGATCATTCTGCGAAGCAGAAAGCGACTTGAGTGAGTCAATCGAAACGAGCAATGCGAGCGCTCCAAGCGAGCAGTGCGACGATTGAGATTGCGGATATTCGACCCACAGTGGGTTCAGAATCCTGGCGGGCAAAACAAAATCACCACCAGCAAAAAGGTGGTGATTTTGTTTGGTGAGCCCGGCGGGATTCGAACCCACGACCTTTTGATTCGTAGTCAAACACTCTATCCAGCTGAGCTACGAGCCCACATGCTGTTCGACAGCTCAGATATATTAGCACAGGCGGGCGGGCATGTCAAATGTTTTTTTGACATGATGCCAGCACATATCGTATATTATTTGAAACACCTCACTATAATGGATCAGGAATTTCAGGAATGGCTGCTTTGAAAACAGCTGTTCTGCGAAAGGAAGTACAGAAATGGGAAAAGTTTTCAGTGTGCAGGACAGGCAGGCTGCATTTGAATTTATCCGGTCCATTGCCGCAGAGTGTGACAGGATTGTCGCATTGGTCCAGGTGGGATCCGGGGCAAACGGGTTTCATGACGAGCATTCGGACCTGGATTTTGTGGTCGCTCTGGATTCGGGAAAATCCATGCCTGAAGTCATGGAATATATGCATCGGGAGATCTCTGCGAAATATGAACTGGCGTTCTTTACCCAGGATGAGTCCCGGCATCTCCAGAATTACATCTTGTCTGATCTCCTGGAAATTGACATCGGTTACGGCGGATATGAACACGCAGCGGCATGGAAACCGGCATTCAAAGTCCTGTTTGATCATTCCGGCACTGTAGAGGAAAAGATGGTACAGTCCCGGGAATGGATGGATGACAGCATTTACAGCGATAAGCAGAAGAAGGATATAGAGAAGGCGCGTAATGTCGTCTGGTTTTTCCTGATGCATGCCGCGGTTGCGATTCACCGCGGGAACTGTTTCCGGGCTGTCGGGGAAATGGAGGCTGCCAGGGCCCTGTATATTGATCTGATTGGTGACCGGTACAGACTGGAGAGCAGTCGGAACCGTGAAATCGATCGTCTGCCCGAAACTGAGAGGGCAGCGGTTCGCAGTACGTATGCGGTCGGAGAAAGTCCGTCGGAGTTATGGACGGCTCTTTTAAACCTGACAAAATTGGTTTATAAAGAACTTGATGGAGTCGATGTGCCTGTTACTCAGGAGATGCTTCGCAATTATTATGCGGGTCTCAGATAACGGCCGGCGCCAGCCGAATGAGGCTATGATCTGCAATTTGGGGAGATGATTGATTAGTGGATGTGGTTTTTGAGTCAGAGAATATTCTTTATGTCCGTCCTTCTTTTGATCTGATCCCCGACTATCTTGAAATGGTCAATGATATTGACCATGTTGCCCGCTTTATCGGGGAGCGCCGTGAACCTTATACAGAGGAAGAAGAGCGGAGCTATATGCAGGGCAAGCTGGATCAGCATGCCGCCATGTTTTCAATGCTGGAGAGAGATACCCGTCAGTTCATCGGAAACCTCGAATTTATGAACTTTAAAGACGATGAAGCTGAATGGGGAATCGTCATGACGCATAAAATGCAGGATAAAGGGTACGGCGCGGAGGCTTTGCAGAGGTCCGTAGAATATGGCTTCAGTGAGCTCGGTCTTCGAAGGATTTACCTGGTTGTTTATGCTGATAATCTGCGCGCGATCCATGTGTATGAAAAATGTGGATTTATAGAATATGATCGTAATGACGTGGATGTATTTATGGAAATTGTGAACAAGTCGGGGGAACCTGCCTCAGGTTCTGTCTGATACTTATCTTTTGATATCAATCACGATGAAAGCAGGGAAATAATGGATCTTGGCAATGTATATTTTGTAATCGGCACATCCTATGCCGGAAAATCCACGATTGTGAAAAACCTGGCAAAAAAGCACAATGGGATTGCATTGGAGGAAAACTATCACGATGCAAAACTGCCTGAGCTTGACAGCCGGGAATTCCCGGGACTGACGTATACCCGCGATCTCCAGGACTGGCATGAATTTATCCGGCGCACACCGGATGAATATGTCACCTTGCTGGAAAGCACGAAGAAAGAATGTGAAATTGTTGAACTGCAGATCATTGAAGAACTTCTGGAAAAGCCTGAAGCACAAGGAAAGAAAATCTTTGTGGATACCAATATCTGCATTGAAACTCTTCACCGGATTTCGGATCCGAAGCATGTGCTGGTCATGCTGTCTGACCCGGCAATCAGTATACATCGCTTCTTCGACCGGCCGGATCCCGAAAAACAGTTTCTCTATCAGTTGATGCTGGAAGAACCGGACCCCCAGGCCGCACTGGATAATTACCGTGAGATCCTCACACGGGTATGCTCAAAAGAATGCTATGACGAACTCCTGCATTCCGGGTTTGAAGTCATTTTCAGGGATGAAAAACGGAGCCAGGAAGAAACAGTCCTGCTGGCCGAGAAAATACTCGGCATATGATTTCCTGAAAGAAAAACCAGTACCCTGAGATACTGATGGTAAAGAATATCGGAAGTTAATGGAGTGGAATAAGTCATGGATTTTGTATATAGGAAAGCGGAATCGTCTGATTCCCCAAGGATCGCGGAATTGTTCAAAGAGATGCTCAGAACCATCTATCACACAAATGATGTGAAAGGATATGAAGACGGATATCTCAACAGGTTTTTTTCCGATGGCGGCGATCTGATCTATGTTGCTGAACTGGGGAAAGAAGTGGTGGCATTTCTCTCGATTGAAGTGTACAAAGAAGATGGCTATATCTATCTGGATGATTTCTCCGTCACGGCAGAGTGCCGTAATAAAGGCATAGGTACGAAACTGATCAGCCTGGCAGAGGATTATTCTGAATCCATCGGCATTCCGGCAATCGTGCTTCATGTGGAAAAGACAAATGAGGGAGCGTATCAGCTGTATCGAAAACTGGGATATCGGGATCATGAGGATCAGGGAAACCGTATCCTGATGGTCAAGGAGCTCAGGAAACAAGGAAATATGAAGCCTGGGGAACTGACGCCTGCGCGGTGGACCGATTAAACCCAGGCAAATGGAGGTAATTATGGATCACACAAATTATGAACTGAAGAATAAGGGGCTTCATCTGGTGAAGGCAGACAAAGAGAACTTCTGGCCGCTGATGGACCTCAGAGTTACAAAAGACCAGGAGAACTTCGTGGCCTCGAACGCTGTCAGCCTGGCCCAGGCCTATGATACCTTGGCCGGCAGTAAATTTGTACAGGCCTTTGGTATCTGGGATGGTGAGACTCCCGTAGGTTTCGCCATGATCGGTCACAAATCCGAAGAATACGAAGAAATGGCTGACGTCTATAGGCGCAGCTACTGTCTGTGGCGCTTCATGATCGATCAGCGATATCAAAAGCGCGGCTATGGCAGGGATGCTCTTAAGCTCCTGCTGGACTACGTTCGCAGCTTTCCTGATGGCGAGGAAGCGCTTTGGAGCACTTCCTGGGAACCTGAAAATGAGGTTGCTGCAAAGCTGTATCACGATTTCGGCTTTGTCGAAAACGGCGAGAAAGACGGAGACGAGATCGTTGCTGTTTTGAAGCTTTAATTCAGTCCGCCGGATTCTGGTTTGTCAGGAATGTGATCCTTGCAAAGCCATCGCTATGAGCATCTCTTCGGAGGTGCTTTTTCATATCAAAAAAAGAACTCCCGTGCGGGAGTTCCGGTATCAGGCATCCGATCCAATAAGTTTATTGATATTTATAATGTGTCGTTTCAATGGTCTCTTCTTCCCGGGCATCGCCGGAAGACTCTTCCGGCTTTTCTTCCGGTTCATCTGTTTCCCGGTTTGTCCTCTTCCGGTTGAGGGCCCAGGCAAGGCCGATTGCGATCCCGAGTGCGATCCCTGCTGAAGGGGTAACCCAGTCGGCACCCAAAAACGGGAGACTGAAATAGAAACGGAGTGCCTCTCCGAATGAAGCACCGATATCCATGGCTACCTTAATGAATAAGATCACATTATAAATATAATAAGCAGCATATACTCCGAGAAAAATACGGAAGCTGCGCTGGAAACCTTTGCCGTTGAAGAGCCGTCTGAAGAAACCGGCGATACGACGAAACATTCTGATGGCTTTCTCCTTCCGTGAATTCCTCCCGGATACCAGGAAATTATATATGTTCCCGGATAAAAAAGCAAAAACTCCATCAATCAGACGGGAGCGGCATCTTTTATCCTCATTCCCTCCCCGGGTCAAATTATTATCAATATTCAGTTGGGTCAGTAGTTGTGAAAGAAAAGTGATTTTGCTATAATCCGTGGAAGAGAAAAGTGACAGGAGTGATGCACATGCTGTTTGAAAAAGGCGATACCATTCTGTTCATCGGCGATTCAATTTCGGATTATGAACGGGCCAAGCCGGTAGGTGAAGGTCTGTTCAATGCCTGGGGAAAAAGCTATGTGGCAAATGTGGGTTCACTGCTCAACTGCATGTATCCGGAACTGGCGCTGCGCATTACCAATATGGGAGTGGGCGGCAATCAGGTGCGGGACCTGGATAAGCGCTGGGAATCTGATGTAATGGACCGGCATCCGGACTGGGTGAGCGTGCTGATCGGCATCAATGACGTCTGGCGTCAGTTTGACAGCCCGTACATGCCGGAGACCCATGTCTCCCCTGAAGAATACGAAAGCACCTATGAAAAGCTGATTCAGCGGACACTCCCCGAAGTAAAGGGCATGATCCTGATGACTCCCTATTTTATGGAGCCGAATCTCAAGGATCCCATGCGGGCCAGGATGGATATTTACGGGAACATTGTGAAAAAGCTGGCGGAGAAATACGGCTGTACCTTTGTGGACCTGCAGAGCGCCTGGGATGATCTTTTCCGGTATATGCATCCCGCCAACATTGCCTGGGACCGTATCCACCCCAATCAGGTGGGCTGCATGTATATCGCCAAGCAGTTCCTGAAAGCAGTCGGTGCAGACCGGGCTTAAGGCGATACCGGCCAAATAAGCCGGATTATTTCATAACAAACCACTTTTACAAACCAGGAAACGATATATTTGGGACGGATCCCCATGTTTTCAGCCAGCAGCTTTTAATGTTGCTGGTATTTTTATCTTTATCAGTTTGGAAAGGTTTCATTACTTGCTACAAGTCTGATTGGGACAGGCAACGAATCAAATCAATTGACACACGAAGACCCGCATGATAGAATCATTTAAAAAGTTCGTATAACAAAATACAAAAAACGAGAGGGGATTTTTATGGGCATTTTGAACAATCCGGAACTATTGCGTACTTATGCAACAATTGCCGCCAAGTTTGGATCCGGAAACGTCTACGTGGATGATGCGATAGCCGAAAAGTTTGAGTCTAAGCCAGCAGATTGTTTCCTTTGCCTGGTGCTCAATCTCCGGTATACTGTTGCTGATGAGCTGCTCAAGAAGTTCCCGGATTTTGCAGAAACCAGAAAACTGATGGATCAGAATCGGGGAGAGAATTTGACCCGGGCAGGTCTTGAATCCGAATTCGGTGCCTTGTGCAATCATAACCGGGATCCTAAATACACAGATGACTACATTTATGTCTCCTTGTTGGCTTCTCTGGCCTACGCCCTGTATTATACCAGTGATGACCCGGGAACGCTGGACACCCTTCAGGTCATTCTTGGCAAACTCGATAAACAGGAAAATATCATGGGTTATTCCAATGTTCTTGCTGCCGCTGCTTTATGGTTTGCTGACAGAAACGGATTCCGTGACTTGGTCAATGATGCCTACTCCAAAGTGCTCATTGAGCGGGAAGAGGAACGCCGGTATGCTGAACAGGCAGCCAGAGAGGAGCAGGAAAGAGAAGCCTCTCAGCGGGCCTACTGGCGGACGCATAATCTTTGTCAAAACTGCGGTGGCTCATTCTCCGGCCTGTTTACTAAAAAGTGCAGCAAATGCGGCAAACTGAAGGATTACTGATCCACAGTCGAAATGCGTGAGGTTTCTCCTTCCTGCCCGGTACTTTCTCTGCTTTGCTCTTAATTTTTCTATGGACAATCCCATAACAAATCTTTTGATCATATTGGTATCAATCGGAAAAGAGGAATTTGAATGGTAATCTCCATAAAAGCCAAACAGGTTAGTTACGGCTTAGTCGAAATCAAGGATCACGGTGCACAAAGTCCAAGATATGCAATTTACGTTAATGGCCAAATTAAAGAGTATTCGGACGATCTGACCACGCTCCTCCGAATATTCGAAACCAAATATTATTAAACATTTTCATTCCATTCAAAAGTTCTAATAATTTAACGGCGTAGCTCTTGTTACGCCGTTCATTATATTAACTGCTGACAATCTATTGCTTATGAGCATTATTATTTGTCTTAAAAAAGCAGTACTTGTGTTGTTTAAGTACTGTTCAAGTTTGAGAATTAATGATAAAATAAATTTTAGATATGAAAAGAATAGGGCGATATTGACCAGGTCACTGCGATTCCCTTCGTATTTGTTTTTTATTGTTCTTATAACAGAAGCATTCCATTCTTAATGCTTCCATTCTGATTATTAAAAAACAGCCCTGGAGGAAGAATGATGGATAATATATTAGATGTATGCAGTGAGCTAAACATCGGGCATATTAGAGCTGATTTTCTTGGAAAAGGAAATATTTGGATCAATAACACATATTCTTCACTTGTCGTCAAATTAGCCCAGCATATTATCTGTGAAGCGATTTTCAAAACTGCTCCCGGTCAGCTTACAGTTTATGGGTTTGACAGAGAACTATCTGGATTGTTCGCTCCATTTGCCTCCCTTTCTGCCGGAGAATCCCGGATTCTTCACTTTATAACGGATGAGAAGAATCTTTTGGATCAATTGAAAACACTGCAGCAGCAGATACAGGAAGTACAGAATGTCGTACAAGGTCGTGAAGAATCACTGATTGAATTTAGAAGCAAGATGCAGCGCGCTATTGAGGGTTACCAATTGGTTGTGCTGTTTATGGATTTAGGACTTGCGAGTCAGGAAATCCTTTCACAGCTTTCGCTTCTTATGAGAAGTGGACCATCTGCCGGTATCTCTTTCTTGATTATTTCAACAACATATCTGTCTTTTCATACTTCCAGTGGAAAAGAGATTGAACGATCCATCGCCTCAATTGCGCCAAACATAACGGTTCTGGAAGTTGGGAAAGGCGGGGTGTCAGATGAAAGCGGCCAAACTTCCCCATTTGTTCCAGACAATGCAGAAACGATCATTCGAGACTGTGATGCATTCGTAGGTCGGATTCGCAATACAAAACTGTCCACTGTATTGTTTTCAGAGCTTCATGATACAACGGATTTCTGGAAGCAAAACAGTATTGATGGACTTACCTTTTGTGTGGGTAAATATGGCGTCAATAATATGGAAATTACCATTGGCGATGAGATAAATCAACGTCATAATGCAGTTATTACGGGCGCTGTTGGACAAGGCAAATCGAATCTGATCTCTGTAATTATCCATAGTCTTTGTATGCGGTATTCCCCTAAGGAACTGCAATTACATTTGCTTGATTTCAAAGAAGGCGTATCTTTAAAATCTTATTCCAACATTGGTCAGGAAGAATACCTGCCACACGCAAGGACTTTAGGGCTGGAGAGCGATGTGGCTTTTGGCCTTGCAGTTTTGAATTCACTTTTTACTGAGTATATTAATCGGATGAAGCTTCTGAAAGAGAAAAACGCCAAAAGTATCCGTGAATTACGAATGAACAATCCCGATATCCAGATGCCCCGAATTGTGGTTGTAATTGATGAATTCCAGATGATGTTTGGTGAGGATAGTTATACCAGCCAGAAAATCGCAGATATGTTGGAGAAATCCGTACGTCTGTTCCGCGCAGCTGGAATTCATTTTATCTTAGCCTCGCAGACTCTTACAGGAAACAGAGCATTAAATCAGAACAGAGATAGCATTTTTAGCCAGATCCCCATCCGCATTGCCCTGAAGAATTCCGTTACAGAAGCGCAAGCAATCCTTTCCATGAATAATGCCGCTGCTGCCTATTTAAGGCCCCGTGAGGCTGTAGTAAACCTGGACTATGGCGAGGTTTCTCAGAACCGTAAAACAGTCATTGCATTTGCTGATGAGAAGTTACTGCGTCCCATACGCAGAAAGATGTGGGAAATGGCTCGTTCCTATACAGTCCCACCGTTTACCTTCGAGAGCGAGCGGCGGATTTCGTTAGTCAGCGCAATGGGTATCATCAAAAAGGTAAACGAGGCTGCAAAAGCACCGGTGGCATTTATTGGAGATCAGATTTCAATCGATGGAGAGCGCGTTACCATTCCGATGCGGAATGAGCCTGGCAGAAATATCGCTATTCTGGGCACACCGGATGGTGATTGCAATAATGCTATCGGTATTATTCAGAGCGTTGCCCTGTCTCTGGCATATCAGCATCCAACTGGGGATGCAAGATTCCTTTTCTGTGATTTTAACAGTGATTCTCAATCTTTTGAGAATAAGTATCCACAGTTTGTCACGCTGATGGAAAAGCTGGGATACTTTATTGAGACGGTTTCAACAGAGCATTTTTCTGATCTGCTTCAGGAATTGACTGAAAAACCCGTCGGAAGCGATTCAATCTATTTGTTCGGAGTGATGCTTGACCGTTGGATGATTGCTAATGACCCATTTGGAAATGGCAGTCCACTGAAAGCTCTTGTAGAAAGTGGTCCTGCAAAGAAGATTCATTTTATCGGTTGGTGGGTAAAAGCCTCCAAGTTTACAGCTCAGGTTGCTGGCTTTGGCAATTCTGATGCATTCAACACAAAAATATTCCTTAGAACAGATGAACGTACCGTCCAATCGTTGACCAACCCATTTGTTCGATGGACTCCGCAAGCAAACCGTGGGATGATTGTTGATGATGTTGAATATCAGGAGGAGATGACATTTATCCCCTATGCTCCCATATCCGCAGGAGATTTGCCTGCTTTCCATATATCTTAGTGAGCATCTATAGCTTCTGAGATGTTCTTGCTAAATGTCACAGTCACAGAAAGACCCAATAGAAAGCTGAGAGGAGAAAAGTAAAATGTCCTTGGTTATGCAGATTATTCAGGCTGTCACCGCAACAGAACGAGAAATTGATGATCAGATGGCCAAACTGACCTCCTATAACACTAAAGTTGATGAGGTAATGCGACGTGTTCAGGCAGAACTTGGAGACAGTACAACAAATTATGCGCAGGAAATGATCAGTCAGTTGCAGCAAACAAAAGAGCAAGTTGATGATACTCTGCAAAAACTTCAAGCTGCAAAAGACAAGCTGATTCAGGTCAGAGCAATCTGACAAAAAAGGAGGGTATGAATATGGCAACTATTCAGGAATTAATTGCATCTGTTCAGGAAATTAAAGGCAGTTCTGAAAACCTGTCTGTTATGGTTAGTGCCGCAGGTAACACACTGGGTGTACAAGCGAATCAGATTGCTTCATTGACCCGTCCAAGCCAATCAGGGCAGCAAGCGTCCATTGCTGTCAGCGCAGCAGCTCAGTCTGTTTTAAAGGCAGCGGCAATCATGAAGACACTCTGTCGCACATGTGATAACTATTTAAATAATGCTGTGAAGTGATAAATAATGAGAGTAGTTAATCCTGAAAAAGCACGGATGAGAACTATCATAATCAATGACATAAAAAGCAATATTACGAATCTAAATGCTGTCAAAAATGACGCAATCGATACGAGCGCAATTATTGCTAACATCCTGAGTGGATCGGTCGTTGGTGTTGATCAGGAACTGACCAATCATTGTCAAAGGATCAGAGAATTGCTTGACCAGGTGATTCAAGGCCTGAATTATTCCAGAGACCTTGCAGAGCAGCTTGATATTACGGAGGAAGTTGCAGAATGACAAATATCGTTCAGCTTTGCGAGCATCTGGTAGTGATCGCCGACAGAGGCCATAAAAGCGGTGAACAGTTAAAACGTGAACAAGGGTATATATCCGAAACAATTCAAAAAACACAAAGCCTCTTCGCAGATCAAAAGCCAGGCCAAACTCTGATAAATGAATTGTATCGTCTGATCAATACCCTGAGTTCTGCTGAAAGCGCTGCTAATGCTTTACATGATAGGATTGCACCATATATGTCGCAAATTAATAAATAACAGCAGGAGGTTCATTGTTTATGGACAAAAAAATCTATGGTATCGATCTTGGCACGACATATTCTGCTATTGCAGTCTATGAAGATGAGGAAGCTAAAATCATCCCCAACATTGATGGGATGAACACAACTCCTTCTGTTATTTATTTCAATGGTACAACCTCCGATGGCGATGATGAAATGATCGTCGGTCAGGAGGCGAAGAACGCAGCTGGCCAGCATCCAAACAATGTTGTTCAGTTCGTGAAGCGTGATATGGGCGTTAAGGACGAAAAGGTCAATCGTAAAGGTCCCAGTGGAAAAACATATACGCCTGAAATGCTTTCTTCGTTTATTCTGAGAAAGCTCTGTCAGGATGCTTCACAGCGCGTTGATGGAGAGGTAAAAGATGTTGTCATTACAGTTCCGGCGTATTTTGATGATGCACGCCGTACCGCGACAAAACAGGCCGGTGCCATTGCCGGACTGAATGTTCTTGCTGTGCTTAATGAACCTACCGCTGCTGCTATCGCTTTCGGTCTGGGCAAAGGGAAAGACTGCCGTGCATTGGTATATGATCTGGGCGGAGGAACTTTTGATGTTACAATCATGGACATTCACGGCAATTCCTTTGATGTCATTGCTACAGGCGGAGATTCAAAGCTGGGCGGCTTCAACTTCGATGCAAAGATGGCAGAAATCATTCGGAACAAACTAACTGACCAGGGGTTTGAACTGGATATCAACGATGATGCGATGTTTGCAGATATCCGTGAAAAAGCAGAACGTGCAAAACGGATGCTTTCTGATCGCGAAATGACTCGCCTGCACTTTACACACCCTGATACCAAAAAAGACTATTCCATAGAAATTTCCCGTACAGAATTTGAGGCTGCTACAGAGAATCTGATCACAATGACCAGAGTTATTCTTGAAAATACAATGCAAGGAATGCCTTGGTCAGATATTGATGAGGTTCTGCTTGTCGGCGGATCAACCAAAATGCCCATGGTGAAAAGATTTATTGAAGATATATCCAAACGTCAGGTATCTTATAAAGTAGATCCAGACACTGCGGTAGCAAAAGGTGCTGCCATCTTTGCAAGCACATTCGATCTGAATGCTGAAAATGGTGTTCCTCAATCGGATGCACGCGTTGCTGCAGTATCCGAAAATGAGGGTGAAGTATCAAATAGAATCATCATTTCTGATGTTACGAGTCAATCGCTTGGCGTAGTTACCTACGATAAGCAGATGAAAAAACCTGTTAATACGATCATCATACCGCATAATACAAAAATTCCGACAAAAATGTCTGAGACTGTATATACTATGGATGACAATCAAACAAAAATCAATGTAAGAGTAACCGAAGGCGATGACGAAGATATTAACTATGTGAAAATTATTGGTGAAAGCATGCTGTCTATCCCGCCTTATCCAAAGGATTCGCCAGTTGAAATCATCTATGCTTATGATCCGGATCAGACTGTATCGATTGAGGTTATCGATAAAGTGACAAATCAAAGTCTTGGGACTTTCGAAATTGATCGTTCTTCCAACATGAGTGCGGAAGAAGTGGTCAAGGCTACGGAAATTTCAAAACGGACATATATTGAATAACATTATTGGAGGATCTATGTGCGAAGAAAAAAAGACAGATACTTTGCCGCCGGAACCACTGAGTGAACAAACGCCCGATGCTGGGACTTCTCCTGAAACTAAGGCTAAAATCTTGTATGTTCATGATGACTTGAGTCTGAATGAAATCAGGGATGAAATAAATGCCTTGAAGGATTTGTTCACCAGGCGGTTGATGAACGACAAACAAAAGAATGAACTTATTCAAACCCTGACAGATGAAGCAAAACATGCTTACATTGAACCTTTCCTTTATGACATTATCCTGCTACTGGACCGCATCGAATATTCCGACAATGAAACTGTGCGCTCAATTCATGAGGAGTTGACAGAGATATTGGAAAGAAGAGGAGTATCTCTGATTAGTGAATCTTCAGATTTGAACCCAAAGTACTGCAAAGTCATCAGATCCGAAGAACGTGATGATATTATCGCTCCTCAAATTCTGCGAATTGTCCGGAAAGGATATCTCATACAGGGAAAAGTCGTTCGTCCATTGGAAGTAATCGCAGCCATACCGAAACAGAAGCAAGTTGGTGATATGGCTGAATAACATTACAACAAATAAAAAAACTATTAGTCAAAAGAAAGGAAGAATGCACTTTGATTAACTACTACGAAGAACTAAAACTGGATCCCGCCGCATCGGCAAAAGACCTGATTGAAGAACTGATTCGTCAGGAAGTTGTCTGGCACCAGCGTGAGATAAACGCTCCGGAAGAAGCTGCTAAAAAGCAGGTCCTGATCAATGAAGCGAAAAAAGTGTTCGCGAGTGAAGCCTCTAAAGCACAATATGACCAGGAACTGAATGCAAAACCAATAGAGGAAAAGCAGGCCGATCCGGATGCCGAACGCAGAGCGCAGTATAAATATTGGTATGATCAGGCAAGATCGTACTATCAATCTGGTACCTTTGACCTGGCCAAAACAGCTGTGGAGAAAGCCATGAATTATGCTCCCAGCGATCAGGAGGATCCATATTTTTATCAGCTCGCTGCAAACATTTACCGGACGAATCAGGATTATTCCACTGCTATGTCCTATATTAATAAGGCCATCGTATTAAAGGGAGACGATGCCACATTCCACCTTGAAAAAGGAATGATCTGCGACAGGCAGTACAGAACAATAGTTAAAAATGGCTATGGCGAAACTGATCCCATTGTCCGGATGATGCGGGAAGAGTATAAGCAGGCCGATATTATCGCAACAGGTAAGGATAATTCACTCCGTGGTATAATTCTTGGCGAATTAGCCAGATCACTGTATTTTTATAGTCCAAGAAATGAAGAACTGGCTGAAGAAATAGCCGAGACCGCCGTAAGCTTCGGAGATGGTATGGGGCATGGCAAGGAAGTTCTGAATGATCTGGCAGAAAAACGCAGGAAGGCCAAAGAAAACGAAGAGAAAAGGCGTAAAGACGAGGAGGAAAGGAAGCGGAAAGCAGAACAGGATCGTTTGGCTAGAGAGCAGGCCGAACGTGAAAGAATGGCCAAAGAAGCAACCGAAAAGCATCGGAACAAACTTAGCATCATCTTGTTTATTCTTTCCATTTTCGGGATGGTAGGAGCAACCGCCTTAGCCTTGTTATCTGGAAACAGGATTGGACCGTTTTCAGGCATCCCATCATGGCTGCTTATTATTCTGTTTGTAGCATGCGTAGGTGTATACAACTATTGTGCATTTTATCGTTATATCGATGAAGAAAACTGGTGCCGTTTTATTTGGCTCGTTCTAAGCGCGGTTTTCATCTTCTTCATTGCTGCATTCCGCGGCACCTGGGCAACAGCTGGAATTACAGCAGGTCTTATTGCTCTTGCTATATTTGTCAGCTGGCTCATCAGCAAAAAAATGAGAGTAGTAAAATAAGATGTGGAGGGGCGGAAAGCCCTCCATTCCGGCTCTTTCCATCAAAGGCAGCTTCGGCTGCCTTTTTCAGTTTCCGCCGGTTGCGGCCTGCCTTTTGCGTTTTCCCCTGCCTGTTCGCCATGGCCATGTAAAGGCACATGATCAGATCAACGGTTTTGACCGAATTACTATTTCTCTCAAAAAACAGTTGACAAAACTTGGTAGACAACTGTATACTTCAAAACGTAGACGATCGTCCACCATTTTCCGGAGGTGTAAATTATGACTGTACAGGTAACAGAAGCGGAATGGAAAATCATGGAAGTGCTGTGGGATCACTCTCCCCGCACCATGACGGAAATTACCGCGATTCTCGAACCTACAACCGGATGGACCCGGCATACGGTCATCACCCTGCTGAAGCGGATGCTCGAAAAGGGCAGCATCAGCATGGATGATTCCGAACGGGCCAAGAAGTATACTCCCCTGATCACCCGGGAAGAGGCTTCCACCGAGGAGACCCACAAACTGCTTTCCCATATCTTCAAGGGAAAAGCATCCCTTCTGGTCAACCACCTGGTGGATTCCGGAGAGCTTTCCGAAGATGATCTCCAGCAGATCCTGGCGGTTATGCAGGAAAAGAAAAAGTAACCCGGAGAGCTTGAAAGTAAAAGAAAGAAACTGCTGTCTTGTCTGTATAGCAGGGAGGTTATGCTATGCGATCAGCGTTTATCTACAATTTTCTGATTGAAGCCAATATCATGGCCGGTATTGCCATACTGCTCATGATCCCGCTCCGGAAATTCCTCCGGAAGCAGCTGGGGAATAACATGCTCTGTTTCGGCTGGCTGCTGACAGCCATCCGGCTGCTGTGTCCCCTTTCGCTCGCCAATCCCGTCATTCATATCATCCGTTCCGATTTTGTCTGGGACGCTGCGATCCGTCCGATTGCCGGGCAGGTCAAAGTCCGCGTCTCAGATGCCGTTGGTGATTTATCCGCTGTTTTCTGGAGAGCGGATAACCAGCCGGCCGCTGAAGCGGCCAGCCGGCTGCGGGACAGCCTGGATAACGCCACAGCCAGCATCACCCTGGCAAAAATCTGGCTGCTCGGTGTCCTGCTGGTTGCCGCATGGTTCCTTTTCAGCAATATTCGTTTCCGCCTGCGCCTTCGTGCGGACCGGATCGAGCCGATCTCCGGAAAGCTGCTGGAGCAGTTTGAAACGCTGTGCAGGATTCGCGGAATCAGGCCCATCCCGGTTTATTTTACGGATCCCCTGCCGAGCGCCTGCCTGGTCGGCGTCTTCCGTCCCTATATCGCGCTGCCGCTGAGTGCTTCCCCGCAGGATGCGATTCACGTGCTGACGCATGAAATCTGCCACCTGAAAAACAGGGATCATATCTGGGGTGTCCTGCGCCTTCTGTGCTGTGCCGTTCACTGGTTCAATCCGCTGGTATGGCTTGCCGCCGGCATGAGCCGGACCGACAGCGAACTCCGCTGCGATGACCGGGTCACCCAGCCGATGACCCACGAGGAAAGGCAGTCCTATGCCAGCGTGCTGGTGCTTGCAGCCGCCCGCCGCAACGCTCCGGGAGTCGGTGTCCTGGCCACCGGCATGACCATGACCGGAAAGCGGCTCAAAACCCGGGTTGCCACGGTGATGCAGAAGCGCCCGCCTGTCCGCTGGCTGGCAGCGTCCTTCGCCGTCCTGGCTTCCCTCTGCCTGGTCTGCGCCTTTGCCACTTCGGAATCAGATAACCCGCTGGAGATTGTCGAAGGCTGGGAGGACAACGGGAATTACCTGAACTCTGCCCTTACAGGCACAATGGACATCCGGGATCAGGACAAAGCAATCGAATACGCGCAGTCTATCCGGAAAATCATCCGTGCCGGGGAAACGGACGGGGAATATTCAGCTTTCCGTGAGGAAGATGGATCATGGTCCGTAATGCTGTCTGTCGGTGACACAGATCTCTTTTCCGCCTGTTTCACGGAAACCGGTATAATCGATGATGTTGCCCGGAATCCGGAGGATGAACGCTGGTTAACCGATGGTGAATACGTCGAAAGCACCTTTATGGATGCCGGGGACCTGGCCGATACCGAAGCCTGGATCACGGAGATGATGAATGCCCTGGTGCCCGGCCTGGCCGAGCTGATACAGGATCCGGAACTGGTTTATGTCCGCGATGTGGGCGACGCCAAATATATATTTTTAAACGCCTGGCCGAAGGACAGTGCCTATGATGCCGGAGTCAGTATATTCGTCCGCATGAACGCGGATCACAGCTTTGATCTTCTGAACCTGCAGGTATCCGGTAACGGCTGAACGGGAGGATATAAAGATGGAACTGACACTTGGGAGCAGCGCGGTCCGCTCAGACGAAACTGTCACCTGTTCCACTTCCGCTGTCGTCTCCGCCTGGTATGACCGGTACGGCACCGATGTTCTCCGCCTCTGCTATATGTATATGCGGAATCGTTCGGATGCGGAAGACGCGCTGCAGGAAACCTTCCTCAAAATCTGGCGCAAGCTGGACTGTTATGAAGGCCGGAATCACTGCACGGCCAGGTCCTGGATCATGAAGGTTGCCCGCAATACCTGCATGGATCTGCTCCGGAAAAGCTGGCGCGTGCACGGGGAACTGTCTGTGGCGGATGAAGACCTGGCAGCCTTGGGAAAATCCACCCGGGAAGACAGGGAACTGATCCTGGATGTGATGAACCTCCCGGAAAAGTATCGGAGTGTGATCCTGATGGTCTGCTGGTATGGAATGACGATCCGGGAAGCGGCGGAAACGCTTCAGACCAGTCAGTCCTCCGTCCACAGGCGGCTGGAAAAAGCCCGTGCCATGATTCAGGACTGATTACGGAGGAATCATATGAAACGCCGGTATAAATATATACTTTCTTTCCTGCTGACCGTTATGCTGGCCGTGCCGGGATTCGCGCACGCAGTCCGGATCGACCTGGTCCCATACGCCGGGGCCTACCTGACGCAGGTGATCGGATTCACCGAAGAAGAAGCGTCCCGGTTTATCCCGGAGGTGCAGGAAGACGGTTCCGTCATCTGCCGGGATCCGGATCATCCGGAATGGGTTTATTCCGTATATATAGACAGGGAAACCAGCCAGGTCACCGGAGTCTCCCCCTTTGATACCGGATACCTTCAGTCTCCCGGTGAAAAAGCCATTCGGGTCCTCCTTCGTTCTGTCCGGGAAAAAGGCCTTTTTACCCATTGGAATAAGAAAGCGCATCAGGACCTGCTGCAGATGATGTATGATGCGGAGATCATGAGCAGCACGAGCCTGGTTTTTGCCGAAGACGCCGGAAGTGCTGTTTACGGCCTTTTCGAAAGCTGCTATGGTCCGGAATTCGGATGGACAGATGCACTGCGCGGACTGGTACAAGCCGTGATGGACGAGAATCACCTTTCCCGGGAACCCGTTCCCTTCCACCGGAAAGGAATCCGCCGGGAAACCGTATCGCATTATAGCCGCCCGATGGACCTGACATTGTTCGATGGGGAAATTCCGGAAGAACTGGCTGCAGCATTCTCCGATCCGCATCTGTCCGGATGGGAATGCACAGGCGGTGCCATGCTCACAGGCGAAAGCCCCCTTGATGGCAGCGATTCATTTTACTATGATTCCGGCCTGGCCGCCTTTGAGAAAAGCGGGCGCCGCCAGCTGGTTATGCTGATCCGGAACAGCAATGGTTGGCAGCTGACACCCCTGGGTGAAAACGCGTTGTACCGGAACGGGGATTATCGTATCACCTATGATGGTCTCCACGAATCACTGGCCGTCGAATACCAGCTGGGAGAAAACGAACGGGCATCCTTCTACCTGGATCCCGTCATGTGGCTCGACCAGTCTGCGGAATGTATTATTTCCGCATATGAGCACCTGGATTCTGCAACAGGGAAAGCCGTATGGATCCGGGTTTTCTCCGGGATGGAACCAACCTGGAAGCAGGAACTCGGCGCCCGGGAATCCGCCGCGAAAGCCTGGTTCCCGTATCATCTGGGCCTGGTACCGGTCGAGCAGTTCCCGGTTACGGAGGAGGAAGCCGATCAGGGTCATTATCCGGGTGTTCCGGATCAGTACGCGTTGGTTTTCGGTCCGCAGTTCCGTACCGCCGCCACCAGTCACTCCCGCAGTTACGGGGAGCTGAATCATGGTGCGATCATTCCTGTCCTCGATATCCTTCCGGGCGATCCGGATGAATGGATCCATACGCGTCTGGGAACGCTGGAAGGATATGTTGTGAAAGGCTATACCAGCATCGGCGGCCGGATGTCCGATATGAGTTCCCTGCCGACTTTCGCCGAGGCGAAAAAGGAAATCACGCTGAAGCGCGGAACCGGATGGCTGGACGGTTCTGTCGGAACCTTCCCGGCCGGAACCCGGATGCATGTGGTTTTTGAAAGCGGAGACTGGCTGTATGTGGATATCCCGTCCGGGGAAATGGACTGGGTTATGGATCCGGAAGGGACATTTGGCTACGTTCTCAAAAACGATGTGGAGGAAATGAGTGTATCCCGCCTGATTGAATGGCCGGAGTAAACCACAGGTGTCTCTCCATGATAAAAGCAGCTCCCCTGCCGGGGGGCTGCCTGTTTTGTATCCTGGATGATGTTTACACGATTCCTTTTTCAATCGCCCGGATGATATCCTCGCCCTTCACAATCGTCAGGACTTTGGCACCGTAGGTTTCTTCCAGTTCCCTGGCGCCGCTCTTCTCCATTCCCTCTTCAAAGCGGTCCGCGATGGCGGCCAGGCCGGCCACCCGGATATCCGCAATGGTCCGGATGCGCTCAATCGCGTTTGAAACGGTTTTTCCGCTGTTGATCAGGTCGTCCACGATCACCACGCGCTCCCCGTCCTCCGGCGTGTGCCCGCAGACGATGCGGCCGCGGTTGTCCGGGACCCGCCTGTCCGAGAAGAAGTTGACCGTCCTCCCGTACTTGGAAGCCAGTACAACCGCTGTAGCCGCCGCGAAGCTGATCCCGTGGTAGGCAATCCCCATAATGCTGTCGAAGTCGATCTGCGCGTCCATAATCAGGTCCGCGAAGGATTCGCCCAGCTTCGCGAGGTGGAGGTTGGTGCTGAGGCGCTCCGTATCCAGGTAGAAACCGGATTCCTTCCCTTTGATATTGAATTTGCCGAGCTTCAGCACGCCCGCGTCTGCCATCAGGCGGATAAACTTCTCCTTGTTGGTATAGGCGGCTAGCTTGAATCCCATCAGTTCGTCGATTGTCACGCCGAATGTGTTGGCCAGTACCGGCAGCATTTCCAGGTCAGGGGATCCTCCATTCTCCCATTTGCTGACCGCCTGGTACGAAACATGGATCACTTCCGCCAGTTCTTCCTGGGTCATGCCTTTGGCTTTCCGCAGCTTCTTAATCGTTTCGCCGATCGTGTTCATGCGCTTTCTCCTTTTCTTTTCTGGCTTTGTCACAACCCTTGCAAGGAGATTTCTGACATGCACATCATATTCCCTTACAGATTTCCTGGCAATCGACGCTGTTTGGATTTTTTCTCAACCCGCGTTTGAGTGATCTCGCTGAACCATCCGGAATCATATTCCGCCGTTTCCTTTCGTGAGCCATTATGTGCTTTCTATGTCTATTTTATTCTGCCGTGATAAAGCATGTCAATCCTTCGCCGGATCAGGGAAAAATCTTTTTGTTCGCCTTTTCTTCTTCCCTCTCCCATAGTAAAATAATGGCAGGTGAAAAACACATTTGTTTCAGGAAAGGATATACAGCCATGGGAGAAATTATCCGCAAAGACATCAGTGAAGAATGGGCGCATTCCGGCATTGTGAAAGCCGGGGACTACTGCTTTCTGTCCTACTGTGTCGGCAATATCGGCGGCACGATGGAGGAGCAGGTCAACGGCGCGTTCGACGATATGGAGCAGAAACTGGCCCTGTTCGGGCTCACGCTGGAAAACGTGGTCCATTTGGACTGCCTGTTCCGCGATGTGTGGAATATCCCGGTGATGGAGAAGGTCATCAAGGAGCGGTTCCACGGGAAATACCCGGCCCGCAAATCCATCCAGACGGAGTTCGCCCACGTCGGCGGAAAAGACGGCCTCCAGTTCCAGGCCGATGCCGTCGCTTACTGCGGCTGACCGGGGTCAGGTAAAATCAGATGATTTCGATTACGATCAATCAGGCCCGGCAGTTCATCCTGCACTGGCAGGGGCTCCTGGGTAAGCACCGCTTTGTCGGCAAAAACGGTGCGTATCAGTATGTCCGCCAGGCCGGCTGCATTCAGTTTGACCCGGTGGATGTCTGCGGCCGGAATGCCCAGCTCACGCTGCAGTCCCGCGTCAAAGGCTGCCGCATGCAGATGCTGGACGACCTGCTGTACAGGGATCGTCTCCTCGTGGATTATTCGGACAAGGAGCTGTCCATCTGGCCGGCGGAAGACTGGCCGTACTTCTCTGGCTACCGGGAGCGCAGTATGGAGCATAGCCGCCGTTTCCCCGGAATTCCGGAGCTGGAAGAACAGGCCATCCGCTATATCCGGGAAAACGGCCCGGTCAGCAGCGATACCCTGCCCATCGGGGGCACCATCTTCTGGCATTCCTCCATGCACTGGAGCGGTCACTGGCATAAGGAATCCCAGGCCTCCCGTTCTGTGCTGGAGCAGCTGTATACCGATGGGGTGCTCCTCATTCACCACAAAAGCGGATCCCGCAAGTTCTATGACCTGGCGGAAAAATACCTTCCGCCCGAACTGCTGAACGCTCCAAATCCCTGCGTGGATGAATCCGCCTTCCTGGACTGGCGCGTCTGCCGCCGGATCGGAGCCGTCGGTATGCTGTGGAACCGCCGGTCAGATGCCTGGCTGGGTATCCATATGGATACAGCAGAGCGGGAGGCGGCTTTCGCCCGCCTGGAAAAGGCCGGCCGGATTATTCCCGTGCAGGTGGAAGGCATCCGTTTCCCGCTGTACGTGCTGAGCGAGAGCCTGCCCATGCTGGAATCCGTTCTTGCCGATGAGGAAGATACAAAACCCCGTCTGGAATTCCTCGCGCCCCTGGATCCCATGATGTGGGACCGGAAACTGATCGAGGCGGTCTGGGGTTACCAGTATTCATGGGAAATCTATACGCCCCAGGACAAACGGAAATACGGCTACTATGTGCTGCCCATGATCTGCGGCGACCGGTTCATCGGCCGGATTGAGCCGAGGGCGGACCGGAAGGCCGGCATCCTCACCGTCAGCAATATCTGGCTGGAGCCCGGCGTCCGGCAGACCAAAAAGCTCTCCGGCATGATCGACAGCGCGGTGCAGCGCCTGGCAAAGTTCAACGGATGCACCCAGGCAGAAGAATAATCCATTTCCGGAATGCATAAAGACACCCCGCAGGGCTTCCTGCGGGGTATTGATATATCCGGGGTTTTCAGGATTATTTTGCCGCCTTCTCCCGGGCATAAGCAACCAGGCTGTCCTCATCCTCAAACATCCGGAAGATCTGCGCGCTTCCGTCCGTATACCACATTACCGCGTCGCCGGTTTCCAGGTCAAAACCCCAGTCCCGGATTTCTTTCATCGCGTTCATGTTGTACACCGTCTGGCCGTTCGTGGTGGAGTATACCCGGAAACGGGTCTGGTTGAAGTCCGCCACCATCATATAATTCCCGTTCGCGTTGAACCGGATTTCAGACAGGGACCGCGCCAGGTACGTATCTGTGAAGGAGAATACCATGCGTCCGGTCGCCAGCTCATATACGGCCACATGTCCGGCGGCGCCGGCAATCGCCATCAGGCGGCTGTCCGCGGAGAAGCTGATATCCTTCGCTTCCACATGGTCGCCGATGCTGAAGTCATAAATCCGTGCGATCGGCTCGTTGCCCGCCTGCAGGTCATACAGCGGAATATACATACCCTGGTTCATGATCAGGATATACCGGCAGTCCGGGCTGATAAAGTTTCTTACCGCCAGGTAACTGGTTGTGCTGGTCCCATACGGGTCATTCAGCTGGATGACGGTACCCGCCGGAACATCCGGCTCCGTATAGTCTGAAATCTCCAGCAGGGTTCCTTCATACCGGTCCACGGTATACTGGCTTCCTTCCCCCGGGAACAGTTCCACATAGGCCGCCTGCCTCCTGGCCGCAATCGCGTCTTCATTTCCCGGCAGTCCCCTGTCATATGCCGTGGGCTGGTATACGATCAGCCGGCTGCCGTCCGGACTCATTGCCCGGATGTTTCCGTTGTTCGGAACGTCCGCAATTCCTTTGCCGTCTGATACCCGGTAAATTGTGGACGCGTCGGCAAAGAACTGTCCGTCCGGGGATACGCAGACACAGTTGTTCTCTGTGGTATACAGCACTTCGCCGGTCAATGCGTCATATGCGTTGCCGCAGTCCAGGATCACATTTCCGACCCATACCGGTGAACACTCCTGTACCTCGACACCGGGTCCGTCCCTTTCAACCCGCCACCGGATTTCATCAGTGTACAGGTTGATCACCATTGCCTCATTGAATTGATGGACATAGATCCACTCCACGTCCGGGGAAATCGTATACCCGGTAATCACTTTATTATTGTCCATCACGATACCGAAGTATTCATCCGTATTCAGCCCCCGGATAAAGATCCGGGAAGGCGTTCCGAGTGCCAGCTCGCAAAGGGAAATATACCGGTCATTCAGGAAAGAACGGGAGGTAATATGCTGATTGTCCTGGATCTGGACCGGCCATGGGAATACCCCGTCTTCGGAATCCGGCTGGAACACAACAATTCCCTTTGAAAAAGCAACCAGGAGATTTTCCCCTTCGAAAATCGCGTTGCACGGCCAGTAGAAAACATTATGCAGTTCCTGCAGGTGTTCCCCGGTTGCGGCATCGATAATGCATATCGTGTGCCCCCACATCACTGTCACTGCCAGCTTGGTGCTTTCCTCATTCCAGTGAACGGAACTGATAGCATGGCTGAAAGGGGTGGAAACCCACAGCCGGTCGCCGGTCTCCGCGTCGCACAGGGAAAGTCCGGACCGGGAATCAACCACAGCGATCTTTTTCCCGTCCGGGGAAAAGATACAGGAAGGATCGTAATTGACAAATCCGGGAAATTCCAGTTCCGCGTCCACAGCGAAGTCACCCATGAAGCATGAAACCGCCAGGGCTTCCATCCCTTCGCTCTTCCCGTATCCGTCGACCGTTTCGGAAACATCCAGTGCGTTGAGCGCCAGCTTTGTCGCCTCATTTTTCCGGTTGATGGATGAATAATAGACTGATTTTTCTGTCAGCAGGTCGCACTCATTCCGGGCTGCGGTGGCTCGTTCTTCCTCTATCCGGATATTCTTTTCGCTGATTTCCCTGTTCTGCGCGGTAATCTGTTCATTCGCTTCCGTCAGGTCCTGGTTGGCTTTCTCAATCTGCTCGTTTTTCTCGGTCAGCTCATCGTTCTTGTCGCTGATTTCCTTGTTCTTCGCGGTGATCTCATCGTTAGCCTTGGTCAGGTCCTGGTTGGCTTTCTCGATCTGCTCATTCTTTTCGGTTAGCTCATCGTTCTTCTCGCTGATCTCCTTGTTTTTGGCTGTGATCTCATCGTTGGCTTTGGTCAGGTCCTGGTTGGCTTTCTCGATCTGCTCATTCTTTTCGGTTAGCTCACCGTTCTTCTCGCTGATCTCCTTGTTCTTCGCGGTGATCTCGTCGTTGGCTTTGGTCAGGTCCTGGTTGGCTTTCTCGATCTGTTCATTCTTCTCGGTCAGCTCATCGTTTTTGTCACTGATTTCCTTGTTCTTGGCGGTAATCTCATCGTTGGCTTTGGACAGGTCCTCATTGGCCTTTTCAATCTGCTCGTTTTTTTCCGTCAGTTCCTGGTTGGCTTTCTCGATTTGCTCATTCTTCTCGGTCAGCTCATCGTTCTGGGCACTGATCCGTTCATTCTGCGCGGTAATCTGTTCATTCTGTGCCGTGATCTTTCCGTTCTGCACCAGGGCGTACGCCAGGAACCCTCCCAGCACCGCTACGGTCGCCAGCGCGGCCGCCATGATATTCCGCATGGTCCGTCGGCGGGCCCGCTGGTACAGCCCGTCAAAGGAGGTCCCGACAATCGGCGCCAGGATCCGGTATTTTTCTTTCTTCAGCTTCTTCAGGTTGTCCGCAAGGCTTTCTCCCCGGACGTTCGCTGCCAGCGGTTCCCGTTCTTTCCGGTTTCCGTTCTCATCCGTCTCAAAGCGCAGCAGCTCCGGGAAACTGTCCTCCGGCTCCCCTTCCACCAGTACGGCCAGCACCCGGTCCCGGCCTTTATGCTCAATGAAGTATTCCACTTCCCGCAGGCACCATTTGCTCTGCAGGTAGCGCGGAGAACAGATACAGATCAGCCATTCGCTGTTGTCCAGCGCGGCTTCAATGTCCCGCCCCAGGTCTGCCGACAGCGGCAGCTCCTCCTGGTCCCGGAACACTTTGCCGGGATGACGTTCTCCGTCCTGCCGCAGGGCGGCGGGAACCGTGTACGTCTCGATCATCTGATGCAGTTTTTTCGCAATTTCCTGGTCCGGCGTCTGGTGGCGGTAACTGATGAATGCTGTGTACTGACTGGAGCTCACAGGCGGCACCTCTTCCTTTGTCGGATATGTGGAATTTTCTGCTTCTGGAATCAGTATACCAGAAGCGGTGCCGGAAAGATATATCTTTTTTCAGGGATGAAAACATCCGGCTTCCATCACGAAAGCCGGATATGATCTGTATTTTATAATCTGTTTTTATGGTTCTTCCGGTTCTTCTCTCCGTTTGTTCCCCATCTTCTTCCACCGGCCGGAGAGCAGGTAAACCGTACCGATCAGGAAAGGCACCAGGCCGGACAGCGCGTTGCCGTACCAGAAGCCCCGGATCCCCCAGGAGAATACGACACCCAGCAGCAGGCTCAGGCCGATCCGGCAGAAAATGCCGTCCAGCAGCGCCACCGCCAGGTTCAGCTTCGAGTTGCCGGAGCCGTTGATCAGGGCAAAGTTCGGCGGGCGCAGCACGCAGCCCAGGTACTGGATCATGGCAATCGGGATATAGGTGATGGCCATCGCCAGCACCTCGGGATCCTGGGAGAACAGGCCGAACAGCCATTCCGGCCGGAACAGCGTGATCACCGCGAAGATGCCTGCCGGGATCGCCACAATCCACATCGCGTGGCCGACCACCTTCGGCACCCGCTCGGTCTTCCCGGCGCCCAGCGCCTGGGAAACCATCGCGCCGCCGGAGGAGGAGATCGCCTGGCTCACCACGCCGATCATGTTCTCCAGCTTCCGCGCCACACCGGTCACCGCGATCGCCACCGCGCCGTATGTATTCACATAGCTGTTCACAAACAGCATGGAGAATGTGATCGCAGCGCTCTGCACCACCATGGGAATGCCCAGGCTCATCAGCTGGCCGCGTACGCTTTTGTAAATCCGGAAATGCTTCGGATGGAAATCAAAATGGATCTGTTCCCGGTTTTTGTACAGCAGCCGCAGCGCAAACAGGAAGCTCACCGCCTGCCCGATCACCGTTGCCAGCGCAGCGCCCTGCGGGCCCATCTGCATCGGGCCGACAAACAGGATATCCAGGATAACGTTCAGTACGGAAGCGATGGCGATAAACATGAACGGATGCTTGGAATCCCCCATGCCGCGCAGGATCGCGCTCACCAGGTTATAGCCGTAGATGAACACCACGCCCCAGATGCAGGTGATGCAGTACTGCCGGGTGTATTCCCAAATGTCCTCCGGGGTGTTCAGCCACCGCAGGACCTCCTGGTAGGAAAACAGGAAGATCACCATGATGATGACCGCCAGGCTTTCCAGCAAGGTGAACAGCGTACCGACCATTTCGCCTACCTGGTCATACCGCCGGGCGCCCACATACCGGGAAATCAGGATCTGTCCCGCGTTGGAAAAGCCCATGGCGACAAAGGTGATCAGCATCAGTACCTCGCCGCCCACGGAAACGGCGGACAGGCCGTTCGTGCCGACAAAGTTGCCGACCACAATCATATCTACCATGTTGTAGACCATCTGCAGGAGTCCGGACAGGAACAGCGGCAGCGAGAAGGAGAACAGCGTGCGCGGCACGCTCCCCCTGGTCAGGTCCCGGATAATCGCTTTCTTCTCCATGCGCTTCCCCCGTGCGTTCGAAAAATCATAACAGTTTATTTTATCATATTTCCATCCGGATTACAGCCGGTTTTCCTGTTAACCGCAAAAAATGCATAATCCGGGTTCCGGATGAAAAAACTGCTTGACGCCGGTATGGAAATCATATATACTCACCCCAATATTTTACAGGAAGGAGCTCTTCCCATGAAGGCGTACCGGATGACTGCGAAGACTGTGCTGACCGTCACTGATACTGTGACCGGTTATGTTCACGCGTCCGGCCGTCCGGGTGGAGGGAAAGAGTAGATTCCGCATTATCTTCAGTTATGGAATCACTTATCCGCACCGGATAAGTGGTTTTTTCATGTACATACATGCATTCATACTTTACAGATTGAAAGGGAGGGATTACCATGGATCTGCACGATTATCAGGATGTTGCCGAAAACTATGACCGTTACCTCGAAGTGATGTACGCCCATGACGATCATCACGAAAACTTTCAGGAGTTCTACCTGGACCTGTCCCGGAAGTACGGCTCCGGCGGTGTGGTGGACGTAGCCTGCGGTACGGGAGCCGTGCTCCTGTACCTGGCAGAGCGCGGGATTGACATCGACGGTACGGACCTGTCGGAGGAGATGTGCAAAGTAGCTGCGGCCAAGGCGGATGCCATGGGCCTGCGCCTGAACATCATCCCGGCGGACATGACAGTCTTCTCATCCGGCCGGAAGTATTCCCTCGCGATCATCGCCCGCAGCGGCTTCATGCACCTGCCGACCCAGGCGCTGCAGGAGGCCGCCCTCCGGAACCTGCGGGAGCAGCTGCTGCCCGGCGGAATCCTGACGCTCAACACATTTGACCCCTGGCCGCCGATGCAGGCGCAGCAGATGAAAACCGCCCCGGAGGATTATTCCTTCCGCCTGGAAAACGTCAACAGCCGCGGAAACCGGGAGAAGATCTGGAACGCCATCACGTACAACCCGTATACACAGCAGATGTACGGCAACTGGAAATTCGAGGAGTTCAACGAAAAGGGCGAAATGATCGGGGAGCGGATCCGTCCCCTGCGGATGCGGCAGACAAACCGCTGGGAGATGTTCCTCCTGGCAAAGCTGTGCGGCTTTGAGGTGGCGGATATTTACCGCGGATACAACGGGGATAAGGAAGACCTGAATGACCCGTCCTCCGCCTCCCGGTATCAAAGCAACCTGATCTGGATCCTGAAACGAAAAGAAATGTGAGGAAAAAACCGTGATTTACTACCAGGACGATGAGATTACCATCCGGACCCGGGAAGAGCGCGATGCGCAGATCATTGCGGATGAGCAGATCCGCCAGGGCTGGCATTCCAGTCCGGAATGGTTCCTGAAGGAGCTCCGGGATCATGAGGAGGGAAAGTGCGTCTCGCTGACCGCGGAATACCGGGGAGAGGTCGCCGGGTATGTCAACGTCTACCGTTCCCCGAAGGAAGGTCCCTTCGTCTCCTCCGGATATCCGGAAATCAACAATTTCGGTGTGCTCCAGAAATACCAGCGGCATGGCATCGGCTCCAGGCTGATGGATGTGGCGGAGCAGGTGGCCGCGGAATTCTCGGATAAAGTATGCCTCGGTGTCGGCCTGCACAACGGCTATGGCAGTGCCCAGCGGATGTATGTCAAACGGGGCTATGTGCCGGACGGATCCGGCGTATGGTACGGCGATAAGCCCTGCACCCCGTATGACACGCAGTACACCTGTGATGACGACCTGCTCCTGTATATGTCCAAACCCGTGGAAAAACCGGTATCCGGCCCCGCGCCGGCCTGTCGGGTAAAGGTGTTCATTCAGAAAGCATCCCCGGAGGATGCCCGGACCGTTGCGGAGCTGGCAGCCCGGCTCTGGCCGGATCATGATGCGGATGAACTGACCGGGGAAATGCAGGACCTGCTGGCCAACGATGAATGCGCCGTCTTCCTGGCCCTTGCGGACGGGGAGCCCGTTGCCTTTGCCCAGTGCCAGCTCCGGCACGACTATGTGGAAGGTGCGGAATCCAGCCCTGTCGGATATATGGAAGGCGTCTATGTGGCGGAAGAATACCGCCGCCAGGGAGTGGCCGCCCGGCTGCTGCACAGCTGCGAGCTGTGGACCGCATCCATGGGCTGCACGGAGTTTGCCAGCGACTGTGAGCTGACGAACAGCGAAAGCCGCCTGTTCCATCTCGGCACCGGCTTTACCGAAGCCAATCGGATCGCCTGCTTTGTCAAACACCTGGCCAGGAATTAACCGGCCTGTATGATCGGCTGTCCCTTTCCGTCACCGGCGGCATTTTATCCCCGCCGGTGATTTTTTTCTGCCAAAGTGAAAAAAAGCGCGCACGCACTCGTCTTAATAGGTGAAAACGTGCTGGCGGCTGCCCGGTCCGGGCGGCCTGCCGCATTGAAGCGGAGGTGATCGCTATGGAGCATGCCGTGGTACCCGGCATGACCCGTGAACAGAAGCTCAGCGAATGGATTGAGCAATATTCAGATTCCATTCTGAGAACCTGTTACCTGTACCTGTCCGATATGCAGATGGCGGAAGACGCCCTGCAGGAGACATGGATCAAGGCCTGGAAGTACATGGACGATCCGTCCCGGAAACCCGTTGCCCATGAGAAGGCTTGGCTGCTCCGGATCGCAGTGAACACCTGCAGGGATTACCGGCGGACCGCCTGGTTCCGGCATGTGGACCGGCAGAACGCCCTGGAGGATCTGCCTCCACACTTTGTGGCCGCCGAACCGGCTGACAATTCCGTCTCCATGATCGTCATGGATCTTCCGGACAAATATAAGCAGATCATCCTGCTTTACTATTACCAGGGGCTCACGATCCAGGAAACCGCGTCTGTGCTGGGACTTTCAGCAGCCGCCATCCACCGCCGGCTCCGGAAAGCGGAAGCCCTCCTGAAAAGCGCGCTGGAAAGGGGTGAATCGCATGAGTAATGAGATCATGAAGCAGCGGGTCCAGCAGGCACTGAACGAAGAGCTGGCCCATATCCATACCACCTCCCGGGAGCGCGATCAGCTGTATGAGAACGCGATTGGAGGAAAAGTCATGAAACATAAACTGAAAACCGGCCTGGTGCTCGCGCTGGTGCTGGTGCTGGTTTCGGCCGTTGCCGTTGCCGCGGTGCTGCTGAGCCAGCAGGAAATTGTGGAACAGGTAGCCGTCCCCATGGCCCTGGAAAACGACACGGGCATTGTGGCAAATCAGGATTATTCACCGGAACAGCTGGCCCGTCTGATTCAGACGCTCGATGAAAACGGCTTTACCCTGGAGGAGAACAACGCCCTGATGCAGGTCCTGAAGAGCGGTCAGGGATACAACGAGGAAGAGACCATCATGGAAATCTGCCGCCAGGCTTTCGGCGGCAACTACGGCACCTGGACGCTGGAGCAGCAGGACTGGTTCGAAAAGCTGCTGGCGGATATCGGCTTCAATGAGGAATACACGCCCAACCTGCCCGGGGAAGGCAACATGACCTATGAGCAGGCGGAAGCGTACGCGTTCGCCGCACTGAAGGCTGAATTCGGGGATGCCCTGGATCCGGCGGACCGGGAAAGCTATATCCTGGACCGCGGCTTCTGGCGCGGCAGCGAAGACAGCCCGGCTTACTGGTATTTCAACCTGTTCCCGAAAGATATCATGCTCGGCACCTATTCCGTTTCCTTCGAGGACGCGGATCCGGACGAAACCCTGGAAGTGGAAGGCTCGGTTCCCGACTGGACGGAACCGTATACCGCGGATGACCTGGTCAAAGCCTTCCTCAGCATCAACAGCCCGTATTATCATGAAGTGCCGGCCTCCGCCCTGCGGCAGCTGCATGACATGATGGCGGACGCAAAGATGGATCCGGACAGCGTCTGGTATCCGGATGCCTTGGGATTTGCCCTGACCGGATATCCGAAACCCGCGGAAAGCGATATTTCCCGGGCGGATGCCGTCGCGGCAGCCAAAGCTGCGCTGGACAACCCGCAGGCCGTGTGCAGCTCCGCCGTTCTCACCGAGTACAAAGGAAAACGCACCTGGCTGGTCACCCTCACGGTATATATCCGGATGGGTACGCCGGATGAAATCCAGGTCGTATCGGTAGACAGCATCTCCGGGCAAGTGGAAAGCATCCGGAAAATGACCCGGGACGACAGCGAAACCATGGTGCTGGTTGCGGAAGCCGCTTATACCAAATCGCGTGAAGGCCTGCTGACCGAGGCGGATTATATCCGCCTGGCCGCGGAAGCCGTCCGGGCGGAGCATCCCGGACTGGATCTGCTGAATGAAAACGAATATGAGGTGAAGGTCTTCGGCAGGGATCAGCGCATAGTCTGGTTCATTACCCGCAGCCTGCAGCACGGCAATGTCTCCGCATCCGTATCCCGGGACGGAACGGTCTCTGATATCAGCGTTGACTCGGAAGGCGTCAATCCGGACAACCTGTACAGCCGTTACTGGAGCATCTACGGCTGGTACAGCGTGGATAACGGCGAATGGGACGCCTGGAACCAGGATGTCTGGGCCCAGCTGAAGCTGACAATGGACCCCCTCGAACCCACGACCGTCGAGGCAAAGCTGCTGAAGATGGGGCAGTATCCCACGGAGGACTCCGTACGCATTGACCACCACAGGGCCCAGGAACTGGCCCTGCAGCAGGTTAACCACCGGTGGGCGGAGGTCAACACCTGCATCCTGATCGACGCGCAGCCCCATCCGGTCTGGAAGATCCGGGTCATCGCTGATTCCGCGGCGGATGCCGTGTTTGAACTGGACGCCGAAACCGGTGAAATCCTGAACGTCGATCTGTACAGGACTGAGTACACCCCCGATTATGTCCTGTATTCCCTCGAGAAGAACTGGCGGAAGGTTCTCCTGGAGGAGGAAGGCGTCATCCCGCTGGCCAAATATGCCATCACTTACAAGTACGGAGACCTGGAACTGGATCTCCCTGAAATCGAAGTGGACAATCCGGAGCTCTACGAAGCCCATGTGGACGGCCTCACTGCCCGCTTCACCGCCCTCAAAGCCGGGGAACCGGGCTATGAGGTGGAGCTGGATGAAGGCGGATTCGTACTACGCTGTGAGGAAATCCGGTAATCTTTCTATGCGGATAGACTCCTGCCGCCCATGCGGCGGGAGTCTTTTTTCTGTCTCTGCGGCTGAAAACAATGGACTTCCGGACCTTCATGTCGTACAATAGTCACAGGCAGGAGGAGATGAATAATGCTCTATGTGGGAATCGCGCTGCTGATTCTGCTGGTTTTCATGATCGGAATCAGCGTTTATTTGGTGATCTACGCGATGAAAAATATGCACCACCACTCCCTGGAGGATTCCCGGGCCTGGCAGGAGCATCATTACGACCTGTCCTGGTATGACAGCATGGAAAAGACCGACTACACCGTCACCTGCGGCGACGGCTATATCCTGCATGCCCAGTTCCTGCCGAATCCTGTCCCCACAGACCGGTATATCCTCATCACCCACGGCTTCACGGACAATCATTACGGTTCGCTGAAATATGCCCGGATCTACCTGGACAACGGATACAACGTCATCATCTATGACCTCCGCGGCCACGGAATGAACAGTAAAACCATCACCACCTTCACCATCCTGGAGCGGGAGGATCTGTACGCCATGATCCTGGACAGCCGCCGGCGCTATCCGGATATGAAGGTCCTCGGCCTGCACGGGGAATCCCTCGGCGCAGGTACCACGGTCGCCGTACTGAAGAAAAAGCCGCCGGTTGACTTCGCGGTGGTGGATTGCGGGTTCTATGATATGGTTCCTGTGTTCGAAGTGGCAATTCGCAGCTATCATCTGCCTGTTTTTATGGTTAAAGTGGCATCTATGTGTGCAAAAGTGATTTACGGATACTCTTTCCGGCAGATGCGTCCCATTGAGGCACTGGCGGACAACCAGATCCCTCTGCTGTTCATGCACGGCTCCTGTGACGAACTGGTTGCCCCGGAGCACAGCCGGAAGATGAGCAAAGCCACCGCGGGCTACAGCGAAGTCCATATGATTCCCAATGCCGGCCATGCCGATGCCGTATTTACAGACCCGGAGATGTACCGGATCATCGTCACCGACTTCCTCCGGAAAATCGTCCCGGATTCCGGGAAATAACAAAAGCCCCGGCAGCGGTTCCGCTGCCGGGTATCTGCATAGCCTGGCGCCGTTTCTGTTATTGCGGCTGCTATGTTTCGCATCCTGCGGTGATCCCCTCACCGTGGTTAAAGGATATCATGGTTTTCCGGAAATATACAGGATTACCGGGGCAAATTAACCCCGGTTATTTTTCTTTTTCATGCCTTCCGCAGACAGCATAAAAACTTGATTATTGTCACTCCGGCGTATATACTGACACATAGAAAAAACGGAGGACCGGGCGATGAAAAAGGAAGAAAAAACCAACGTCATGCGGGTGCTGGAACAGAAGAAGATTGCGTATCAGAGCCACTCCTACGAGCCGGACGCCACGATGACCGGCCTGCAGATCGCCGTTCTCCTTGGCCAGGAGCCGTCCCACGTGTTCAAAACGTTGGTTACCGTCGGAAAGCCCGCGCGTTACTATGTGTTTGTCATTCCGGTGGAATCGGAGCTGGACCTGAAAAAGGCCGCAGCGGCTGCCGGGGAAAAGTCCGTCAGCATGATTCCCCAGAAGGAGCTTCTGCCCCTCACCGGATATATCCACGGCGGCTGCTCCCCCATCGGGATGAAAAAGCATTTCCCGACATTTATCCATCAGTCTGCCGGGGAGCTTCCGGCCATGTGCGTCAGCGCAGGCAAGGTCGGTTTCCAGATTGAGCTTTGCCCGTCCGACCTGCTCCGCGCTGCGGACGCAAAGCTTGCCGACCTGGTCTGATTTCCCGGTCTGAGCCGAAAAAAACATTCATGTTTTTTGCGGGAATCCGGGCTGTATATTTCGCCGGCAGGAAAATTAAATGCAAATAATCCGCCGCGGTCATTCTTTATTCCCTGTTGTTTCAATGCTATCCTTGATTCAAGGTCAGGGATGACCGGAACATATTTTCCCCGGTTCCGTATGAACCGATCAACTAAATCTGAAAGGAGTACCCCAATGAACGATTTCCTCAATTTCCTCGAGACCGGGTGGTACTGGATCCTGATTGCCATCGTCGGCATCATCATCCTCATCAAGTTCATTCCCCGTTACAAGATCGCCCCGCCGGATACCGCGCTGATCATCTCCGGCCTGATCCGCCGGAACTACAAGGTCCGCAATCCTGACGGAACCGTATCTTCCAAGAAATTCGGCTACCGGATCGTCCGTGGCGGTGCGACCTTCTACATCCCGGCCATTGAGCGGATTGACCAGCTGGATATGTGCCTGAACCAGGTGGACATCAAAACGGCGCAGCCGGTCCCCACCAAGGAATACATCTCCGTGCTGGTGGACGCGGTGGCCAACATCAAGATCGGTTCGGATGACCTGTCTATCGCGACAGCCGCCGAACAGCTGCTCCACTACAATCCCGAGCAGATCAAATCCCTGGCCAAGGACGTGCTGGAAGGCAACATGCGTGAGATCATCGGCCAGATGACCATCGCCGAACTGGTACAGAACCGTGACAAGTTCGCCCAGGAATCCATCAAGGCCGCCATGAGCGACATGAGCAACATGGGCCTGGAGATCATCAACCTGACCATCCAGAACTTCTCCGACAAGGACGGCAACGTCATCGACACGATGGCGGCCCGCAACGTTGCGGAGAAGGAACAGGACAAGCGTGTGGCTGAAGCCGCCGCCGAAAAGGAATCCAAGTTCGCCGAGATGCAGGCGGAAGCGGAAATCGCCCGCCAGAACCGCGACCTGGAAGTCCAGAAAGCCGCTTTCAAGCAGGAAACCGAAGAAGCCCGCGCCAAGGCGGAAATGGCCTACCGGATTGAACAGCAGCGTATCCAGAAGACCTTCGAAACGGAGCACGCCGCTGCCGAGCTGACCCGTCTGGAAAAGGAAACCGAACTCCGGCGCCAGGAAGTCGAAATCCAGCGTGAAAAGCTGAATGTCGAGATCCGTGAAAAGGCGCAGGCGGATAAGGACAGCGCGATTGCCGCGGCCGAAGCGGAGAGATTCCGCCGGCAGGCCGAAGCGGACGCCGCCCTGTACGCTGCCCAGAAGGAAGCCGAAGCCATCCGCATGAAGGGTGAAGCCGAAGCGGAAGCCATGCGGCTGAAGGCCGAGGCCATGGCCCTCTACGGACAAGCTGCCATGATGGAAATGGTAACCGACAAGCTGCCTGACATCGCCCGCGCGGTGGCCGAGCCCCTGAGCAAGACCGAGAAGATCATCCTCTTCGGTGAAGGCGGCGCGACCTCCATGGCCCGCGATACAGCCGGCACCATGCTGCAGACCTTCGAAGCCGTGAAGGAGGCGGTGGGCCTGGATATCCCCAAGGCCATCCGGGATGTCACCACCGGCGGACTGATCGGCAAAGCGGCGAAGGAAGCCGCGGATGAAGACAATTCTGCCCCGGCCGCGGATGCGGATGAAACTCCCGAAGCGTAACAGACAAACAGCCCGCTGCAGGTTCCACCGGGAACCCGCAGCGGGCTTCTTTTTGTTTCTCTGCAGTTGTCCATTGCCTTCCTGGCGGTTGTTTTACTTCATCCGGATCAGCTCATACTCCCGGGTGCCCAGGCCGATCTTTTCGGCATGCGCCAGCGTCTCCCGCCAGCTGGTATTCGGGTGGTTATCCAGGAAGGGGTCATGGTGGTGATGCCAGTGTTCCCGGGCCAGGTGGTCGCCCAGCTGGCTGTTCCGGATCGGCTCCGCCGCCATACACAGGTCCACGCAGGCCTGGTCCAGCGCCACGGGATCAAACGAGGCCAGCATTCCGATATCCGGCAGGATCGGCGCGTCGTTTTCGCTGTGGCAGTCGCAGTTCGGGGACACGTCCATAATCAGCGTGATATGGAAGCACGGCTTTCCGGCGCAGATCGCGGCGGTGTATTCCGCCATCTTCCGTCCCAGCATCTCCGATGCGGAATCGAATGCGGTTTGGATCGCGTCAAACGCGCACGCGCCGATGCAGCGGCCGCAGCCCTTGCATTCATCCGGATTGATCACGGCCTTGCCCGTCTCATAGTGGATTGCGTCGGATCCGCATTCCCTCGCGCATTTCCGGCAGTTCCGGCACAGGTCGGGGTCCACCGTCGGTTTCCCGTCGTTGTGCTGCTGCATCTTGCCGGCCCGGCTGCCGCCGCCCATGCCGATGTTCTTGATCGTGCCGCCGAATCCGGCCACCTCATGTCCCTTGAAATGGGACAGCGAAATCAGCACGTCCGCGTCATAAAGGGCCCGGCCGATATATGCCTCTTTGCAGAATTCCCCGTTCGGAACCGGCACCGCGATATCATCTGTTCCCTTCAGCCCGTCCGCAATGATCACATAGCAGCCGGTCGTCATGCTGTTGAATCCGTTTACCTCAGCGTTGTACAGGTGGTCCAGCGCGTTCTTCCGGCTTCCGGGGTACAGCGTGTTGCAGTCCGTCAGGAAGGGCTTCCCGCCCATCTCCTTCACCAGGTCCGCCACGGCCTTCGCATAGTTTGGCCGCAGGTACGCCAGATTGCCCAGCTCACCGAAATGCATTTTGATCGCGGTAAACTTCCCTTCAAACGGGATTTCCCCGATCCCGGCCCGCCGGCACAGCTTCTGCAGCTTCACCGTCAGGCTCACGTCCTGTGTGGTCCGGAAATCCGTAAAGTAAACCTTTGCCTTGTCCATCCGGAAGCCTCCCCGTATATTCTGTCTTTTCGGTAGGATTACTATATCACGCCGGTCCCGGTTTCCGCAACGGGAACAGTCCGGACACAAGGCGTCAGAAACCAAAGATGATTTTTGCCAGCAGCAGGGCCAGCACCAGCAGGATCACCGGCCGGACAATCTTCACGCCTTTGGACATTGCCAGTCCCGAGCCCACCCAGGCGCCGGCCATATTCCATGCCGCGCCGGCCAGCCCCAGCGGAATCAGCACCTGCCCGTTCAGCAGGAAAACCGCCAGGGAGGTAATATTGGATGTCAGGTTGATCACCTTGGCCTGGGCGTTGGCGGAGCCGACCGCCATCCGGGTGAATACTGTAAACGCGATAATCAGGAACGTCCCGGTGCCCGGTCCGTAAAAGCCGTCATACATGCCGATCACAAACGCGGAAACACAGCAGACAGCCAGCGTTTTCCGGTCCGCCGCAGCCGGCTTTCCGCTGTCCCGGAACAGGTGCCGGTTCAGCACGAAGAACGCGGCAATTGGAAGGACGCCCAGCAGGATATACTTCAGCGCCGCTTCATCCACCAGCAGGGACAGTCGCGCGCCCAGCGAGGATCCGACCGCCGCCATCATCACCGACGGCACCGCCAGGCGGAAATTCACCAGTCCCTTCCGGATAAAGCGCACCGTTGCCAGGGTGGTCCCGCAGGCGGAGGACAGCTTGTTGGTTGCGATCGCCATATGGGCCGGCAGTCCTGCAAACAGATAAGCCGGCAGGGAAATCAGTCCCCCGCCTCCGCCGATGGAATCCACCAGTCCCGCGAGGAACAGCAGCGGGCAGACGATCAGGAACATTTCCGGGGTCAGCCGCATGGGAAACCGCCTGCCTTTCTTCATTCTGCGTTCCGGCATTTCTGCCGTTGTGTCAACCGATTATACGGGACTTTCCCTTGTTTTTCAATCCGCCGGCAGGAAAAAAGCCCGGCTTCCGCCGGGCTTGAAAATGCTCCTGATCACAGCAGGTTGCGCTGGATCTTGCCGGAGATGGTCTTGGGCAGCTCATCCCGGAACACGATCTTCCGCGGATACTTGTAGGGAGCGGTGTGCTCCTTCACATAGTTCTGGATTTCCTTCTTGAGTTCCTCGGTCCCCTCGGTCCCCTTCACCAGGACGATGGAGGCCTTCACGATCTGGCCGCGGATATCATCCGGCTCGGCGGAAACACCGCACTCCAGCACATAGGGCAGCTCCATGATAACCGATTCGATTTCGAACGGTCCGATCCGGTAACCGGAGGACTTGATGACATCGTCGATCCGGCTGACGTACCAGAAGTAGCCGTCCTCATCCCGCCAGGCCGTATCGCCGGTGTGGTAGAGGCCGTCGTGCCAGGCTTCCTTCGTCTTTTCCTCGTCGAGGTAGTACTCGCGGTACAGGCCGCAGGGCACGTTCTTGTCCGTATGGATCACAATCTCGCCGACTTCGCCGTTGGCCACCGGGTTGCCGTCCGGATCCACGATGTCCACGTCGTACTGCGGATTGGCCTTGCCCATGGAACCGATCTTCGGGGTGGTCCCGTAGAGGTTGCCGATGGTCAGCGTCGTCTCGGTCTGGCCGAAGCCTTCCATGATCTTCAGGCCGGTCGCCTTTTCGAACTGGCGGTATACTTCAGGGTTCAGTGCCTCGCCGGCGGTGGTCATGTGGTGGATGGAGGATAGGTCGTAGTTGGCCAGGTCCACCTTGATGAACATCCGCAGCATGGTGGGCGGCGCACAGAACGTCGTGATATTGTATTTCTTGAACATCGGCAGGATGTCCGCCGCGTCAAACTTGTCAAAGTCATATACGAAGACCGCGCCCTCGCACAGCCACTGTCCGTACAGCTTGCCCCACAGGGACTTGCCCCAGCCCGTGTCGGAAATCGTCAGGTGCAGGCCGTCCCGCTCGCAGCAGTGCCAGTACTTGGCGGTCACATAGTGTCCCAGCGCGTAGGTATGCTTATGCTGCGCCATCTTCGGGTTGCCGGTCGTTCCGGAGGTGAAGAACATCAGCGCGGGATCGTTGCCGCAGGACGCGTCCTCCGGGCGGTGGTAGCGGCGGGTAAACAGCGGGTATTCCGCGTTCAGGTCATGCCATCCCTCGCGGCTGCCGTTCACCATGATCAGGGTCCTTACGGAGGGGCACTTCGCCGCGGCGCGCTCCGCGATCTCGGCGGTATCGCCGTCCGCCGTGCACACCAGCGCCTTCACGCCGGCCGCGTTGAAGCGGTATTCAAAGTCGTGTTCCTTCAGCTGGTTGGTCGCCGGGATGGCGATCGCGCCCAGCTTGTGCAGGGCCACCATGCAGAACCAGAACTGGTAGTGCCGCTTGAGCACCAGCATGACCCGGTCGCCACGTTTGATGCCCAGGGAGGTGAAGTAGTTGGCGCACTGGTTGGAAGCGTCCTTGATATCCTTGAAGGTGAAACGGCGCTCCTCGTGGTGCTTGTCCACATACAGCATCGCCAGCTTGTCCGGATACTTCCGGGCGATGCCGTCCACGATGTCGAAGCCGAAGTTGAAGGTCTCCGCGTTCGGGAAGGAGATCTTCTGCAGGCGGCCCCGCTCGTCCTCCACCGCATCGATGAATTTGGAGGCAACCAGCTTGGTCTCATCTTCGCGGACCGCGGCGGGAGCGGCGGTTTCTTCCTCCACGGGCGCTGGTTCTTCGCCCGGCAGGATCATGGCCAGGAACACGCAGTCCTTCCCGTCCACCGCGATCATGCCGTGCGGCAGGGAGGAGTTGTAGTAGATGCTGTCGCCCTCATGCAGCACTTCCGTATGGTCGCCGACCTGCACCTTCAGGCTGCCCTGCAGCACCAGGTCAAATTCCTGGCCGCGGTGGCTCACCAGGTGGATCGGTTCATTCTGCTGCTTCTCGGAATATTCATACCGCACCCAGTAGGGCTCGGCAATCTTGTCCCGGAATTTCGGCGCCAGGTTGGAAATCGCGATGCCTTCTTCTCTTGCGGTGGTCTCGCCCTTGCCGCGGCGGGTCACCGTGTAGGTGGACAGGAAGGCATTCTGGCCTTCCAGCAGCTCGGTCAGTTCCATGTTGAACGCCTGGGCGGACTTGTAGATGAATGTGAAGGGCATGTCCGTCTTGCCGGCTTCGTAAAGCAGGTATTCTTCCGGCGTCACTTCGGTCTTTTCGGCCATATCCTCCGGGGTCCAGCCGAGGATCTCCCGCATCTCACGGAGTCGGGAAGCGATGGCGCTGAGTTGATTGAGGTCGGTCTGGGTCGGCATGATCAGTTTCCTCCTTTGGAAAACTTTGTCCTCTCTGCGTTCAAGATGGCATGGCCGGTAGAAAAAATGACCCGTCTCGCTTTGAGACGGGTCATGATGACTCGCGGTACCACTCAAATTGTGTGTTTCCACACCACTTCAGGCACACTCTGATGCCCTATGCATTGACGCAGCAGTTACGGGAGACGCCTACTGAGATAATCCGTTCGGATCTCCGGCTCGGAAGGGATGGGATGAAGCTTCAGTCCGCCGGTTCACACCATACCCGGCTCTCTGTGGGACCTCCCGCTGTTCCGTCTTCGTCACAGCCTGTATGAAATTGCTTGAATTTTAGCACAAATCCGGGGATTGTCAATGGTTATTTTCCGGAAGGATCGGCAGATACAGAGAAAAGACATTGTTTCCGCCCGGAATGCCTCCCCTGCCGCTCATTTCTCGCGTTCCTGTTGCGTATTCCTTCAGTTCGTGGCAAAATCCTTATATCAGGAAAAGAGTGCGCCCGGAAGCATGCATTGTCCCGGTTCGGCCAGACGGTTCCCCATGGAGGATGGCGGGCCGGTTCCGCGGGAAAAGCGCTTCGGGCAGGAAGCAGGAAAAGATATGAAATATACCGTTGGAATAACGAGCTGGTGCTGGCCGGATTTCAGCTCCGCCGCCTTCTCCCGGATCAAAAATGCGGGGTTTGATACCCTGCAGCTCGAGGTGGGCAGCTGGGAGGACGGGCTTCCCCTGTCCAAAAGGGAAATCCGGAAAGAATATGCGGAAGCTGCCGCCGGATCCGGCCTTCTCCTTCTTCCGGTAGCAGTCAACACCGTCTGCCGTCATCCCTTCACGGAAGGGCTGGATACCCCGGACGGGGCCATCGCCCTCAAAGCCCTGGATGCCGGGGTTGAAGCCGCCGCTGAAATGGGCGCCGAAGGAATCACCGTCCCCAATTTCGGCCGCAATAAGATCCTGGATCCGGCCGGACGGGAGAATACGGTCCTGGCTCTCCGCCATGCCTGCCAATACGCCATGGAGCTCGGTATAAACGTTTACACGGAAAACCTCCTCCCGGCCGGTGAACTGGGAGACCTCTTCCGCGATTGTTCCTTTACCAACCTGTACCTGCTGTTCGACAGCCACAACTACATCCTCCACAGCCGGGACTGCACCATGGATGTCCTGCGGTCCTGGTACGGCCGGATCGGTTCCCATCTGCACGTCAAGGCCGGAAGCGGTCTGCAGAGCGCTCCGCTCTCCGGCGGGAATTGCCTGGCAGGTGAAGTGCTCGCGTTCCTGAAGGAAAAGGATTACGCCGGTTCCATCGTGCTGGAAAACGATTATTCCAGGCCTCCGCTCTTCAGCGATGATCTCCGCTTTATGCTCGATGATATCGGGTTTATCCGCCGGCATACCGGTTCCGGCAGCATCTGACCCTCCTTCCCCTTCTTGTCATTTTTCATATCTGCCGCTATACTGTTTCTGAAAAACCTTCCCTTCTTTCATTTGGATATCCATAGTGCCATATTCGGAGGAAACCGTTATGACATATTCGATTATCGGGATACTGGCCCTGATGATCCTGCTCATCATCAACCGGGATATCCTGTGGCACGATCAGGATTCCAGCCGGCATATGCGGAATTACCGGTTTTTCCTGATCGGTGTATTGGTTTACTACATCACGGATCTGCTGTGGGGCATTCTGGAAGAGCATCGCCTGATGACCGCCCTGTATGCGGATACGGCCGTTCATTTTGCCGCAATGGCCGCGGCCGTCATGCTGTGGACGCAGTATGTCACTTCCTACCTGGCCGGGGAAAGCCGGTTCGAGAAGTTCCTCCGCTGGGCAGGAAAAATCTTCCTTTGTTTCCTGCTCGTTGTCATCATCGTCAATTTCTTCACGCCCCTCCTGTTCTGGTTCGATGAAAGCGGTACCTACCAGGCCGGAGTCCTGCGCTTTGTCACCCTGGGGATTCAGATCCTGCTGTTCCTGCTCACCTCGGTTTACACCCTCCGCGTCACTGCAAGATCAGAAGGCACCGTAAGGCTCCGCCATTTTACAATCGGGATGTTCGGCATCGCCATGACGCTGCTCATCGCGATTCAGGTTTTTTATCCCCTGATGCCCTTCTACGCCATGGGATATATGCTGGGAACCTGCGTGCTGCATTCTTTTGTCGTCGAGGATGAGAAGGAGGAGTACCGCCGGGAGCTTGAAAAGGCGGTGGAGCGGGAGCACCGGCAAGCTGAGGAGCTGGCCGGAAATCGGGAGGCCCTGCGCACAGCGCTCGCTTCCGCGGAACAGGCGAGCCGTGCGAAAACCGCTTTCCTGTCCAACATGAGCCATGAGATCCGGACCCCCATGAACGCCATCATTGGCTTGAACAACATCGCCATGAATGATCCGACCGCCAGCGATAAGGTAAAGGAATACCTGGAGCGGATCGGTGATTCTGCCCAGCACCTGCTGGGAATCATCAATGATATCCTGGATATGAGCCGCATTGAATCCGGGCGGATGATCATCAAGCATGAGGAGTTTTCCTTCGCCCGTGCCCTGGAACAGGTAAACAGCATCATCAGCACCCAGTGCCGGGATAAGGGGCTTGTATACGACTGCCGGATTGACGGGCACATGGATGACTATTATATCGGCGACGTCATGAAGCTCCGGCAGGTAATGATCAACATCCTGGGAAACGCCGTTAAATTTACGCCGGAAGGCGGAAAAGTGAGTTTCACCATCGGGGAAGGCGCGCGGTATGACGGAAAAGTGACTCTCCGGTTCACCGTCAGCGATACCGGTATCGGAATCAGCAGCGAATTCCTGCCGCACATTTTTGACCCGTTCAGCCAGGAGGATTCCTCTTCCACCAGCCGGTACGGCAGCACCGGACTGGGCCTGCCGATCACGAAGAGCATTGTGGAACTGATGAACGGCCAGATCGACGTAAAGAGTGAGAAAGGAAAAGGCACCACCTTTACCGTGATGGTCACACTTGGAGAGTCCGG
Organism: Clostridiales bacterium; assembly: GCA_017569285.1. Taxonomy (NCBI): domain Bacteria; kingdom Bacillati; phylum Bacillota; class Clostridia; order Eubacteriales; species Clostridiales bacterium. The sequence goes on from CP069419.1 coordinate 1,051,559, forward strand.
CCGAAAAGCCGGCGAGTCCGGCGGGGACGGCATGGATCCGCATCAGATGAGCGTCCTGGTCATTGATGATGACCGGGTTGCCCTGGAGCACGCGGAAATCGTCCTCGGGAAAGTCGGCATCCGCTGCGAAACGGCGGAGTCCGGCTGGGAGGGACTGGACAAGGTCCGGATCCGGCATGCCCGGGGCGATGACTATGACCTGATCCTGATTGACTGGCGGATGCCGGAAATGGACGGAATTGAGACCACCCGGCGGATCCGTGCGATTGCCGGAGAGAAAACCCCGATTATCATCCTCACATCCTTCAACTGGGATGAAATCGCGGACGAAGCCAAAGAAGCGGGTGTCGATACATTCGTCCCGAAGCCCCTGTTTGCCGGGAGCGTCCTGGATGAGTTCCGGGAGGCATACCGGCGCAAGCATGAAGCATTGAAGGAAAACACGGTGAATCTCAGCGGGCGGCGTGTGCTGCTGGCGGAGGATGTGCCGGTCAATGCTGAGATCATGACCATGGTGCTGTCCATGCGGGGCATCGATGCGGAGCTTGCCGGAAACGGGAAAATCGCGACAGAAATGTTCGCCGGCCATGATCCCGGATACTATGACGCAATCCTCATGGATATGCGGATGCCGGAGATGGACGGGCTGGAAGCGACCAGGATCATCCGGGCCATGGACCGGGCGGACGCGAAATCCATTCCCATTATCGCGCTGACGGCCAATGCCTTCGATGAGGATGTGCAGCGCAGTATGCAGGCAGGACTGAACGCGCACCTGTCCAAGCCGGTGGAACCCGATACCCTGTTCGAAATTCTGGAAAGCCTGATCCGGGACTGAAATTCATTCCTTAAGCATCTCTTTCATTTGACAAATAGAGCTCAGAAGCTTATACTTTTCAAGCGTCTTGCCCACGTAGCTCAGCCTACAAATGTTATTTTGGTCCCGTAGCTCAGCCGGATAGAGCGGTCGCCTCCTAAGAAGTAGGCCGACTACCGCTTATCCGGAAACTGAAAACGGGAACAGCGTTCGGAAATGACCCGGTTTCCTGGTTGCTCCGACACCCTTACGCAGCAAGGTCGAAATCAGCATGTGGGAAAATGTCCTACCGCCAAATTTAGAAAAGCTGATTAGAAATCGACCTTTCCTGATTAGAAAAAGGCACCCCAACCTTCACGGTGAACAGTCACTGAATCCTCGGAAGCCTTGAAAAATAAGGACTTTCGAGAGCATGGTCCCGTACCTCAGCAGGATAGAGGGTCCGCCTCCTAAGCGGAACGTCGCGCGTTCGAATCGCGCCGGGATCGCCATTTTACCTACCAGATTCGACAGATTAGCCCTTAAAAAGGCAACTGTGAAGCTGGTAGGATTTTTCTTTTTCGTGACACTACGGAACGCAAAAAATCTGCTAACAGAAGATGACCCCTGTTAGCAGATTTCTAATTTTAGAGCCCGATTTCTAATCAACCCTCATTGAAGCCCATGCTTCAGCGTCTAATTTTTTCGGACGATCGTGCTAATTTTGGCGGACGACACGATATACGTTTTCCTCAAGATTGATAATGCCATTGTAATTTCTTACGCTCGGATCATTTTTTGAATGAGGACCAGAGGTGCTGCCAAAGGGATTTGATCGCCATAAAGACATTCATCTGCTAAGCGCGGGTGCAGGTTGGTTAGCAAAAGCGAGGCGTTTTTTTGCTTTGCTAATATCTACCGAAAAACTTAGCAAAGAATCATACTGTTGACTCAAGTAGACTTTTTTGTTTTAATCCGATTCATCTTTTGCGATTACAAGGGGTGCCCCATTACAAAGCTCGATATATCTCTCTTTTAATGATTTATGGCTTAGTGCATTCGCTTCGCTGGAGATACCTTAATGTACCCTTCAGTCTCCAGATAGGTGAAAAAGGTTTTGAAAACCTTGAGTAGATCATTAATGTATTGTGGCTTTCTGCCAGCATCATCCATCTTTGCCATAAAGCTCTTAATATGTGCCGGTTTCACATCTTCGATGTTCAGGACTGAAAACTCACTGGAGAGGTAGTTTTCAAGATACCGCAGTTGTTTGGTATAGTTGCCAATTGTTTTGGGTGACAAGTGCCGTACCTTACAGTCAAGTTCAAATTCTTTGGAAGCATCGCGAAATGTCATGAATGTCGCCTCCGGATCTGGTAGTGAGATAAGCATTTTTCTATTCTACCAGCGGGAATAGAAGCCGCAACTCTGTCGTTTGGCGAAATGGTATTGTAAACAGTCGAGTTATTCTACCGTGCATACTCTCATGATGACTCTGGCGGTGTATGCTGATTGGCCCATAAAATTGAGAACAGAATACTGTGTGATAAAATATAAATATCATAGGCATGCACTGATGAACCTGCTATCAGGTATCACAGGCAAGTCTGTGATATTTGTTTTTTGGGGGTGTATCCGATCGTAGACAGCTTTGCAAGGACTTCAACGTTAAGAAGGAAAGAAAGTACACCGAAGCGTCAATATACCTATTATTGGATCGCAGAAGGAAATAGTGCTACTCGAAGCGAATAACAGCGGTATAAAAAATGAGCTTCGAATGCAAGAATTTGCATAGTAGAATCGTCATTTTATAGGAACAAAAAGGAGGTGCTGCCGATGAAACGACTTGTCAGTATTATTACCGCACTTTGTCTATTGATTCTTGCCTCGTCTTCTACTGTAGTTGCAGAATCCACAACTGTATTACCCGCTGAAATCAGGGAGTTCTTTAACAAATCATCCTTTGATGGGATGACAGTTATGAGCACAGCAAACGGTATTGAAATCGGTGGCAAAGATGCCTGCTATGCAGTGCTTATCCGCAAAGCGAATAAGGAAAACGTGCTCTACATGTTTAATCGCAGCCAGGATGGGTCTGTATGGGAATATGGCTTTTCCACAAGCTCCGCCGTACCGCAAACCAGCCATACGATAGAAATAACCATTGAAATGACAGGAAACGAATGGCCAACAGATGAATACTTTCAAACTCCGCACCTTTCCATTCTGCAACATGATTCTGGGAATGAATATCCGGAATTGTGTGTCACTTTTGAGCTGTCCAACGGCAAATGGCTGTTGCACAGGATCTGGAGCTATACGGTCTATCAGAGTATGTTAATACGGGATGGAAGCATCAGCTATTATCCTGATATTGAGAGCGTCCGAATAGCTGGAACTGCAAAAGGTGATTTTCAACGTGATCTTCGTTATGTCAGCTTATCTGCCATCCCGAAAACATTAGCAGAGGCGAGAGCGAAATTGACAGTAGCTCCAGATCTTCCAGATTCCACTGAATTACAGGCATATCCCGTAACTTTCTCGGGCAATAAGAAGTATGACGTATACTCCGCTCCGGATAAGACTTCACTGCGGGGAGCAAACGGAAAAGCCAAGGTCTCAACGAATAGCTGGATTCAGGTTTTTGGCACTGAAAATGATTGGGCATTGATTCAGTATTCTATCGATGCTTCCCACTACCGTTTCGGTTACATTAGCAGTAAAGCCCTGCCCAAGAAGGCAAATGTTCCCGCCCTGTCTTTTCATGCTGTTGATGCATGGACAACCACTGCAGTTTCCCTGACAGATGATCCTCTCTACAGCGGGTCAGAATTACTTTTCCTACAGGAAGGATTACATGTTACGTGGTTAGCAACCCTTGGTGAGTGGGCTTATGTTGAAGTAAGCAGTGGTGATTGGGCTCGTGGCTTTGTTCCGCTCTCATCCGTCACAACATCACAAGAAATCGATATGGAGAACAACCCTAGTGAAGGCGGAGAAATAGTTTACGATGGGGTTGTAACTGTGTTTCATGATGACCGAATCGAATTTGAATTACACATTGCGCAGAGTGGCCCGTTAGCCAGCAGCGAAGTAAGTCAGATCCGTGTAACAGACACTTTTGGCGATTCCGTATTGGCGATCCTTTCGCCTGATTCATACGGAACTTACTATGGTAACTGCAGTCTTGGCGGCGATGTAACATCAATTACGCTTACCGCAGTTGATGACGCAGGTACCGCATATTCCCAAATTGTCAGAATAGAATGGTAATCATCCTGGCTTCACCCCCGGCCAGACTTTATCAATAAATAGCCAGCGTGTCTGCGGATTCATGCCATTGAGCAGTCTGTAGTGACCAACTGTAGTGGAACGGAGAGCAGTCGCATCTGACTGCCACCGCCGAAGACCTGGCCTTCTATGTCTGGCACGAGCCCAGCGGGGAATGGGTCGGCGGCATGGGTGGGTATGAGTAAGCATAGAAGAAAAAATTAGCCGGAGGTTGTACGCATGAAAAGGTTTTCCTTGATCCTTCTTTCACTTCTGCTGATCGCAGCCTGTGCTGGCTCTTTTGCGGAGGAAGCGCCATGGGTCACCATGGAAAATGTGCGGGAACACAGCGGCTATGTGTGGCGCGAAGAAATCCCACATTATAACGGAGCGGAGGAGCAGGGCTTTCAGCCGCTTGCCATGGATCCGGCGGAGGCTTGGCAGCGCCTGCGGGACACCTATGACCGGGGGCAGGATGAAGCGACCCGCGAGCTGCTTCAATCCTGGGGAATCGAAATGGAGCCCTGCGGAGCGCCTGTGCTTCGGGAGCTGATCAGCCAGGCAGACCTTCAGCATCATGGGAATTCAGATATTTCAACCGAGAATGTGCCGTTGGTGCAGGTCATCAGTTTTTCTGGATGGGGCTGGGGTGAAGAAGGGACCCTGATCTTTGTGGAGCAGTGGCCCAACTGGTATCTGTGGGACTACATCCCCTTTGCGTGCGAGGACTTCCGTCTGTGCGGAACCGATGATGGAACTGGCGTTTATCTGGAGTTCAGCGTGATCGGGCAAGGGACGGGATGCTATGTCCAGTACAAGGATGTGTATCATCTGCAGACGCGAAAAATCGAGGCAAGCTATACAACCTACGGATACGAAGTCTTTCAGAATGCAGGCATTCAGGTGTACGGCTCGGCCTGCTATGCCAGAGATGGTGTGCACATTTTCCGGCAGCTTTCGCCGTTGGCATTCGATGAAGCACAGAACGAATTTGTGCCGACAGGCGCCGTTCTGGACGTATTTGATTACAGCATCGGCGAACAGGGACATCTGGAGCGGAGAGTGAACGATGATGAGTAATGCAAAGGGGACTTATTCCATGAAATCCAGAGAGATATCATTGCTTCTGACGTTGATCGTGGCCTTGCTGCCTATTCTGTCTTGCAATGCGGATGAAATCCCTGCCATGTCGACGGTTACGTCAGCCGCGGCTCAACACGTGTCAGCTTTCAGTACCCGGCTGCCTGCGAGCTCGTGGACGAGGGCAGCATCGGCACCTTGGTGTACTTAACCGAAAGCGATTATATATCTCTGATGATTCCGAAAGGGAAGATGTCCGGCACAGCGGCAGTTCATGACTATATCCTTTCTTGCCGAGTGTAGCATATCATAAAGGGCCAACTGGAATCTACTGGAATTCACTGGAATCTACTACCCAATTTCGGAACAATAATTCTCCAGTCCTGTTTCATCCGGCGGATGTGCTTCTGCAAATCATGACGGTGGAGAGGATCATCTGTTTCCAAATTCCGCTTAGATTGCCGTATTTTCTTAGCAATGACTTCACGCTCCTCCATCGTTTATCTCTTAAATGTTACATTCCTCGTCTGGCTAAACCGAGAGCCATATGGTATATTTGTTACGATGTAGATAGCGAAGGAGGTATCGAATATGAAAGCGAAATTGCTGTTAATGGTTATACTACTATCAATCCTTTCCCCTATGAATACATGTCCAGCAGAAGCAGCATCCGATATAGATGCCAATGACATCTTTGTCCTGGAAATGAATAACGCCATATCTACGAAAGGACCGTTTTATACATGGTCATTGGAAGAAAAAGCTGATTTTTACAATAAATATGTTTACCACAATACAGGAACACGGAGAGGTGTACCAGATGAAAGGCATATTGGAACTGAAACGGTTAAAAATCTCGCATATGATTATCTATGCTCATATCTGGATTGTATTAAGGACGATTTATCTGATTATATTCCAGATGTGGATTTCTGGGTTGAAGTTAACATGCAAGACTTTGATGAGCACGAATATTATTCTGTATGCTTTTTAACAGAAAATACTGATTCAGGCAAGTACGAGAATACATATCAGTTAATGATATCTGCTTATACGGGTTCTCTCATCCAGCTGTTGGATATAAAGCAGATGACTGCAGATTAAACCTGCAGTCATCTGTTTTTATTTAGAGTGAGTGCACATATTGCGCCAACGCATTTCTTGTGTTAGGGCCAACAATACCGTCCACATCAAGTTTTATCGACTTTTTTGAATTCCAATATGTCTGAAAGGATTCGACCTTTGCTTTAGTTATATTGCCAAAACTTCCGTCAACAGTCCTCTTAGCATAACCGCGACTGGAAAGATAATGGTTCAGATAATGCTGGAGGTTGATATACGTACCGTCCGCTCGAGTCATTCTGAAGCGTCCCACTACCCATCGTTGTGGAGGCAGGCTTCTTGCAATAGGTAATGTCTACTTGTTTTCTTAAAACTTTTCCATCATTGCTATGGTTAAACCACTCAGCAGCTCCAGCATCATTAACTGTAGTCGTATGCCTTTTTGTTATAAGTCAGCAACCCTATGACGGTCTTCTCTGATCGGCGTTCGATCATCGTTCTACACCAGAGTTTACCGCACTCGATGATCTCCTCCAGCGTCACGTTATAGTCATTGTGATAATAACGGATAAACTGCATGGCGATGCCGTCCGAAAATGCAGAAACTTCCAGTTCAAGCAGGTGTTTATCACGAATAGAGTCGTCTTTGTTTACTGCCTCGTAAATTCGTCCTTTACAGATGTTGCCCAGATGACGCACAAAATTCGTCACTTCATCTGAGATGAAGATCAACCGGAAGAAGGAATCGTTCTTCTTGATATAGGCATAAATCTCATCAAAGAAAAGTTCAATGTCATGTACATTGGATATGGTTTTGTTCTCAAAGAAGGCTTTCAGTGTTTCGGCTTTAATATCCTCCGCAACGTGCCGCACATCATCATAGTGAGAATAGAAAGTGCTCCGGTTAATGTCCGCTCGCTGCACCAGCTCTGTCACTGTGATCTTGTTAATATTTTTCTTTTCGTAAAGCAGCTCTGCAAAAGTATCTCTTATGAGGTTTCTTGTTTTTACAGATGAAGCGTTCAGGTTCTTTGCCTTCATAAATTTCCTCCTGAATATATCGACAAATATGCGTTGAGTGTGGATATATCAACACTTCGCATAACATCAATGGTTGCTCCATAGTACATTCCTTATTATAATATAGACAGTGTTGTGATTTCAACACTGTTTTGAAAACTTTTCAGAAAGGAATGTATGCCATGAACATTTACAATCTGTTTTACAAGGCTCCCGCACCTGAAGGCATAGAAGAAAGGAACGCCCACATCATTGGCGGAGGAATGGCCGGCCTTGCGGCAGCGGTCTTTCTGATTGATGATGCCGGAATGCCGGGAAAGAATATCACGCTGTATGAAAAACGAAATTCCCTTGGCGGCTGCTGTGACGCTTATTCCGGGGAAGCGGGCTATATCTGCCCCGGTGAGCGTGAACTGGAGCCATTTATGGAGTGCCTTTGGTATCTGTGCAGCAAGATCCCGTCCTTGGAAGATCCATCGATCTCGGTGCTTGATGAATCAGTAAGAGCCAATAAGGATATGCCGATCCATTCCGAAAGCAGACTCCTGTGCAAACAGGGACATATTTACGAAAAGGTACATGACTACCGCATGAGTCCGGAGCTGCTCCTGAAAATGGAGCACTTCACCAGCATCCCGGAAAAGGATCTGGAGGATATGACGATTGAGGACTATTTCGGAAAGGACAGCGAGTTCTTCCATAGCTCTCTGTGGTGGTGCTATCACTCTATGCTGGCTTTTAAGCCCTATCACAGTGCATTGGAGGCGCAGCGGTATTTCAACCGATTCGGCCTTCTGAACAGGCTCGACTATCTGGAGGGCATTCTGCATACAAAACGCAATGACAAGGATTCTGTGATCAAGCCGATTCATAAATGGTTGGAGGATCAGGGTGTCACCTTCCGTATGGACACTGCAGTCTATGATCTGGAAATGGATGAGGCCTGCAATACGGTTTACGGTATTAAGATCAAGAATCAGGAAACCATTCCTGTAAGAGCTCAGGATTACGTCCTTCTTACCAGCGGCTCCATGATGACAAACGCCTCCTACGGTGATAATACACATATCGCTGAAATTAACCGGGACACGGAAGATATGGGCTTGTTCACGGTATGGAAAAACCTTGCCGCACGGAATAAAAAGTTCGGCAATCCAGATAAGTTCTTAAGCCATATCGACAAGACCAAATGGATGAGTTTTTTCCTCACCGTAGAAGACTATCCCGAATTTTTTGAACGATTGGAGAAGATGACCGGAAGCAAGAGCGGTACGGGCGGCGGAATCACCTTCATGGATTCCGGTTGGGAAATGTCGCTGGTCATTTATGATAGGGACTATTTCCCGGATCAGCGTGAGAAGAACCGTGACGTTCTGTGGGGAGATGGCCTGTTTGGAGAGCGTATTGGCAGCTATATCAAAAAGCCTATGGCGGAGTGCACAGGAAATGAGATCATTGAAGAGATGCTGTACCATTTTGGAATGTTGGATATGAAGGATGAGGTGCTGGCACATTCCCATATCTCTACCTGTATGATGCCCTATATCACCTCGCAGTTCATGCCTCGCAAGGAAAGCGACCGCCCGACGATCATTCCGAAGGACTGCACAAATCTCGCTCTCATTGGACAATATGTCGAGGTTCCCCGTGATGTGGTGTTCACCATTGAAACCTCTGTCCGCACACCGCTGGAGGCAGTTTACATGCTTACGGGTCTGGATAAGGAAATCATCGAGGTGAATCCTGCCAGATATGACCTTCGCTATATCAAAGAAAGAGTCATGAAATTCGGCGGTATGAAGGGTAAGATTACGGAGGAAGACCTTCCGAAGATCAATCCTCTCAAGCTGTGGCTTGGGAAGGCAAAGCTGATAAAAGAGCTCTTGAAAAAGGCAAACGAGATTCCGCCTTATTACATCATGTATCCGGGCAGAGATAAGAGCATAGCACTAAAGGATTCTGTTCTGAAACCACAGTTTCCGAAAGACAGTAGATAATCATTCATTACAAACAGGCCGCGCGACGGAAATCAACCATCAAAGCGGCCTGTTATATCCGGCGCGGCAAGGAAGTGTCCTGTTGGCAGTGTGGCCTGCATCTGCGGGAAAACAGCGAGTGCTGCTCACACTATATTCAGACAGAAGTGCTCGAGGAGATCATCAAAGCCGCCCTCAAGTCAGTTGCCGGGAGCGTGTTGGAGGACAGCGGCGCGTTCTTCCAGGAGCTGCAGGAGCAGCAGGCCGCGCAGCAGACCCGGATCAGCGAAGAAGAGCAGGAAGAGATCCGGAAGCTGGATGCGAGGATCGCGGAGATTGATGTCAGCATCAAAGCCCTGTATTGGCATTCTTTGTTTCTTTCGGATTTATGATTGGCAAAAGAAAGAAATACCGCTACGGCTGAAGGCAGCCATTCATTAACCGGTCGGGAAGGTGATGAATCAGAATGACATCCGCAGACAAAACGGCGAAACGGCTTATCCTGCGTTGGGTCTTTATCCTGTCATTTTACTTCAGTTAGTACAGCATTCGCAGCGGAAGAAACATGGCTTTTAATCCGTTGTATGTTATGAATCACAATTATTCAGAAAGAAGGTCAGAACAATGAAAAGACGACTGGTTGTGTTGATGGCAGCGCTCATGATGATGGTCACATCCGCAATCGCGGAAAGCGCGTCCATGGATCTGCTTGCACAGATGGACGGACAGGTATTTGAGTTCTCCAGCGGTGTGGGCGCCTGGAGCACCGAACTGACCGTCGGAGAAAACGGATCATTTACCGGCAGCTTCCATGACAGCGAAATGGGAGAAACAGGCGAAAACTATCCGGACGGTACGCTGTACGGATGCTCGTTTCACGGGCAATTCTCTGATCCGGAGCCCGTTGACGAACACGCCTGGACCGTTAATCTTTCTGTGGAACAGGATGAAGGTCAGGTTCCGGAAGCCATTGAGGATGGTATCCGTTATGTAACGGCTGCGCCATATGGATTGGAAAAGGCACAGGCCGTTACCGTTTTCCTCCCCGGCACACCGGTGGACCGTCTGCCGGAAGGCTTTATGATCTGGTCCCATCTTCAGGAGATTGACCCGGAGGCGAAGTCGATCCCCTATTATGCCATCTGGAACGAGGCCGACGAGGCCGGTTTCATCACGGCGGCTGTATCTGAAATGCAGGATAAACCGGAGACCGGCGCTGTGACGAACGAACCCGGCCTGCCTGCTTACGCTTATTCCGGGGACGACCCCATAGAGGGAGCCATCGCAGATTATCTGGCAGGCAATGAGCGCGCCAAGGAGTATCTGACGGAACCGGGATATGTGACGATCCCATGCCCGATCATCCATAAGACCGAAATGATCGACGATACGCATGCAAAGGTGTACGGCTCTTTCTGGATCCTGAACTATGTCCGGCGCGGAGAGACCCTGTTCAACATCTCCGGCGGAGAATATCCCGCGGTCATCATGCTGGAAAATGCAGACAGCCGGTGGCAGGTGACTGCCATGGAAGAAGCCGGGGACGGCGAGGATTACGTGGAAGATATCGAGCGGTTTGCGGATGGTGATCAGGAACTGGCAGATCAGTATTTCGCCGGCGCTGACCTGGGGGCAGAAGCAAATCAGGCGATCCGGACACGGTTCATCAAAGCTTATGTCGAAGCAAACGGTTTGAACATCACCGCTTACCAGGACTACGGCTGGGAACCTGTAGAACTGAACTGAGAGAGGACGGTGTGCCCAATGAAGAGGCTGATTCCTGCTCTACAGTGCCAGCCGACCCTCCTCTTTCGTATCAATCATTGACCGGGTTGATCTGGTCAAAACAGGCTTATTGAATTCTAGTCCAAATCAGTTATGAAGGAGGAAACCAAAATGAAAAAACTGATTGCGATCTCCTTGTCCCTTATTCTGGCGCTTGTACTGGTCTGCGCCGCCTCCGCGGAAACCGTTCAGGCCAAACCCGTCGAAATCGACCCCTCCAACCTGGAAGGGCGGATGGTAAGAACGGATATCGAATACAAGGAAGGCGACAAAATGCAGCTGACCCTGTATGTCCCGGAACGTTTTGACGCCGCAGCGATCCAGGCCGTACAGCCCGGCGATGTCATCGTCACCGACGGCGAAGAAATCAAAATCGAAACCGTCGACACAGACGGCCCCGATTTTGTCTTCAACAAGTGCACCGAGAACGAGATGCTTTTCTGCGACGCCGGCCATGATGAGTTTGAGCACTGCATGGATAACGACTACGTACCGTGGATACTTGCGTTGCCGGAAACGGCGAGGAGGTAGTAGGCATGAAGGATAAACATGTATTGGCTTTCATGAGGGTTTTCTCGATTCTTGTTCTATTTGCTGTTTTTTTCAGCAGTTCATTAGCCGAAAGCAACGGTACTCAGATCGTCCATGTTCCCTTTGTTGATGTACCTATTCTTGAAACGCACAGAACGAGCTTCCCTAAAGATAAAAGATATGCAGTTTACTCTGGCCCTAGTGAAGACTATGTGCGTGCCGCAAATGGAAAAGCTGCCGTTTCAACGAATGATGCTATCCAGGCTTTTGCCAGTGAAAATGGATGGATCATGATTCAATATGCGATTGATCATGATCATCATCGTATTGGTTGGATTAAAGAAAATGCCAATCGATTCGCACCTTCAATCAGCGAACTTCCTCCTTGTTCCCAATCTGCAACGCTGAAAGCAGGCTCAGTCATTACTGATGATCCGCTTTTTTCCCAAAGTCCACTCATGTCCTTTGATATGGAATTGAACGTGTATGTGCTTGGCCAAATAAACGATTGGATTTATATCGAAAGCGATTCTGGGGATTTGGTTCGTGGCTTTGTTCACAAAGATCAGTTGACTCCCGGTAACGTGTTCTACTTCTCTGATTGGTTACACGACTCATCCGCTTGGAATGGATATTTAGTCCTTGATCAGGACAACATCGCTTTTGAATCTGAACAGCTAATCGAATTGAATGGAATATCAGTGCCTCTTGCATCAATAGACATTTATGACAATTTATCAAATCAATTGTTATTAACTGTTTCCGAGAAAAATGAATTACTGCATTTTGAAGGTTCCGGTTATTTGCCGCCAGAAACCTCATCACTACGTATCGTACTATTTGATACAAATATGAATGAGGTTAAACTTGATGAGGATTTCGTAATCGAGTGGTAAATTTTGATGGAGAGGAGGGTGGTTTGTTCCACCCTCCTCTTTTCTCATTAGTGATTAATGTACTTCGACCAGCCCCAGTACTTCCACTTGTTATTCATTCCCGTGAGATTGGGGCCAGAATCCTCGGAATCACCATTGTTATATCCTTTCCTGTCGAGTGTATCATATCATAAAGGGCCTACTGGAATCTACTGGAATTCACTGGAATCAACTGGAATCAACTACCCAATTTCGGAACAACAATTCTCCAGTTCACGCTCCATCCTGTGGATATGCTTCTGCAGGTCACAGCGGAGTATAACTCCCGCAGTCTTCAGGTCGGCCTTGACCTGCCGGATTTTCTGTACAAGCACGTCCCGATTGGCCATATTAACACTTCCTAAATGTTTCATTCTTCATATAGATTAACTAATACTTCCCCAATTCCCTGTACTATAGGATCGGCCTAAAACTCCCCGTTTTCGAACATTTCTGGCCACAATCCAATAAAATCGCTCCGGATCTTTCTGGATTTGCTTTCAAACGGGTCCTCTCCAGCCAGGAAGGGAGCCGTTTTCATTGCAAAAAAGTTCTAAAAATCCCTTGCATATAGTACTGTTATGTGATATACTGTACTATATATTGAGGGGGGGGTGTTTTAGGTGGCAGTACCAGAATCCATCCGGAAGGTTCCTCGTCCTGTCAACACCATCGTCCAGGATAATGGAAAGGACGGTCCCAACCGCTATCCTGTCCGTGAGCGCATCAGCGTCACGTATGTTTCCGGTGGCAATTCACAGCCCAAGAACGGAAAAGTCATCGGCCATATTGTGGATGGCATGTACGTTCCGCTCGGCGTTGCCGCCGTCAAAGCAGAGCCAGATATGTTGTCCTACGGGGCCAGTGCATTTGTCAGATCCGTTTCCAGAGATCTGTTTACGGAACTGCTTGGCGTTTATACACCCAAGGATGCCTATACCATCATGGCCATTGCCTCCCTTCGGGTCATCAAGCCGGAAGTATCTGCAAAGCGTCTTGCGACACAATACCAGCAAACGTTCGTCAGCAAGTTCTATCCGGGAATCGGCCTCTCCGAGAACACAGTCAGCGCTTTCCTTCAGGGAATCGGCCGTGACGGAAACCGCCGGTTGGCGTTTTACCATAAGCGAGCGGCGTCTGTCGCTGCGGACCACCATGTGGCAATTGACGGAATGCTCAAGCAGGATAACAGCATTGTCAACGATCTGTCAGCTTTCTCCTACAAGGCAAGAACCAAGGGATGCCGGGAGGTATCAATTCTCTATGCATATGACATTGAGGAGATGGAACCGATCTGTGCGGAGGTATTCCCTGGGAACAGCATTGATGCGACATCCTACAAATCCTTTATTCGGGATAATGATATCCGGAAAGGAATCATTGTTGCAGACAAGGGTTTTCCGCCATCTCAGATCAGCGACGAACTTGCGGAACGTCCCGAGTTGCATTTCCTTACCCCTATCAAGAGAAACGACTCCCGAATCACGAATAACAACATGCTGGCCTTCGAAGGCGTTCTGTCCGGTATTGGAGACCATGTCCTGTGCAAGAAGAAAGAGATCAAGGGCGGTCGATTCCTCTATGCATACCGATCTGCGCATAAGTCAGCAATGGAAGAAGCATCTTTTCTTGCCCGGCGCGAGGACAAGAACGACTACAATCCGGCAATCTACGAGAAGAAACGAGAAGTATTCGGCGTCATCGTCTTCGAGTCGGATCAGGACCTCGATCCCAGGACCGCTTACCTCTGTTATGACGATCGGTGGCTGCTGGAACTGGTCTTCAATCGGTACAAGAACGATGAATGCCTGGACAGAACCAATGTGCAGGGTGACTTTTCCGTCATTGGAAGTGAGTTCATTAACTTCATTTCCACGGTCATTACCTGCCGCCTAATCCGGAAGGCCCGGGAAGCCGAGCTGCTCAAACTCATGTCTTACGGGGATCTCATGGATGATCTGAATTCTGCATGGCGGAAGGTGGATGCGCCGGAAGAACCGGCGACCAATGACAACGGCTGGGTCCACACTAACGTTGGTGTTTTCGAAGAACTGGAAGCACTGGGACTCTCCAAACCGATTCCGAAACCCGAACCGAAAAAGCGTGGTCGGAAAAAGAAGGAATCTGTAGTCAACAAACCGAAAAGACCCAGAGGAAGGCCAAGAAAGAACCCTGTAAACGCTATCGACAAGCTGCTATAGTACAGCGATTTGGGATTTCGTTAATTAACTGAGAACCTTATGGTATACTTGCTTTGGCAGGCTAAACATTATGATAGAATGCCTGTGTAGGAGGAACATTTAGATGGCAATCAAACCTATCCCGTTAATCATTTTATTGGTCGTGTGTTGTCTTGCTGTTTCAGCTTTGGCAACAACGAATAAAAATCTGGATTCTTCTGGATACCATGGTGATCAAATTGGGAATAATATTATTCAAGCTTCATCTGAAGATAGCGTTTATATAATTTGCGATAAGCTGTATTTACACCAAGAACCTGTTGAGAAATCCGCTTGTTTAAGGCTGTTGACTTACGGTGAGGAGGCTCAACTGATTTCTGCCTCTGATGGTTGGCTTCAAGTAAACTATGTGTTCATGAACGATAATGAAGTTCAATCCGTTTCCGGGTGGCTTGATTCAGATTACTGTGTATGTGCAGCTGCCTATTATATTGCAATGCATCCCACACAGATCCGGATAGCGCCTAAAGCAGATGCATCTCTCATTTGCTATATTGATACATATGATAGCTTAAGAGTTTTATACGAAATAAACGATTATTATTGTGTAAGCATCAATGGTGCTGTCGGTTTCGTTGAAAAAGAGAGCGGGCAGGAAGATTAACTTCCTGCCCACATCATCTTACTTTAGCACAGACTTTGCCTTGTTGTAATATCCAAGCCGCACAGTATAGCCGGAAGAACTGCCCTTGACTGTAGCTGTTACTTTTTTTACTGTAGCATCAGCTGACTTGTTATTATAACTATCGATAATTTGGTTCAGGCCCTTACTCTTGCACCAAAACCACGCCGCACTAATGAATGGGTAGTTATCGGCAACGTATTTTGTTGCGTATGCTGCGGGAGAGTAGATTTGAGAATCATTGATGAAATTCTTGAAAGAAAGGCGGACGATCACGTAGACCGCAAGCAATCCTTCATACCCATTCGTTTGAGCAATAAGGTGCTGCCTCGTTCGTAAGGCAGCACCTTTCTGATTTTTCAGTCCAATCCAGAATCGTCATCATACTTGTGCAGATTATGATCAACCGCTTCGGAACGGACTAACTTAACGTATTCCGGGGGATCGTTGCAGATGCGGCAGTCCGGCTCGGAGCATTCGTACATGTTGCGGGGGATCCGCTTCTCGACCGCGATGCAGTCGATGGAAACCGTGACGCCATTGTCGTACCCGATTTTCACACACAGTGTCGATATTGTATTGACAGCTGATTCTTTTCATCGTACATTCCTTTATAGGTTGACGGGAAGCCCACCGGGCGGCAGCATTTGAAAATGCTCCAACGCTGCCCGGATGGCGGCTTCCTTCTCCGGCGGACCATGCGGGAAAACGGAGCTCGGGTATCTCGGGCGGTAGCAGCATTCTCCTACGGGCAGGCCGCATTTGCGCTTGACCCGGGAGACGTATCGAGACCGGGGATTTCTGTGTATTAGAAATATATGAACCTGTTTCTGAGAGCAATCAAAGAAAGGCAGAATGGATCTGGGGGACAAGCATGAAAGCATCTGATCCGTACAGAACCGCTTACGTCCGGATCCTCAAGGAGGAGCTTCTCGCAGATCAGACCGTCTGCGTCCTCGCCGGCAATGGCCTTCCGGCGCAGCGCGGGGAAAGGCCGGCAAAAAGCCGAAGCGTATGATCCCCAAAAAGCACAAGTAAAAAACAGGAGAGAGTGCCATGAACGAACAGTGGATTTCGGATGTCATCAACAAAGCCATAGAAATTGGCCGTCAACAGATCTCCCGGGGCAATGTGGCTACCTATATCCCGGAGCTGGGCAAGGCACGCAAAGAAGCGCTGGGGCTTTGCGTTTCTCTGCCGGACGGGACGGCCTATAAGGTCGGGGATACCAATATTCGTTTTACGATCCAATCAATCTCCAAGGTGATTTCCCTGTGCAAGGCCTTGGAGGTTCGCGGTGCGGAAACGGTATTCAGCCATGTGGGCATGGAGCCCTCGGGGGAAGCCTTCAACTCCATTGTGGAACTGGACCTGCAGTCAAACCGCCCCTTCAATCCCATGATCAATTCCGGCGCGATTGCTGTGGAGAGCACGATCATCGACTACGTCTCTTTTGAGGAAATGCTGGAATATACCCAGCGCTTGTGCAGCGATCCCGGCATCACGCTGAACCGTCAGGTGTATCATTCCGAGATGAACTCCTGTGACCGCAACCGGGCCATCGCCTATCTGCTGAAAAGCAAGGACATCATTACGACAAACGTGGACAACAGCATCGAGCTCTACACCAAAATGTGTTCCCTGAACGTAACCGCGGAATCCCTGGCGAACTTCGCGCTGCTTCTGGCAAACGGCGGCATCTGTCCCGGCAGCGGAGAACGGCTGTTGAAGGAGGAAACCGTGCGGATCGTTCTGTCCATCATGCTGACCTGCGGCATGTACGACGGGTCAGGCCGTTTTGCGGTGGAGGTAGGCGTCCCCACGAAATCCGGCGTCGGCGGAGGGCTGATGGCCCCGGTTTACGGCCGCTGTGGAATCGGGATTTACGGTCCTGCGTTGGATCAAAAGGGAAACTGCATCGCCGGCTGCGAGATGATGAAGCATCTCTCACGGGAAATGGGCCTGCATATGTTTCAGGATAGACATAGCGGTTGCTGATTCATGACCGCAAGCCCCCTCGTTTGCTGAAAAATGGATCAAGCGTTACAGCGATATTCCAGAAATGTGCATGGTTTAATAATACTAAATTTTTTCCTTCGATTTGACGGTTTTCAGAAACGTGATTATCGATCATCTTGCTAATTTTGGCGGACGCTGTGGGAAAATGTCCTACCGTCTCCGATTAGCTTGTCTAATCGCTGTCTAATCGCACTAGGGTAAAAGAGGTGTTTTTTGGAGGAAACGGGGACAATCGAATTTGTTAGAAATGCAGTAATAGCAAGCGTTTGCGGGCATTCGAGGGGTATAGGAGGAAAGCCCTGTTTTCGTCTCCTAAGCGGCAGGCCGTGGGTTCGAATCCCGCCGGGTGTGCGGAAGATCCGTCAGGAGCAACAAAACGTTGAAAACCTGGCGGATTTTTCTTTTTCCCATTCTAATTTCATTTTTCGACGATTAGCCAATTTCTAATATTTTGCAAAAAATTCTAACCGAAAATTAGAACAGAATTCTAAGCTGTTCTAATCAAGGCGGGATGATAGAAGATCCCCCAACACCCCGACGTTCCAACACCGAAGTTCAAGAAAGGCGATCGTTGACTACCCGATGAAAATTGAATGGCTATGTTTGTTGAATATGCGGTCAAAATGCCATGGATAACATGTCAAATATACCTGGATTCCAAAATATCCATAACCCGAAAAATGAAGTCCAGATCAAATTGATCATATGACAACTCAGACTTTACATATTTACGCCATTCAGAAAACAAATAATTCCCAACAATCTGTCTATCTGCATGTTCCAGTAAATATAATAGATTCCGCCTTTCCTCTCTTTTTGAATGAGGCGGTTTTAGCTTTAGGTTGCTCTGCTTACGATACACTTCAAAACTATGATAGTAGTCGAGCTCAAAGCCTAGTCCCCACATTATCCCAGGGAATTTGTCCCACCGGTCAAGAATCTTCTGGACTTTAAACTCATCAAACAAACCTGGATAGTATTCTATTGTTCCTCTGTCATCTATTATTTCCAGTTTGCCTAACCACCGAATAATACAGCCTTGTTTAAGCAATCCAAGGAATGTTCCATCACAAAACTTTTCTGCTTGTACTGCGCCAATGAGTAAAGCTACCAGGATTGGATCAGTCCATGGTTGATCATAGTACTGAAGAATGGCTGGACAAAATTGAGGATCAACTGAATTACAAAGACTGGTTCTGTGGACACTGGCACATCGATAAACGGATCGACAAAATGCACTTTATGATGCGAAGTGTCGAGGCGTTATGAAGTAAGTCATCCTATCGCCATGTAGGCGGTAGGATGAACTCTTGTTATACACTGTCTAACTCCTTGAAAAATAAGCAGTTGTGACTTGTGCACCTTGTCAAGAAATTCTAATGATTTGCATGCATTTCTAATCAATAATTCTACAAGGAGAGAAGTAAGGGGAATAGAGAAAGATGAGTTATTATTTTATATTCCACAGTGTTTCTACGTTGTTTATGACATTGAGCATAGACTGCCTTCAAAAATCCTTTATAAACTCCCTTATAGTACCTACCCGGCGCTGCCTTCAATATCGTTTCCGACATCATTTGCAGCGTAGATACTATATTCATGTGCTGCATATCGGGAATCCCTGCAGTAACGGAAACACCGGCTCCTGTAACTGCAACGGTATAACTGCTCTCATTGATCCATGATTGCAGAGTTTTAAGCTGATCATCCATATGGATCACACCCATTCAAAGTTGTCTTTTCCCGCTCCCAGCTCAAAGTGATACTTCACAAGACCTGTATCCACACCGGTAAAGATGCCATTATCGCAGGAGATTGATACCTTGTTTTCTATTCCACTGATGGTGAATGCCTGTTTTGCCAGAGCAGTAGGCGCTAATAGAGCCGCTTCAATGCCGTCCTTGAACCACTTTGGTGCTTCTCCATCGTATGAACTGACCTGCTCTGCCGTCTTTGTCTTATGCGGAACACCCTGCGTCTGCCCGTAGCCTACAGCAATAATACCGACCGGCTTTGCACCTTCAGATTTCTCCTGTGCCCCTTTACGGTTATAAGTACCGCCGACCCACCATGTATTCAGGCCGAGCGTCTGGGCGTAGAGCATCAGATCAGCGCCACAGTAACCGCACAGTTCATCCGCGCCATCAGGCCCAGCCATAATAAAGAAGTTGTTAACTCCTTTTGCAAGGATCAGCTTTATCACGCCGGGAACAGCACTGCCATCATTGGTCATCAGTCTGATGGACAGACCATAACGCTTATTGTTTTCTCTTACCCGCTCATTCAGTTTTTCTACGATATTCTCCGGAATCGGTTTATCCGTGTACTTGCGTACCATGTGCCGTTCCTTCATCGCCTGCTTCATATCCATCACAATGCCTCCTATGCATTGATTTCTCTGGCTCTGTTTGCCATCAGTCTTAATTGTCCGGCGAAAACCTCCACCTCGGACTCTGTCATATCCTGAGTGAGAAACCTGACCCACCTCTGCTGAAGTTCACGGATATGTGGTTCGAGTTTCTTTGATTTGTCAGTGAGATACACACGCTTGGAGCGGCGATCTTCCTCATGCGCCTCTCTTCGGATCAGCCCCTTCTTCTCCATGCCCTGTATCGTTCGTGTGGTAGCAGCCTTATCTACTGAGATCTCCATCGACATCTCTTCCTGCGTAAGTCCATCCGCTCTATATAGCTGTGAAAGATACATCAACTCTGATGCTGTAATTTCCACCTCGGACAATTCATGGCTGAAGAATAAATTCAGTTGCCTCATCAATACGGATATGTATCTCCCCGCCTGATCCATAAACATCCTCCTATTTAAAACTCGTTGACTTGTCAAGTATACGTCTAAAATGTTGACTTGTCAACTATTCTGGTAAAAAATATAGCCGGGTCCATACCCGACTTCACAGGAGGGCTCGAACGAGCCCTTTTTGCCCGAAAAACGAGCCCTCGGTCTTACGCCGCCGCAATCCGTATCAAAGACGTAGTGCAGTTTTCCAAAAAAGTCAGGCCGGCAAGCTTCTGTTGGTATTGTTTCAGTTTCTTCGTTCTTTCTGCTGGAACAGGAATGATCTTGATTTGTGCCAGTTCAGACTTCAGATCATCCAAAAACAAAGGATCTATACAGTGAAAAATACCTGGGATACACACAGCAGTTTAAACAGGAACATTGTATGACGGAAATGGAAAAAATGATTCTTGAAACGATTACAACACATAAAAAGTTAAGCCGGTGAAAACCTGCCGGTAAGCAGTCTCTGATACTTTGCGGCGCATCATCCTTTATGAGGAAAGTGCTCCATCGCTTTCCGGGCAATGATTTCATGGCCTGCTTCATTGGGATGAATCCCATCTTCACAGATCAGAGACGGATAATCCAGTTCTTCCAGCATCCAGGCTCTGACGTCTGCCAGATGGCAGCCACATTCTGCCGCAGTATATCGTACTGCAATCGCGTATCGTTCCTGCCATCTGGAAATGCTCTCCGGATCATTCCGAAGATACTTCAGGATACGGTCAGCATCCCGTCTCTTTGAAACCCAGCGGTAATACCGGCCTGACATGAGCGGTAACGGTGTGACAAGAACAGGATCAAGATCCCGAGCCCTGGATTCCAGGACAAACTGCTTCAGAAGGCTCCTGAACTCAGCCAGCGGGGTTTTACCGTCATGAAAATGATCCGGATCCTGTGAAACCGCATCCCAGTCCAGATCACAGTCATTGCCACCGAATTCGATGACGCAGATGTTTCCCGGCTCAGTTCTCAGGTTTCGGAATGATTCCAGTCCTTGGTTGACCGTATATCCGTGAACTGCGTAATTGTGAATGGGATACTCGCTGCGTCTCATGAGCCGGATGCATCCTACCCTGGAAACCCTGTAATTTTCTGATTCATCCAGGACAATCCCCTGCGCAGCAGAATCACCGAAAAGATAGATTTCGTTCATTGGTTCTTTTCTCCAATATCGTTTAATCTGGTTACCAATACCAGATTATAACGTTTATAATATTTTGTCAAGCGGCGTTGTTGATTTGTTTGTTCGTTTGTGATATCTTGGAGAAAATGGACGGAGGATGTGTTCCATGACGCATGATGAAATCCTGAAACGGCTGGAAGGTTGCCGCCTTCCGGAGTGGGATGAACTTCCGGATTTCGGCCTGTATATGGATCAGCTGGTAACCTATGTGGCGAGGACTTTCCCCGGCATCAGCGGAAGGCTCGACCTGACGTCCAGCATGATCAACAACTATGTCAAAGCCGGCCTGATCGACAAGCCGACCGGGAAAAAATACAGCCGGGAAGCGCTGGCCCAGTTGTTGATGATCAGCCTGATGAAAGTTTCCACGCCGCTTGATGTGATGAATAAGATCCTGCATCCGGAAAGTGGAATAGAAACGAAAGAGATGTACAGTTCCTTTGTAGCTACGCAAAGACGAGTCAAAAATGAGATCATCGCAAAAGGAAACATTCCTGCTCTGGATTACGCGCTTGAATCTGCTTCACTGCAGCTTGCGCTACGTTTGCTGATGGACTGATCAAAGGATCGAATAACTGGATGAGATGAAATTGCATGCTATACTGCTGTGTATATCAGGGATGAAAAACACAATTTGCTGTGGTTGTTCAAGAAAAGAACATACATTTTCGTCCTATCGCCAAGATTGGCGGTAGGATGAATTAGAACAGGTTGTAATCCTGTTTTGTAGCCAAAAATTCTAATAAAGGCGGTCGGTGACGCGGCGCGCCACCCGCCAAAATTAGAAAGTTCTAATCGCGTTCTAATTTTGGGGTGGAATTTGACGGATTTCGAGGGATTTTGAGAGAGCTTCGCGGAATTTTCAATCGGCTGCATTCCTTAGAAATCAAGCCTTCCGGGATGTTGACAGACTTCGGCGGAACTTCGCGGCATACCGCCTTTTTGGTCTCCTAAGCGACAGGCCGTGGGTTCGAATCCCGCCGGGATCACCAAAAATACGGAAGCCCTTCATGGGTTTCCGTATTTTTGTTATTCTCATGGGGATTCGGACACACGGCCGCAGGCCGGGGGCGAACGAGAGAAGCGTCAGCCCGGTGGGCTGTCCGCGAAGCGGAAGCGACTCGAGTTCGTTAGCGCGAAAGGGAGTATGAAGCCCGCTCCAAGGGCTTCATACGACCATTGAGCGAACGGGAAAGGCACTGACGACCGCCGGTGGCGGAAATTTCGTCAGCGCCTTTCTCAACCGAAACAAGCGAGCTGCCCAGTGGGCAGTCGCGCCGATTGAGGTTGCGGGGCTTCGAATCCCGCCGGGTGTGCGGAAGATCCGTCAGGAGCAACAAATCATTGAAAACCTGACGGATTTTTCTTTTCCCCATTCTAATTACATTTTTCGACGATTAGCCAATTTCTAATAGTCTGATTCATAAGCAGACTGCAGACTTTTCTATTTTCCGAACGCAGCCATCATCTTCTCCAGCAGCATCTCAGCAGGCTTGGAAAACACGTGATACTTCTTCCAGATGACGACGATGCCCGCCTCCAGCGGTGGATCGAAGGGACGGAAGCAGAGGTCGGAAGTTTCCGTAGTGTTGACGACCTGATCTAGGCCTACTGCGCAGCCGATGCCGGACTTGACCATCAGCGCGCCGTTGTACATCAGGCTGTAACCTGCCACGATGTCCAGTGATTCGTAGCTATTCCCAAACCAGTCAAGGTAATCATTGCCAATTTTTTGCGATGCCATATCCTGACGGGACATGATCAGCGGAATACCAATGAGGTCTTCTCTCCGGATGCGGTCCTTCTGCGCCAACGGATGATCCCGCCGCAGGATCAGACCCCAGGTGTCTTTGGAGGGAAGGCGAAAGCTGCTGTAGCGAGACACATCCACCGGTTCCACCAGAACGCCGAAGTCCAGCAGGCCTTTTTCCAGCCGTTCCATTACGTCCTCAGCGTTGCCACTGTAAATTTGATAATGGATGCCGGGATAATCCTCCCTGATCTGCGCCATCAGGTCAGTCACCTTTTTCAGAGCAAAGGTTTCTCCACTGCCAATGAAAACGTCCCCGGCCACGGCGCTGCCCATGGAGAAAAACTCTGCTTTCGTCCGTTCGGCCATCTCAAGGATCTCCTCAGTCCGTTTGCGCAGCAACATCCCTTCCGGCGTCAGCACCATGGAACGGGTCGTGCGGATAAACAGCTTTTGACCCAGTTCCTCTTCCAGCTCCTGGATTTGCCGGGACATGGTGGGCTGGGTCACATGGAGCACTTCACTGGCTCCGGTCAGTCCGCCCTCCCGTGCTACCGTCAGAAAATAATTGAGTACCCGAAGTTCCATATACATCCCTCCCATACCATGATGCCAGCCGTCCCCGCTGTTTGTGGCCCGGCTGGACGAATCATTGGCTTTTAGCTAATTTGCCACCATTATACAGCATTTATTATTGCCTGAAAAGCAAAAGTTGCTTTGTCTTTTAAGTATTTGCTATTTTAAATGGTGAACTTTACAATATGATCGGGAGGTGAAAATATGATTGCTATGACTGCAGAGCAGGTTCATGAATGCCTGGCGGATGCGGGCTGTGACGAAGAACTGATCAAACAGTTCGAAACATGTCAGGGCTCCGGGCGTCAGAAGGAACAGCTGCGGCTGCTTGGGGATTGTCGCCGCCTCCTGCTGGAAAGAATACACGCGGAACAGAAGAAATTGGATCTGCTGGATTATCTGATCTGGAACGTGAAAACAAAAGCTTCTTTGTAGAGGAGGGAAAGCAGTGAAAAGATGGATTCTCGTTCTGCTGGCAGCGATGATGACCTTGCTCCAGACAGGCGCATTCGCGGAAAGCGATGATGAGATCAGGAACTACACCCGATACACGGATTATACCCCGCAGGCTGCGGAACCTGTCGGCCTGATTCCCGGAGAGGATCACAGGATATTGGTCGTCTGGTTTTCCCGTGTGGGCAATACGATGTTTGATCCGGACGTGGACGTGGTATCAAGCGCCACCCTGAACCGGGGTGAAGGCGGCGAATTGGTCGGCAATGCCCAGATGATCGCCGGCTGGATCGCCGAGGAGACCAAAGCGGATGTATTCCAAATCCAGACCGCCTACACTTACCCCTCTGATTATTATCAAACCGTGCAGGTAGGCGAAGGCCAGGATATCGACTTTGTGGATTTGACGCTTGCGACTCACTTGGAGGATGTCAGAAGCTATGACACTGTGTGGCTGGTAGCCCCGATCTGGCACTACACCGTATGTACCCCTCTGCGGACTTTCCTGGAGGAGACCGATCTCTCCGGCAAAACGGTTTATGTCATGACCACCCACTGCGGCAGCCGCTTTGCAGACTCCGTGGAAAAAATACAGCTGATGCAGCCAAACGCCACCGTGATCCGTGGCGTGGCGGTTTCCGGATATTGTCCGAGTGATTCTGAAAATGAAGTGAGAGAATTTGTGCAAAGCACGATGAAATAAGAAGGAGGATCTGATAATGAAACGTACTATGATGATGATTCTGGCGATCCTGATGATGCTGTCTGTGTGCATGACCACTTCTGCTGAAAGTGGAAAGCGTGTGGCAAAGGATGGCGCGCAGATGCAGACCGACGATCCCATCATGCCGACCCGCCTGCCGCCGGAAAACGGCACGAAGATCCTGCTGCACTTCGGCGAAACCGTGATCCCCGGGATGCTGAACGACAGCGAAACAGCTCAGGCTCTGATTGCCAAGCTGCCCTATACCCAGCACATGAGCCGCTATTCCCATGACTTCTGCGGCGTGACCGAGGATCTGCCCTACAATGAAGAAGAGCATTACGGCTGGCTGAACGGCGATATCGACTACGCCACCGACGCGCCTTACTTTACGATCCTGTTTGAGGATCAGGACGAATCTGAAATCTACGGCAGCCAGGTGAACATCGGCGTGATCACCTGCCCGCTGGCGGACATCGCGGCTCTGAATGGCAGCTATGACGTGCTGATTGAGTTGGACGAAAGCGAAGAGGAGGAAGCATCCGTGATGCAGATGAAGATCAACGATACTCCGGTCACCGTGGCCTGGGAAGACAACGAATCCGTTTCCGCGCTGAAGGAACTGGCAGCGAACGACCTGACCATTCAGATGTCCATGTACGGCGGTTTTGAGCAGGTCGGCTCCATCGGTCAGCGCCTGCCCAGCAGTGATGTACAGACCAGCACTTCTTCCGGAGACATCGTGCTGTATTCCAGCAATCAGCTGGTGGTGTTCTACGGGAGCAATTCCTGGGCCTATACCCGGCTGGGACACATCACTGACAAGACCTCCGATGAAATGCGGATGCTCCTGAGCAACGGCGATGTGACGATCACACTTTCCATGAAATGATGATTGAAGGAGGAACACAGCATGAATCCCTTTATGTTCCACAATCCTGTTCGGGTTTACTTTGGTGAAGGTGCAGCAAAGCATGGACTGGAAGCTGAACTGTCTCAGGTCGGAAACCGCATTCTGCTGGCTTACGGCGGTGGATCCATCAAACGCAACGGTGTATATGACGAGATCGTCAGCCTGTTGAAAACAGCAGGAAAAGAAATCATCGAGTTTTCCGGTATTACGCCGAATCCGCGATATTCTGAGGTGCAGGCATGTGCAAAGCTGGCCCTGGAACAGAAGGTGGATTTTATGCTGGCGGTGGGCGGTGGCTCCGTGATCGACTGCGTGCGCACGGCAGCAGTGCAGGCGATGCTTGACGAGGATATCTGGGAATACGAAACAGTGCAGCATAAGCTGCCCCGGGACGCCATCCCCATGGGCATCGTTCTGACCCTGGGCGGCACCGGCAGCGACATGAACTGGCTGGCCGGCGTCAACTATGAAGAGAAGCATGAGAAGGTGACCTTCGCGGGGAAACATGCTGTATTCAACATCATCGATCCTGCGTACACAGTGAGCGTTCCGACGAAGCAACTGCTGACCGGCGCCTTCGACACGCTGAGTCACTATATGGAAACATACTTCGGCAAGGGCAGCTTCGTCAGCGACGAAATCATGGAAGCGATCATGCGCAATGTGATCCGCAATGCCAGGACGATCAAGAATGATCCGAAGAACATGGACGCCCGCAGTGAGCTGCTGTGGGATTCATCCCTGGCTCTCAGCGGCCTGCCCGGTGCCGGGAAGATGAGCGACTTCCAGTGCCACAGCATTGAGCACTGGATCAGCGGATACACCGACGCTAACCATGGAAGGACGCTGGCTGTTCTTCATCCGGTAGTGTACCGGTATATTTTTTCCGCTGCGCCGGAGAAGTTTGCCCGCTTTGCCACCGAGGTCATGAGCGTGGACACCGCCGGAAGGAGTCCGCTGGAAACGGCGCTGGCCGGCATCGACGCGCTGGAATTATTCATCCGCGAACTGGGTTTGCCAACGAATTTCACTGAACTGGGGATTGACGTGGACGATGCCATGCTGGAGACCATCGCGGATCAGTGCAGGCCTAATCCCGGCTGCTGCAGGCAGCTCACCAGGGAAGATTTCCTCACGATCCTGAAAACCTGTGCCGGAAAGTAAAGGAACCACGCATGCGAATACTGGTTTTAAACGGCAGCCCCCATCCTGACGGAGCGACTGCTGATATGGTTGCAGCCTTTGAAAAAGGCGCAAAGGAAGCCGGACACGACGTTGTCACTTTCTCTGTGGCCCGCATGAATGTGAAGGGCTGCCTGGGCTGCGAATACTGCCATAACAAGGGCGAAGGCAAGTGTGTGCAGCAGGACGATATGCAGAGGCTTTATCCTGAGTTTTTCTCTGCCGACATGGTGGTGTTTGCTTCACCCATCTACTACTTTACGTTCTCCGCCCAGCTGCAGGCCGTGATCCATCGCACCTATGCCTTCGGTATTCCGAAAAACGTGAAGCAGACCGCGCTGATCCTTTCCTCCGGCGACGCCTTTGTCTATGGTCCGGCCATTACCCAGTACTACCAGTCCATCGTGGAGTATTGGGGCGTGAAAAATGCAGGAATCTTCACAGCTAGCGGTGAAAAAAATAAGTCCGAGGAGAAACGGCAGGAGCTGTACGCATTCGGAAAGGCTCTGAAAAAAGAAAATGCACAATGAAGCAAATGATCAACCATTTCTACCAGGCTGAATAATCCGTTCCGAGGAAGATGCATTGAGGAGACAAGGATGCCGCATATCAAGAGATGCCATGATGGAAAGCTTTGGCGTAGGTTTATCGTACTTTTTGTCTGTTCACTTGTGACAGGGTGCATTTCAATTCACAGCGCAAAAGGAGAAAGCACCATGTTATTGAAGCCTGTAATTGAACAGAACGGAAACGCCATCGAAGGTGTGCTGTATACTCCGAATGGTGAAGGCCCGTTTCCGACGGTCATCCTGACACACGGGTTCACGGGCAACTATACGTATATTACCGGAAATATCGCCAAAGAACTGGCGAAGGCAGGGTTTGCTGCCTATGCCTTCAATCTCCGCAATCCGGATACGAGGAGCATGCTGAACACATCCGTATTGACAGAGGCGGCCACCCTGGACACGGTCATCGACCAGATCAAAGCGCTTGATTGCGTTGATCCGGAACAGGTATTTCTTCTGGGCGAGAGCCAGGGCGGATTTGTATCCGCTTATGTCGCCGCCCGGCGCGAGGATATTCAGGCGCTGGTTCTGTACTATCCGGCGTTCGTGCTGCAGGATGATGCGAAGGAGAGAAATCCCGGCTGGGATGAACCGGGGCACGTTTTTCAGGATGATCCTTCCTTTGGCGTGAGCGCCATCTATGCCCGGGACGCCTTGTCTTTCGATATCTATGAGGTCATCGTAGGCTATCATCGGGATGTGCTGATCGTTCACGGGGACAGGGATACAGTTGTTCCGCTTGCTTATTCGGAACGCGCCGTTGCAGTGTACGATCACGCGGAACTGAAAATCATCAATGGAGCGGGGCATGGATTCTATTCCGGCGAGCCCTTCCGGATTTCCACGCAGTACGCAAAAGATTTCTTGACCTCACACATCCAGTGATTGCATACCGAGAATCCCGAATTTCAGATAGCTTTCCGACTGGCAAAGGGAGATACTCAGCAGTGTTCTGCTTTTCAAGAATTGTGTCAGAAAAACGTGCCGCTGAACGGCAAATCGGAGAAATACTGCCGCATACGGTGCGACGGAGCCGCATCTGCAGTTTCGCAGGGCAAAAGAACCCGGGCCTCCGCCGTGTAAAGTCGTCGGCTGTTATGCTTTCCTGTATTCCTTCTTCGCCAGCCACCCGCGGAAGAGTCCGCCTTCAAACAGGGAAATGATGACGAAGAAGATGTCCGCGAAGATGATGAAGACAAAGGACGGAATCAGGATGCGGGTATATTTTTTCCCGCTTCCGGTTCCTTTGCGGATATGATGCCCCATGCGGGCCAGGAAGAACAGGACGCCCAGGTTGAAGAACAGCAGCAATGCCGTGCTTTCCCCGAAGCTGATCCATGCGTCCTTCGGGAAGAAGTTCCCCGTGTTGAGCGCGCTGAGCAGCGTGTTCAGCGCCAGCAGCCCGATCTGCACCACAAACAGGATGCGGGTCACGTTCAGCATGACGCCTCCGCCGATTCCGACGCCGCCGCTCCAGGTCAGGCCGGCCCGGCTGCAGAAATGTTCGAAATTCTGCATCAACGGCTCATTCTGTTTGCCCTCAATGAACCCGTTGTTGGCAATGCAGTAGACGTTCAGTTTCAGGTTGTTCTCCTTGCAGAAAGCCTCCATCTTTTCCAGGAAGCGAAGCAGGTGGGATGGAATGCTGTCCACATAGAGGGGAACGCCGAATACAACGTTCTGCGCGTCCCGGAGCTGTTCCAGGATACGGTCATAATCCGCCGGGGTGCGCAGCTTTTCGGTCACCTTCTCCCCGCTCACAAACAGCCGCTGCAGGGCCAGGAAATAGGAGGAAGCGCAGAAGCGCTTTTTCGGGCTGCAGTTGATCAGTACGGTTTTCATAGCAATCCCTCCAGTTCTGAGAGGTCCTCAATGAACCTGACTTCGGTTCGTTCGAATCCATCATTCACCGCATTGCGTTCCGCCAGGTACCGGAAGGTGGCCTTCTCATCTTCGGTAGCCTCACCGTAGACAATCACCTTCCACAGCCCGTGCCGGCCGTATCGCAGCGTATGGTGCATCTGCCGTCCCCGGTAGGTGCTGAGGGGCGTGGATGTGCCGATTGAGCGGTCCAGGACGTTTTTGATATCCGCGCTGTATCCGCCGTACAGGTTCTTCGTGACGATCACCAGCTCGTCCGCCGATCCGATGATCCGGCAAACCTGCTGCAGGGTATCTTTCATAAAGCATTCCGCCGGATGCTTCGTCCAGCAGCCGAAGCACCCCTGGCACGGGGCGTATTTTCCGTCTGCCGCAACCGCCCGGTCGCATTTTGCCTCAACCAGGCCGGAATACTGTTGGTCCAGGTCGTGAATAATGACTGTCATGAATTTCCCTCCTGTACGGCTGCGAGCACTGCGCCGTTCCAGGCGCGCTCCAGGTGTTTTGCGATCAGCTTTTCATCAAATTCCAGGTGGTTGTTGGCAATAATGCTGGCATATCCATGGGCAAACATCGCGACCGTCAGGAATACGCCCCGGGTCTGTTCCAGGCTCAGCCCGGCTTCTTCCTGCATCGCCGCGAGGAGCGGTGCCAGGCCTTCGGAATTCACCATTTCCAGGAGGCTTCTTTCTTCCGCGTAACCGGACTGGAACAGGAATCGGAACCACTGCGGCTCCTCCACGGCAAAGCGGATGTAGTTCAGCCCAATGCTCAGCACGGGATCCATGCCCGCCGGGCAGTTCATCATATATTCGAAATGCAGCCGATCCACTTTTTCAAAAGCGGCTCTCTTCAGCTTTTCAATCGTTTCAAAATGATACATCACCGGCTGGGTGGAGCAGTTCAGCTGTCCGGCCACCGTCCGGACATTGACGCTTTCAAATCCGCTTTTCCGGACAATTTCAACTGCGGCATCGATGATCATGTCCTTTGTGATTCTCGTCTTTGGCGGCATGTGCGAGGCGCCTCCTTTTCACAACATTCGTTATGTAACATTTGTTATATTACTCATTCCGGTTCAGTTTGTCAACCGGGTTTTTTTCTCTGTCGCTTATTTCCTGGCCTGTACAATCCTGTGCACAGCATTCCCGTGCGGAATTCCTGTGCTTTTGATTCGGCCCCTGCGTTGCTTTTTTCCCGGCAAGCGGGTAAAATGACACCGTTTCTACCCGATGAAAGGACGGACCGGATCATGAACCTCAGAGACCTATCTGAACTCAGGCGGCGGCTGAACCCTGCCAAGCGCAACCCTTCCGTAATCTGCGGCTGCTATGTGGACCATATCGGCAATCTCATCACCAGCTTCCAGCTGGCCGTTGCCACCCTCAATGAACAGGAGAACGAGCGGTATATGACCATCTTCAGGAAAGTTCTTTCCGGACAGATCGGCCAGTCGCTCACGCCCATCGCGTTCCCGGCGGAAGCGGATGATATCCTGCTCCGGGCAAGGGATACCGCGCTGGCGGATGAAGCCGTGCTGCAGGATATCTTTACCCGGCTGATCTCCGGCATCCGTGCGGAGCATCCGGACATGCAGTCCGTGGAGGATGCGCAGAACGCGGAAAACTGGCTGATCCTAATGCTGCATGATGATGTTGATGTCCGGAAGCGCGATGTGAACGAAGAAATCGATTATGAAAACTCCGACCGCGCATTCAGCTATGTTCTCTGCGCCGTCTGCCCGGTCAAACAGGAAAAGCCGGCGCTGCGGTATGTTCCCGCGGACAGCGTTTTCCACGAGCGCATCCCGGAGTGGCTGGCCGGCAATCCGGAGCTGGGCTTCCTCTTCCCGCTTTATGAAGGCGGCGCCGCCGACGTAAACACCATGCTTTTCTTCAGCCGGAACAGCAGCAATGCCCATGAGGCATTCCTGAAAGCGGCTTTCAATGTGGAAGCGGAGATGCCCGCCTCGGAGCAGACCGATAACTTCCAGGCCCTGCTGGCCCAGGCGCTGGGAACCGAATGTTCCCTGGATGTGGTCCAGGAAATGCATGAAACAGTGTCTGAGCTCATCGAAGAGCAGCAGAAGGATAAGGACGCCGAGCCCCTCATGCTCTCCAAGCAGGATGTGGCCCGGGTCCTGACGGATGCCGGAGTGTCCGAGGAGAAAACGGAAGCCTTCCAGAAGGGCTTTGATGCCACCTTCGGGGCCGGGGCGGTCCTGCCCGCGGTCAACATCGTGACGCCCAAGCAGTTCAAGGTGGACCTGCCCAGCGTATCCATCAAGGTGGATCCCAAGCAGGCGGATCTGCTGGAAACCCGGATCATCGACGGCCGCAGCTACCTGCTGATCCCGATTGAAGGCGATATCGCCGTCAACGGCCAGCCGGTGTTCGCGACAAAGTAATTTTCTGCGGAGCGTGAAACAGATGAATTACCGGATCATTGAAGGCACAGATCAGATCAACCTGGATGATGTTGTCCGGCTGCTGAAAACCACCTATTGGGCCGACAAACGGTCCCGGGAACAAATCCTGAAATCCATGGAGAATTCATCCTGCTACGGCATCGTCCTGGAAGGCCGGGAGCACCTGGCCGGTTTTGCCCGGGTCATCAGCGATTACGCGACCTCCTGGTACCTGTGCGACGTGGTGATTGATCCGGAGTGCCGGCACCGGGGGTTGGGGAAAGCCCTGGTGTCCCATATTGCCTCGCTGCCGGAATTTGCAGGCATCCGCGGTTTCCTGTTCACCCTGGACGCCCACGGCCTGTATGAAAAATACGGCTTTGAAAAAGTGGAAGGCCGGGTCATGGTCCGGGCGCC
Organism: Clostridiales bacterium; assembly: GCA_017569285.1. NCBI lineage: Bacteria > Bacillati > Bacillota > Clostridia > Eubacteriales > Clostridiales bacterium. The sequence continues at coordinate 1,083,707 of CP069419.1, forward strand.
CGGCAGGGTCTGAGGGAGGTTCTGTATGGCGGATAAATCCTTATATGTGCTTGCGGGATACGATGACCGGACAGAGAGCATCCTGGCCGGAATGCAGGAAAAACTCTATGGAATGGGTTTCACCGGTATCCAGACAAAGAACATTCCCATGCATTTCACCCTGGGATCCTACAGCACCGACCGGGAAGCGGAACTGAAAGCCCGCCTCACGGAGATCGCGGAAACGCAGGAAGCCTTCCCCGTTTCCTTCAGTCATATCGGCCTGTTCAGGCTGCCGCAGAATGACGTCCTGTTTGCTGCTCCGTCAGTCACCCGGGAGATGCTGGCGCTGAAGGACCGTTTTATGGACAGCAGTGATCCCTTCAGCTGGTCACCGCATACTACCCTGCTGATTGACAAACCGGATGTGGTTCAGCAGGCAATTCCTGCTGTCCTGGATGGTTTCTCCGCCATGGACGGAAAAGTGACTGTCCTGCATTTGTATGAATTCTGGCCAACCCAGCATATCCTGTCCGTATCACTGAAATAGAGGCCAACCTGTGATAAAGGAACAGGCTCTTTTTTCCCGCAGACCATCCGCACCCATGAAAGGAAATCAGTATGAAGCACAAACGGCTGAACCGGGACCAGTGGGGATTCCAGTACTATCCGTATTACCAGATGCGGATTGATGATGACCTGTTCCATGGCATGGCGTGCCTGATCCGCAATACGGACGGAGAGGACGGGGAAAGGAATTACTGGGAAACGCCTGCCGGGGAACGGATGCAGGTCACCGGCGGCGGAATGACCTGGCTTGCACTGGTTCCGGACAATACCCATCGGGTGATCACCGTCATGTATTACCCGGACGGGGCCCATGATCCGGAGCGAAAGCAGTATCCGGTACCCGCCAGTGAAAAATACCAGCCTTCTGTCTGGTATATCGATATCACGGACGGGTTTGGATATGATGAGGACGGAATCATGTTCTTCCTCGACAAATACCTGGATGTCATCCTGTTCCCGGAGGGCGGTTTCAAAATCGACGACCGGGATGAACTGGACCGGGCATATGAATCCGGGGAGCTAAGCCGGGAGCAGTATGAATCTGCCCTGGCGGAGGGAGATGAAATCATCCGGGAGTACTGCGGGGATGTCCGCAGGATGGACGCCTGGTGTGCAGCGGTCCGGCAGCTGGCGGAAGACCGGATTGCCGCCGGGGAACCGATTACCATGTGTCGGGAAATCCGGGAATGGAAGGAAAAGCAGGGAAAATAAATCTGCATGATCATACAGCAAACGGCCCGGATGCGGTTCCGGGCCGGATCCTGAAAAACGGAGGACGAACGGGATGGCCCCGCTGATCATCACCCATTATTTTGTGCACGGAACGGACCCGTGGCAGAATATCATGCTCCTGCCGGAGACGGAAGCATTCAGCAAAGCTGCGGAGCTCGCGGCTGCCCATGAGGGAATGGAATCTTTTGGCCGCTTTGCGGACTTTATCCACTATTACCCGCTGCGGAAAACCGCGGATGAATGGGTGCGGAAGGAGTTCATCCGGCTTGGCGGCCGTCCCCGGCTGGAGCATCCCTACAGCTTTGTCTTGGGGGAAAGCAATTACCTGAAGAAATGGTTTGACCAGGGTGACAGCCTGCAGATCCCGCTGGACCGGGTCCCAGAAGACCAGGTCAGCTTTACCCTGGGAGACAGCTGCGCCAAGCTTTCAAGAGGAGATACCCTGGAAGTGCTCACAAAGCAGATGCTTCTCGGGAAACTCAGTGCCTTCGGCGATTCCGTGGAAAAGCTGATTCAAAGCATCGCCCCGTACGGGTACGTGGAAGTACAGCTGTGGTTCCGGCCGGAGCAGGAGAGTCAGCCTGCGTCTTCTCACGAATGAACAGCTCGTCGGTGTCCTTTTGAAGAACAGATATCCGCCGGGAACAGCAAAACGCCGGAATCCCGGCGTTTTTTCTTTTCCTGTGCGGATGACCGCGCACAAAAGGGCTTGCATTCTGGAAACAATGGAATATAATGTCGTAGTAAGATACACCTAACTTATGTGAATTGTTCATTCCTCTCCCCTGTTTCTGCATTCACATAATTGCGTTAGTTTATTTTATATTCAGGAGTCGCAGATGAAGAGCTATACACCGGAAAAGCTGGTTGCGGTCAGCCGGTATCGGAAGTTTTTCCCCACACTGCCGGAAGAGATCAGGCAGGATGTCTTCCGGAGGATGAATGCCCTGCTGGAAGAAGAGCGCCGGTACTGTGATAAGGGAAACTATAAGCACATTGCGCAGATCCTGACTTCCATTGCCCTGTATCAGTCCCTGCAGGCCCACGGCCGGTCCGAAGAGGAAGCGTATCGTATTGTCTCCACGGAAATGTGGAAAGCGCTGACGCCCGGGACGTATCAGAAACTGGCCCGGCGCTCCTGGTTCCTGCCGGCCATGAAGAAAATCCTGCCGTTCGGCTTCCGCCATGGTTCCGGGACAGGCTGGAAGTATGAATAGCACCTGGATGAGGATCCCAAAGACCGGTTTCATTTTGAATGCCGGGAATGTGTCTACCGGCATATCTTTGAAGAGCAGAACCTGATGAAGCTGGGTGCCATGTTCTGCCATTCCGATATCATCAATTTCGGCAGCCTCCCCTACACGGATTTCAGGCGGAGCAAAACCCTCTGCCAGGGCGGCGACTGCTGCGATTTCGATTTTGTCCGTCATTCAACAGACGCCGGAAACGGCTGGGAACGGACCCAAAGCATTTAAGCGGGAAATCATCGTGATATCCTTTTCGGCCTGAAGGAGGTCAGCCCCTGTTATGATTCCGGCCATAGCAGTCCTGGCCTCGATCTGCACGCTGTTCTGAAAGAAGGAGGAGCCATGAAATACACAGGAATGCCGTTCGGGATGTGGCTGCTGTTTGGCCGGTCGTTCAGGAAGAGCCTGACGTCCGTCCTGGAATATGACGGGAAGGCCGCCGGGATCATCACAGCGAAAGCCAAAGGAAAGTACAGGGAAATCATCCGGAAACTGCCCGAATTTGAAAAGGGGGACCGGTTCAGAATGAATGTTGTCAGCTGCGCCATGCTGTGCGCGTTCTTTCTCAGCATGCCGGAGCGTCCGTCCGTGGATGACGCGGCGGAATACTACCGGGATTCCATGATGACCGGCGCGATGAGGACGTTCTGCCGGCTGAAAGGAAAACAGAAATTCTCGGAAAAGGATGTGGCCGGCATGAAGGCCACCGCGGCAATGCGGGCAGCCGACCGAAATCCCTATTCCTGGAACATGGCTTTCCTCCCGTATCCCAATGACGGCGGCTATGAAGCCCGGTTCACAAAATGCGGCATCTGCACGCTGATGAAGGAGCTGGGCCTGTATGACCTGACGCCGGCAATGTGCCGGTTGGATTATACGATGAGTGAAGCCGGCGGCACCGATCATTTTGTCCGAACCTATACCCTGGCGTCCGGCGGTCCGTACTGTGACTGCGGATATCGGAAGAAAAACACAGCCTGACCGCAGTCAGGCACGAGGAGGAAACATTCATGCAGTTTGATGAAATGGGCAGGAAAAACGGAAAAACCCTGATGCTCCTGCCGGGAACCGCCTGTGATTACCAGACGAATTTCGATGCGGTGCTGGACAGGCTGGCTGCGAAGTACCACCTGATCTGCGTCAACTATGACGGGTTTGACGGCAGCGGCACGGTATTTCCGGATATCATCACCGTCACCGGGAAGATCGAGGAATACATTCTCCGGAACCATGGCGGGCGGCTGGACGGAGCCATCGGTTCCTCCCTGGGGAGCACTTTCGTCGGCCAGCTCATCCAGCGGCAGAACGTCCATCTGGATCACGGCATATTCGGCAGCCCGGACCTGGACCAGAGCGGTAAATTCAGCGCCTGGCTGCAGTCCAAACTGGTCGTGCCGCTGCTCACCGGCTTCACCGGAAGCGAAAAGAAGCGGAAAAAGTCAAAGGAAAAGCTGAAGCGCTTCTTTGAGATGAGCGATGAGATGGCCGATAAGTTCATCGACTGCTTCGCCCGTTTCAGCCCGGAATCCATCCGGAATGAATACTATACAGACCTGCTCACCTGGCTGGAAGACGATATCCATGTGGAGCATACCCGGGTGCATTTTATCTATGCCCGGAAAATGGGTGAAAAATACCTGAACCGGTACCGGAAATATTTCCGGAACCCGGATATCCGGGAGTTTGATATGCAGCATGAGCAGTGGCTGTTCGGCGGGGAACAGTACACCGGGCCGGTGCTGAAAGCCATTGATGAATTCATGGAAATGCCGGTGTAAGGGAGGCTGCCCCGGCATTCCTGGATCCATTCTCAGCAGAATTCCATTCAGCATCTTATGATCGTCCTGTGCATAGACAAATTGACGATCATTTTTTTCCATTGTAAAATATGGCGGTATATGATTGAAAAAGAGGTGGCCGCGCCGTGAAACACGGGGGAAATGTCTGGGGTTCGGGGGATCCGTCCGGATGGGTGGATTTTTCCGCGAACCTTCGTCCGGACGGTCCTCCCCGTTGGGTGCGGGAAGCGGTCTGTGACGCCCAGCGGGATATCCGGTTCTATCCGGATCCGGATATGAAGCGTGCCCGGGAAGGTCTTTCAACGTTCCTGGGTATCCCGGCGGACTGTGTGCTGCCGGTTCCCGGCGGAATCGCGGCAATCGATCTGGCGCTCGGTTTATCCCCCGGCTGTGTTTATATCCAGCCGCCGACCTTCAGCGGGTATGCGGAGCGGGCCAGGGTCCATGGCCGTCCGTTTGAAACCTGGGCCGGAAAATGCCGCCCGGGTGATACCCTGGTAATCTGCAATCCCAACAATCCGACCGGCAGCGTCCGGAAACCGGCGGAACTGCTCACCCTCCTGGATGCCTTGTCGGCCGGGGGCGCAGGCCTGCTGGTCGATGAAGCCTTTATTGAATACTGTCCGGAATACAGCCTGCGCGGTTTCCTCCGTCCGGGGCTGATAATTGCCGGCTCCCTGTCCAAGATCCTGGGAACACCCGGGATCCGGCTGGGCTATATCTGCGCGGTGCCGGAAACGGTCCGGACCCTGCGGGAGCAGATGTTCCCCTGGCCGCTGGACGCGTTCGCTTCGGAAATCGCCGCGCGGCTCCCGGAACATGCGGAGGAGATCCGTGCGGACTGCCGGCTGAATGCGGAACGCCGGAACGCTTTTGCCGGGCAGCTGCAGGCCCTCGGCGCGGAAGTTTATCCGTCGGAAAGCAATTTCCTGCTGGCTGATTTCCGCCGGAATATGTCCGAAGCGGCGGAGCAGCTGAAAGCCCGCGGGATCCTGGTCCGGACCTGTGCGTCCTTCGGCCTGCCGGGCAGTTTCTGGCGCCTGGCCGTAAAAAAAGAAGCGGAAAACACCCATCTTGTCAGTGAACTGGAGGAGATCCTGCATGCGCGGTAAATGCCTGATGGTCCAGGGGACCGCCTCATCCGTCGGAAAGAGTGTCCTGTGCAGCGCCTTCCTCCGCATTATGAAGCAGGACGGCTGGAAGGTCGCCCCGTTCAAGGCGCAGAACATGTCCCTCAATTCCTTTGTCACGCGCAGCGGGCTGGAAATGGGCCGTGCCCAGGTGACGCAGGCCCAGGCCGCCGGCATCGAGCCGGAAGCCTGCATGAATCCGGTGCTGCTCAAGCCGACCGGAGACCGCCGCAGCCAGGTGATCGTCGAGGGGAAAGCCATCGGGAACATGACCGCCATGGAATACCATCAGTACAAACCGGCCCTGCGCAGGCGGATCAAAGAGATTTACGACTTCCTGGAAGCCAAAGTGGACTGTGTGGTCATTGAGGGCGCCGGAAGCCCCGCGGAGATCAATCTCCGGGAGGGCGACATCGTCAATATGAGCATGGCACAGTCCGCGGACGCTCCGGTCATCCTCGTGGGGGATATCGACCTCGGCGGCGTGTTCGCCTCCCTCCTGGGAACGGTGATGCTGCTGACGGAAGAGGAGCGGAACCGGGTTAAGGGGATCATCATCAACAAGTTCCGGGGAGATGTCAAAATCCTGGAACCCGGTTTAAGGATGCTGGAGGACCGGATCCATATACCCGTCCTCGGCGTCGTTCCGTGGATGGATGTGGAGCTGGAGGATGAGGACAGCGTCACGGAACGTTTCCGCCGCCAGGGCGGTGCAGGAGATATTGATGTTGCCGTGGTGAAGCTCCGCCATATTTCCAACTTTACCGATTTCCAGTCCCTGGCCCTTCAGCCGGGCTGCCGCCTGCGTTATGCGGAGAATGCCGGCGATCTGGAAAGCGCCGACCTCATTGTCCTTCCCGGCACCAAGAATACGATTGAGGACCTGATCGACCTGCGGAACCGCGGGCTGGACCAGGCCGTTATCCGCCATGCGCGCCGCGGCAGAATGGTCGTCGGTATCTGCGGAGGATACCAGATGCTCGGTAACCGGCTCCGGGATCCGGATCATACGGAATCCGCCGTTCCGGAAGCTGCCGGGCTTGGTCTGCTGGATATGGATGTGGTTTTTGAAAAGGAAAAGCAGACCGCGCAGGCGGTCGGTGTAATCACCGGTGCTTCCGGATGGACTGCACCCTATGCCGGAACGGAGATAGACGGCTATGAAATCCATGCGGGAAAAGTAACGGTCGGACCGGAAGCGGTTCCGTGGCTGCAGATCCGCGGACAGGCGGACGGCATCATGAACCGGGAAGGCAATGTGCTCGGCACCCACCTGCACGGCCTGTTTGACGACGGGCAGCTGTTTGCCGCAGTCGCGTCCCAGGTCCGTACACTGCGCGGAGATTCGGATCCGGCTGCCGCCCCGGTCAGCTTTGAGGAATTCCGGGAAAAGGAATTTGACCGGATTGCGGCCATCGTCCGCAGCAGTGTGGATATGGATGCCGTATACCGGATTATTCGCGGGGAGGCAGTTTCATGCGTTTCGGAATCCTTGCGCTGATTGCCGGTTTCCTGCTGGATCTGCTGCTGGGAGATCCGGAATGGCTGTATCATCCGGTCCGGCTGATCGGCAAATATATCTCCTTCGCGGAAAAGCGCCTCCGCGCCCGGGGTGGCAATCTGCGGAAAAGCGCAGTGCTTCTCACCGCGTCCACCGTCCTGCTGACCATGGCCGCTGCCGCGCTGATCCTGTTCCTGCTCCATCTTGCGGGACAGATTCCCCTTTTCATCGGTATGGCGCTGATGAACTGGATGGGAATCGCCGTCACCTGCATGGCAAAGGAAGCCGGGGATGTGGAAAAATCGTTTGACCGCGGAATCTATGCTGCCCGGAACCAGGTTGCGCGCATTGTCGGCCGGGATACCAGCCGACTGGATGAGGAAGAAATCGTGAAGGCCGCGGTGGAAACCGTGGCGGAGAACACCACGGACGGAGTCATCTCCCCGCTGTTCTGGGCGCTCCTCGGCGGCCCGGTCCTGCTCTGGGGCTTCAAGGCTGCCAATACACTGGATTCCATGGTGGGCTATATGGACGAGAAATACCGGGATATCGGCTGGAGCAGCGCAAAGCTGGATGATGTGCTGAATTATCTTCCTGCCCGGCTGACCGCCGTGCTGATGACCTGCGCCGCCTTTCTGGGCGGCCTGGACGGAAAAAACGCCTGGCGTATCGTCCGCCGGGACCACGCTAATCACAAAAGTCCCAACTGCGCGTGGAGTGAAGCGGCCGCCGCCGGCGCGCTGCATATCCAGCTGGGCGGAACGCATGAATACTTCGGAAAGCCTGTACTGAAGCCGACCATCGGCGACGCGGACCGTCCGGCCGAAAGGAAGGATATCCGCCTGGCCGTCCGACTGCTCTATATTACTGCTTTCCTGATGATGGCCGTCATTGCGGTCATCGGATTACTGTGGGGGATTTGGATATGAACAGCACAGATCACAGCAGCCATTTTTTCCGGAACACGGAATGCGAGCACTTCCCGTGCCATGCAGGCATCTGCGAAGAGGAGTTCAACTGCCTGTTCTGCTACTGCCCGCTCTATACGCTCGGAAAGCAGTGTGGCGGCAATTTCCATTATACCGAAAAAGGGGTCAAAAGCTGCCGTGACTGCACCTTCCCGCACCGGAAGGAAAACTACCGGCAGATCATTGCCCGGTTTGATGAAATCAAGGCCGTTGTCCGGCGGATGGATGGAGAGGAAGAATGAACGTACAGCAGCAAGCCCGGAAACGGTGGGACAGCATTGCCAAACCGCTGCATTCCCTCGGGCTCCTGGAAGACCTGGTCGTCCGGATTGCCGGGACACAGGGCACGCCGGACGTTCGCATTGACCGGCGCTGCGCGCTGGTCTTCTGTGGGGACCACGGGGTAGTCCGGAAGGGCGTCAGCCAGGCTGGCAGCGAAGTCACCGCCCTCGTCGCGAAGTCCATCGCGGAGGGAACCGGGAACATTAACCTCATGGCATCCTCTGCAAACGCGGACGTGCTGGCTGTCGATATGGGAATGCTGACCCGGGTGCCTGGAACGACGGACCGGCATGTGGGAAGCGGTACCGCGGACATCACCGAAGGTCCTGCCATGAGCCGTGAACAGGCGGAAAAAGCGGTCGCGGCCGGAATCGATATGATGAAGACCCTCTCGGAACGGGGGTACCGGATCGCCGTCATCGGTGAGATGGGCATCGGCAACACAACGGCCGCCAGCGCCGTCACATCGGTATTGCTCGGCCTGCCTCCCGAAGAGGTTACAGGCCGCGGCGCGGGGCTTTCCGATGCGGGGCTCCGGCGGAAGATCGCCGCGATCCGCCGGGCCGTTGAGGTCAACCGGCCGGATGCGGATGACCCCATGGATGTCCTCGCTAAGCTCGGCGGATTTGAACTGGCCGGGATGGCCGGAGCGTATCTCGGCGGCCTGAAATACCATATTCCGACCATTCCGGACGGAATGATTCCCGCGGCATCCGCCCTTCTGGCTTCCCGGATGAATTCCGAAGTCACCGATACCCTGCTGCCCGGTCCGGTCAGCAAAGAGCCGGCGGACCGCCTGATCCTGGATTCCCTGGGACTGGAACCGGTGATCTGCGCGCAGACGGCGCTGGGGGAAGGAACCGGCGGAATCCTGCTGCTGCCCCTGCTGGATATGGCGCTGAAGGTTTACAACGGGCCGCATACTTTTGAAGCATTGAAAATGGAGGCGTATTCGCCCCAGGAGGAACTGCCGTGATTATTCTGGTCACCGGGGGCAGCGGCTGCGGAAAGTCGACCTGGGCGGAGAAGCTGGTGCAGTCCCTGCTTTCCGGAAAACGGGTATATATCGCCACGATGCAGGTTTATGACCGGGAGTCGGAAATCCGGGTGCAGCGGCATCGGGCCCAGCGGGCCGGCCTGGGATTCCGGACCGTTGAATGCGAAAAAGACCTGGCGTCTGCACCGGTGGAAGACGGAAGCGTCGTGCTGCTGGAGGACCTGGTCAATCTGACCGCCAACGAAATGTTTGACGGCGGCAATCCGGCCCGGATTGTTCCCGCCCTGCAAGACCTGGCCGCACGGTGCAGCCACCTGGTCATGGTCACCAACGACCTGTTTTCCGACGGCGGGAATTATTCCCCTTCCGTGCAGGAATACCTGCGCTGCCTGGCGGATATTCACCGGGAGGCAGCCGGGATGGCGGACTGTGTGGTTGAAATGGTTTATTCCATTCCGGTTGTGCTGAAAGGAGAGGTCCCATGCCTGTGTTCCGTTCCCTGCTGATCGCGTTTTCCACCTATTCCCGCATTCCCGTTCCGCAGGTGGAATGGAATGAGGAAAACCGCCGCTGGAGCATGTGCTTCTTCCCGCTGGTCGGCCTGGTCATCGGCCTGCTGCTGTGGGGCTGGCTGGCCCTGTGCGGCAGCCTGAAGATCGGCCCGTTCCTCCGGGGCGCGGTTTCCGCGATAATTCCCCTGCTGCTCACCGGCGGAATCCATATGGACGGCTATATGGATACCATTGATGCCCTGGCCTCCTGGCAGCCGAAGGAAAAGCGCCTGGAGATCCTGAAGGACAGCCATGTCGGCGCCTTTGCGGTCATGGGCTGTGCGGGATACCTGCTTCTTTCTGCAGCGCTTTATGCCGAGGCCGCTCCCGCTGACGGGATCCGCTTCATCGGCGTGTTCGTGCTGTCCCGGGCGCTCAGCGCCTTTGCGCTGCTGCGGCTGAAGAATGCCCGGAACCAGGGCATGCTGGATGACACGGCCAAAGCCTCCGGGCAGCATGCGGTCATGCTCAGCTGCGCCGTCTACGCGGCTTTGTGCCTGCTCCTGTGGCTCATCTCCGGCGGCTGGATTGCCCCGCTCTGCGCGCTGGCGGCAGTGCTTTGCTTCCTGTATTATCAGCATATGGCCTATAAACAGTTCGGCGGAGTCACCGGCGACCTGGCAGGCTGGTTCCTGCAGGTCACGGAGCTGGTGCTTTCCGCGGTAATCGTGATCGGAGGGAAACTGCTGTGAAACTGTATATCGGCGGGGCATACCAGGGCCAGGAAGAGCTGGCGCGGCGGGAGAATCCCGGCGCCCCGGTCTTTCCGGATTTCCATGAAACCATCCGCCGGGAGGTCGTGAAAGGCGGTCTGGATCCCCGTGCTTTTGCGGAACAGTTCTGCCGGGAGCATCCGGATGCAGTGGTTGCCGCGGACGAGGTCGGTGCGGGCGTTGTGCCGTTGGCAGCGGAAGACCGTGCCTTCCGGGAAGCGGTCGGCCGTGTGCTGTGCGTCATCGCCCGGAATGCCGTTGAAGTCACCCGGTGCGTATGCGGAATCGGGGTGCGGATCAAATGAGCTGGATCCTCATCCGCCACGGAATGACGCAGGGGAACCTGGAAAAGCGGTATGTCGGCAGCCGGACCGATGAGCCGCTCTGCCCGGAGGGGATCCTCCGGCTGAAACAGCTTTCATATCCGGATGTGCAGTGTGTATATGCCAGTCCCATGAAGCGCTGCCTGGAAACGGCCGGAATCATTTATCCCGGCCTTCCCGTCCGGATTGTTCCGGATTTCCGGGAATGCGACTTCGGCGCGTTTGAGTATAAAAACTATACTGAGCTGAACGGAAACGCAGATTACCAGGCGTGGATTGACTCCGGCGGCACGCTGCCCTTCCCCGGCGGTGAAAGCCGTGAAGCGTTCTCCGCCCGCAGCGTTGCGGCTTTCCGTTCCCTTCCGCCCTGCGGGGAAAAGGAAAACCGTGCACTCATCGTGCACGGCGGTACCATCATGGCGATTATGGAAGCCATGGCTTCCCCGAAGGGGTCCTATTATGATTTCCAGGTCCGGAACGGACTCGGGTATATTCTGGAAAATGACGGTTCATACAAAGCCCTCGGGTTCTGATTCGTCTGTCTCCCGGTCCGGTCATTCCTGCCACTGGGAGAGCATTTCCCGCATCCATTCATATACGTTCATTCCGTATACCTGCTGCAGGGTATCGGGTGCCATCACCTCGCGGATTTCCCCATGGGCGATGCTTTTTCCGTGATCCATCAGGATCGCATGGGTTCCGTAACGCCTGGCCAGGCTCAGGTCATGTACCACAGACAGCACAGCCCTGCCCGGTTCTTTGAGCCATTCCCGGATCAGGGAGAAAATATGCTGCTGGTATTTCAGGTCCAGGTGATTGGCCGGTTCATCCAGGATCAGTACCTGGGGATTCTGGGCAAACACCTGGGCCAGGAAAACCCGCTGGGTTTCCCCGCCGGACAGTGTCAGCATGCTGGCATGCCGCAGCTCCGTCAGTCCGGTCATTTCCAGCGCTTTTTCCACCTGCGCCTCTCCGGCGTCATCCCGGCCGGAAAACAGGCCGCCCTTATAGGCATACCGCCCCAGTCCGACCACTTCTTCCACCGTATAGGCATAGCTTACATTGTTCTTCTGGGACAGTACGCCGATCCGCTGCGCCAGCCGGGCAGCCTTCATGCTGCGGATATCTTCGTTTTCCCACCGGATGCTTCCGGTATACGGAGTCCCCTGCGCGATCGTTTCAATCAGCGTGGACTTTCCCGCGCCATTCGGGCCGGCCAGCATCAGCCATTGCCCTTCGTCCAGGCGGAAGGAAAGGTCATCCACCACAGCGCTGTCCCCGTAGCGGACGGTGATATGTTCTCCTGTCAGCATCCGCATCACCCCGCCTTCCTGGTCCGGTAGAAAATAATGACAAAGGAAACCGCCCCGACGATGGATGTCACCACACCGATCGGGAGCTCGATGGGGCTGAGGAGCGTACGGGCCGTCAGGTCCGCGAGCAGCAGGAAGATTGCCCCGGAAAACAGGGCGCCGGGCAACAGGCGTTTATGGTTCGGGCCGACCAGCATCCGGGCAATATGCGGCATGATCAGGCCCACAAAGCTCACCGTACCCGCAATGGAAACGCATACGCCGATCAGCACGGAAACAGTGATCAGGATAATCAGCTTCACCCGCTTCACATTCACGCCGATATGGCGGGCATTGTCCTCCCCGATCGCGAATGCGTTCAGTTCCGGGCTGTACCGGATCAGGATCCCCCCGCAGAGGAGAAGGGCCGCGCCCATCACCTTCACGTGGTCATAATTCGTCCCGGAGAAGGATCCCATCGTCCAGAAGCTCAAAGACCGGGTATGGTCGCTGGCAAAGGTGATCACCAGCGAGATGATGGCAGACATCAGCATCGTAAAGATTACGCCGATCAGGATGATACTGCCGGTGCTCAGCGAGCGGTCCAGCGTATAAGCCAGCGAAAGGATCAGGATCAGGGAGCCGAAGGCAAATGCCATGGCCATCACCATGCTGCCGCCGAAGGAAATCCCCGGCAGGGTAAATCCGGTCGCGATCGCGATGATCGCGCCCAGTGCCGCGCCGGAGGATACGCCCATCGTGGATCCGTCGGCAAGCGGATTGCGCAGCAGCCCCTGCATGGCCGCGCCGCATATGGATAAAGCCGCCCCGGCCAGCGTCACACAGAGGACGCGGGGCAGCCGGACATTCAGGATGATATTTCGGGCGATGTTCTCGGGAATGGGCAGTCCCCATACCGCGTTCCATACCGCGGTCACTGTATCGGAAAAGGAAATCCGGACACTGCCGACACAGATGCACAGCGCCATTGTAAAGAACAATGCAACCGTCAGTAAAAGATAGGTCAGGGGAGTAAATTTCTCCCGTCTGAGCTGTCGTGTATCCTGCATGGTAACCTCGTGGTAAACCGGGGAGCCGGAAACAATCCGGCTCCCCGGAGAATGGAGAATCAGGCAGCCGGTGCTTCTTCGGCCTCGATATCATTCACAAAGTTGTACAGTTCGATGGCGGCATCCTTCAGGCGGGGGCTGGGCCGGGCCATGCAGCTGTCGTCGTCATTGAAGACCTTTACGTTTTTGATGGCGCTGATATCTTCCCAGCCGTTCCGGGAAAGAACTTCCTCAACGCCCTCGCTGCCCATGCCGGTAATCAGCACGATATAATCCGGATTGCGTTCAATGACCTGCTCCTCGCTGACCATTGCCCAGGCGTCTTCCAGGTCGTCAAAGATGTTCTTCAGGCCGCAGATTTCCGCCAGCTCGTTCATATAGCTGCTGCGTCCGGCGGAATACAGGCCCCACTGCAGCGGGGAAATCTCAAAGTATACTTTTTTGTCCATGCCGGCGCTCTTGGCTTTGATCTCGTCAAAAGTGCTCTGCATATCGGCAATCAGTGCCTCCGCTTCCGCGTCCTTGCCCATCAGCTTGCCGATCAGGGTGATCGCGGTGTACACGCTCTCGATGTTGGAGGTGGTGCTCACAACGACCTTCACGCCGTTGTCTTCCAGCTGCTGTACCTGTTCTTCGCTCTGGCTCATGCTGTTCAGCAGCACAACCTGGGGCTCGAGCTTCAGGATTTCTTCCACATTGGTCTCTGCGCCGGACTGGACCACCGGCACGTCCAGGATGGAAGCCGGGTAATCCACATACTTTCCGCGTCCGACAATCGTATCCTCGCAGCCCAAGGCGCACAGGATCTCACAGTCGGAAGGCTGCATCACAACGATGCGGGTGGCCGGCTCAGCCAGGGTGATTTCACGGTCAAACATATCCTTCACCGTGATCCCGGTGTCCTCAGCCAGCACAGAGGCGGTGCCGAAGACCATCAGGAGAGCCAGGAAAAGGGAAACCAGTTTCTTGGACATATCATGTCCCTCCTCAAAAAATGATCAAATGAATCAGCGGGAGGGTGTTTTCACAAAAGAAAAGCGTCCCTCCCCGAGGCACGCCAACAAAACCCGCATGTTTTTGCCTTGCAGGTTTCCTAGCATATCCCACCCCCAGGGGAATGATCAATTCACGGTGTAAACAAGTCTCCCGGCTTGGCCTCATCCTACTTGCACACCTTCCCGTCTGTCCGACAGTGGCTTCTGAACGTGCTTTCGTCCGCTTCACGGTTACTGGGATAGCCCGGAACTTTCATCCGTATTCCTATGACGCTTCATTCTCCATAAAGCGCCGCGCATCGCTGCGCAGATACACCGGCTATTCATTTGTCGTGAACATTATATAGTCCGCGGAACCGCCCGTCAATTGATCATTGTGTTCCGGGCCGCAAAAGGATACAATCAGTATACATGATAGCCGGAACAGGCAGTGGAGGAATCTGGCATGCTTACCCGCGATGAGTTTATCCGGCGCTTTTCTTCAGGCGTTCATCTGCTGGACGGAGCCACCGGGACGGAACTGTGGAAAGCCGGAATGCCCCGGAACGTCTGCCCGGAGCAATGGATCCTGGAGCATCCGCAGCCGCTGCTGGCCCTCCAGCAGGCATATGCATCCGCCGGCAGTGAAATCATCTATGCTCCGACGTTCCGGGCCCAGCCCCTGGCACTGTCAAAATGGAACCTTGCGGAGAAAGCAGAATCAATCAACCGGGAACTCGTTGCGCTTTCCCGAAAGGCCGCCCCGGGCTGCCTGGTGGCGGGAGACATAACCACCATGCACGGGTGTATTGATCCCGGACAGGAAGACAGTCCCCGGCAGATGAAAGCGGCTTACCTCCGCCAGATGGAAGCGCTGATCGCTGCCGGTGCGGATCTCCTGGCGGCGGAGACGCTGATGGATTCCGCGGAAGCGCTCGCAGTCCTGGAACTTGCAAAGGGTCCGGATGTCCCGGCGGTAATGGTTTCGTTCACCTGCAGAAATGCGGATTATCTCTGGTCCGGGGAAACAATTGCGGAGGCGTTTGAAGCCGTGGAAAAAGCCGGAGCGGCAGCCATCGGTGTCAATTGCGTCGCAGCTTCGGATGAACTGCCGGACTTCATCGCGAAAGTTCGCGCTCGAACCGCCCTGCCGGTGATCTGCAAGCCGAACGCCGGAATTCCGTCCAATGGGAAATATCCGGTCGGGAAAACCTGTTTTGCTTCCATTTTGCTGGACTGTGTGAAAAGCGGCGCGGTCCTGGTCGGCGGCTGCTGCGGAACCACTCCGGAATACATCCGCCTGATCCGGGAGTATCTGGATTCCCGGCACCCGGATAATCCCGCTGGCATTGACACCCGCCGCCATCCTTGATTATATATTTAAGTCCTGATATGTAAAAACCATATCCCACAGAAAAGAGGGCTGTCCGATGAGCCACTGCCAGGTTTGCGGAACCCTGCTGGAAAACCGGGAACTGGAGCATGAGGGGATTGTCCCCTTCTGTCCCCGGTGCAGGGAATTCCGCTTTCCCATGTACAATGTTGCCGTCAGCATGATCGTCATCAACAAGGAAAACCGCAAAACCCTGCTGGTCAGGCAGTACGGAAAGGATTTCTACCGGCTGGTCGCCGGCTATGTCAACCGCACCGAGCCGCTGGAGCACGCCGTCGCCCGGGAACTGAAGGAGGAAACCGGCATGACCGCCGTCCGGATCCGGTTCAACCGGACGCAGTTTTTCGAGCCGTCCAATACGCTGATGTGCAATTTCACCGCCTTCGTGAAGGATGACAGCGAGTTCAGCCCCAACTATGAGATCGATTCATGGGCCTGGTTTTCTTTCAATGAAGCCCGGAAAAACGTCAATCCGGAAATCCTGGCCGGGCGTTTCCTGAACGCCTGCCTGGATGACCTGGAATCATCCGGCGAATATCCCGCCAGAAAAACCTGATCAGATGACGCTCCCGAACCTATAGCGAAACCGGCTGCCTGAAGGCAGCCGGTTTGTTTTTTAGTTTATATTCCTGTGCAGCCGGCCTTCGGATTACTTCAGGTCAATATCCATGTAGACGGGAATATGGTCCGAAGCATTCTGTACATCGTGGCCGATGACCGCGTTGTACAGCCGGACGTCCACGTTTCCGCCCACAAACAGGTGGTCAACACAGAGTTCGGTATCCCCGGGATCGGGCGGCACCTGATATCCGAAGAAGGTGGAACAGCCGCGGACCTGCACCCCGGCTTCATACTTGGCGTCCCGGACGCCGGCCGCCTGCATGAATTCCCGGTACAGTTCCGACTGCTCCGGGGTGTTGAAATCACCCGCCATGATGATCGGCAGGCCCGCGTATTTCTGTGCGGTCTCGGCGGCAAAGGCCGTCAGGTCCGACATATTGCGCGCATAGTTTTCGGGCTCATCCCGCGGGGCGGGATGCGTGTTGGTCATCACAAACCGGGTGCCGTCGGACCGTCTTTCAAAAACAGCCACCGAAAATACCCGGGAGGGACTCTTGTAGTCCAGGTCCAGGATGTACTCCTCCACCAGGTTTACGGTCTGCGGATTGTACAGGAAACAGGTCGTATTGTAGAGGAATCCGTCGGCGTTGCTCTTCCGGCAGGCCGTGGCATAAATGCCCGGTTCCGTCAGCAGGGGCTTCAGCGCCTTATGCCATTTGGCCCCCGCCTCCTGGAGAGCCGCCACGTCCGGCATGTAGTACTGCAGGATCCCGGCCACAATCTCATCCCGGCCCTTCACCGGGACCCGGCTCCAGTCCGGATGCAGGATATTGTAGGACATGATGCGGAGGCTCGCGCCCTCCGCCAGTCCGGGGTCATCGTCGGGCTCTTCCGCAATGCCCGGCGGAACCAGGCACAGCGTCAGGACCAGGATTAGCAGAACAGCCAGCCGGGTTCTCTGTTTCATGGCGATATCTCCCTTCTGAATACAGGCGGATCGTTTTTCCGTTACATACCCGGATCCGTTCAGCCGGATACTTCCTCCACGGAGATCATCACGTCGAACAGGCCGTCCCTGCCGGGATGAATCCGCAGGTTCTCCGCTTCAAATCCTGGAGCCGGGTTGAACACCGTGCCCTCGTATTCAATGGCTGTGGCGGATGTGACGCGGATCTGGCCGCCGATCAAAGCGCTGCAGCCGGAAACAGCCGTCTCCCCGCCGCTCCGGATCACCGGCAGGATCAGCGCAGCGCCGGTTTCCGCGCCGGATGTAAGCCCGCCTTTCACAGCCAGGCCCTGTTCGGTCAGCGTATATTCCAGGCTGAATTTCTCCCCTTCCGCGGACGGCCGGTGGGATGTGTCGCACAGGGTCCCCTCTGTGCGGACAATAACCCGGTCCGGTTCAGATTGAACGGTTACAGCAGTCCCGAAGTCATACACCTGGGACCAGATCGTTCCGTTCTCCTGTTTCTCCAGCCGCGGGCACAGGGACCCCAGCAGTTTCTTCTTTCGCGTCAGCTGCTGGTTCATCGGCTCGCGCATGGAAAAGTCCGTATTGGCCGCCGCAAACACCGGCCCGTATTCCCGGTGCCACAGCAGGGTGATTGTCCCGCCGGACGCGTGCCCGCCCTTCATATACGGGAAATCCCCGGCACACACGGTCATCCGCCAGCCGCCGCAGCGAAGCCGGTATGTTTCGGTCTCCGGATAATGCTTCAGCATCTCCGGTTCATCCGCCGGGATGGCGGTACGCTCGAATTCTGCGATACCTTCGTCCAGGGCCTGGGCCAGTACCTTGGCGTGGCAGAACGCGTGATGCACACAAGCCGGCTCGCCGTGGCGCCGGTAATGCGGTCCGCCGTACAGCAGGCCGTCCGTGCAGCGTCGGTACAGCATCAGGTTCCGGTATGCCGCCTCCGCAAATACGGGATCAGCTTTCCCCAGCGCGTTCAGCATCGCCTGGCATCCGTCGGCAGTGCGGCTTCCCCAGTAGGTCCATTTGAAATTGCGCGATCCGAAGCTGTTGTCCCACGCGCCGTCCGGAAGCATCAGGTCCAGGTGGGCCCTGGCCGCCTTCCGCACGACGGCCATCGCGTCTTCGTCCTGCATTGCCCGGGCATACTCAAAAAGGGACGGGAGCGTTTCCTCCACATTGTAGCCGATGTCGACCGCGCTCCCGCCCCGTACTGTGGCGTTTTTCTCCAGGCTGCCCTCACCGTACACAAGTCCCTGCTCCGTCACACACCGGCAGGCAAAACCGGCCAGTTTTCGGGCCTGTGCGGTCATCTCGTCCCGGCTGTAATCACAGCCGATCAGCGCCATCGCCGCCGCGTTGGCGGCGATATAGTTGATGTTGAATTTCTTTTCCGGGGAAATGCCGTCCTGAAGCCACCCGGCCATTCTGAACAGGCGGTCTTCCCATTCTTTTCTTTCTCCTGCCTCCAGCAGCTGTCCGTGGTGCCGGAGCGCCTGGAACAGGCTGATGGCGCCGAATACGGTGGTGCCGTTCCATGCGCTCTGCGAATCATTGTACAGGCTTCCGTCATCGCAAAGCATGCAGGATGACCACCGGAAGAGTTTCCTGGCCGCATCCAGGTATTTTCGCTCCCCGGATAACTCTGCCATCGCCATCAGCGGGTAAACCGCCTCATGGCAGCGGCCGTGAATGGCCGTGCACGCCGGGCACAGGATCGCGCCGTCCACAGACGGATGAACCGGATCGTTCATCGTGCAGGCCAGCAGGGCGTCCAGCCACTCTTTCAGAAGCCGGTAATACTCGTCTCGGATACAGGCGCTCATTGTCTTTCTCCTTATCCTTCGGCCAGGCCGCAGGTCCGTCTTCTGACCGGCATCTTCCCTGCCGCTCCGGGTTGTTTTCCGGTTCCATTTGCCAGGATTGTCGTGTATAATGGATCCAGGTATAGAAAGCAGACACATATCGGAAGATCATCCGCGGAATGATTCCGGATTCATGAAAGGAAGGCGCGGCCTATGTCGGAAGAGCATCTCGTTTCCCATCCATGTATATCCAGGTATCCCGGAAATCCGGTACTGACCAGCAAGGATGTCCCGTTCTCCAGCGACCTGGTCTTCAATGCGGGCGTCATCCCCTGGCAGGGCGGTTATGCCATGGTTTTCCGCAACGATTACGGCTATATCGGACGTGCCAGCTTTTCGGGAACCAACCTGGGGCTGGCTCTCAGTCCGGACGGCCTTCACTGGCAGGTGGAGGAACAGCCGGTTTTCTCCGTAAAGGATGATGAAATCCGGCGGGTTTATGATCCGCGGCTTACGGTAATCGACGGCGAGGTTTATATGACCTTTGCGGTCGATACCCGGCACGGCCTGCGGGGCGGCATCGCGCATACCGCCGACCTGCATCATTTTGAGATCCTGTCCATGAGCGTTCCGGACAACCGGAATATGGTCCTCTTCCCGCAGAAATACCGGGGCATGTATATGCGCCTGGAGCGTCCCATGCCCGTCTACAGCCGGGGCCATAAGGACCGGTTCGATATCTGGTGGAGCGAAAGCCCGGATCTCATTCACTGGGGCAATTCCCGGCTTGTGGCCGGCGTGGAGGATTTCCCTTTCGCCAATGACAAAATCGGTCCCGGTGCGCCGCCTGTGTTCACGGAAAAAGGCTGGCTCGCAATCACGCATACGGTGGATATCGATCCGGAGCGCGGAAAAAACGGCTGGGAAGACCGCTGGACCAAGCGTTACTGCGCCGCAGCCGTCCTGCTGGATCGGGATGAACCGTGGAAAATGACCGGGTGCACCCGGGTCCCCCTGCTGGCGCCGGAAACGGAATATGAAGCGCGGGAGGGCTTCCGGCAGAATGTCGTTTTCCCCACCGCCGCAGTCCCGGTTTCAGGCGGAAAACTGCGGATCTATTACGGCGCCGCGGATACCGTAATTGCGCTGGCCGAAGCAAAGACCGACGACATCATCGCCCTTTGCCTGCAGGAATAACAGGCAGGACAGAATATCAGACAGAACCGGCGGTACGGCTTTCAGCCGTACCGCTTCTCCGGTTTATTCGGCATCCGGCGAAAACAGCCCGGCATGTTCATAGACCATGGCGGCATAAAGCGTTGCGGTCCAGCCGTAATCCCGGATTGTCTGCGTAATTCTTTTTGAACCGATATACGGGATGACCGGAGTGCCCTTCCGGAGCAGTCTGGGGGAAGCAACCCGGCCGTAGCCGTCATAGTACTCGTAGAAAACGCCGTCGTTCATGAAGGCGCGCGTCACACCTTCCACCGCGTCCCGGATAATCCGGTCCGCCAGCTCGTTTTCCCCGTAAGCGTACAGACCTTCCGCAATCAGGTACACATAGTTGGTCCATACGGGGCCGCACCACATATCCGTCCCGAATGAGGGATCGGATACGGAGATCGACGGAATGGGGAACGGTGTCCTGAATGCTTTGGGATCATTCAACGATGCAACCAGCGCATCCTTCTGCTGCTCGGAGCAGATCCCCGCAAACAGCGGCAGGAAGGAACACACGGACTGGAAGCGGTGCTGCTTCCCGGTTTTCAGCTCAAAATCGCAGTACATGCGGTCTTCTTCATCCCACAGGCGTTCATTGATCAGGCGCGTCAGCGTCTGCGCGTATTCCGCCCATTTTTCCGCCTCGCCGTCCCGATGCATGATATTCGCCAGATAGCGCATCGCATCCGCTTCCCTCTTCATGAAACAGGAAAAATCGATGCATTCCATCTCTTCCACATGGTCAAAGCGGGAGCAGTTGTCCATGCCGGATTCGTCGCACCGGTTGGTCGCCTGGTCCCGGTTGATATGCCAGAAGAACAGGCCGTTTTCGCTCCGGCGGTTGTCCATATCCCATTGCAGGTATCGGGTCAGCGCGTCGTAGCATTGGCCGGCGAAGTCCGCGTCGCCGGTCCTTCGGACGATTTTCTCCACGCTCCACGCAATCAGCGGCGGCTGGGTGATCCGGCTGTGGGAATCCGGTGCGGACATATGGGGAATCATGCCGTCCGGCAGCTGGGTATCCAGCAGGGCAAGAATCGATTCCTTCGCAAGGTCTTCGCTGATGATACAGTTGCCGAAGCTGTGGTAGCAGGAATCCCAGAGCCAGAGCTTTTTGTGCGGGTACCGTTCCGGTGTGGTCCATAAATGCCGGAAAATCCCTTCCGGCGTATAAACCTGGCTTTTCATTACGGAAACCGCGTGCAGGAACGTTTTCTCCACGTCTTCTTTCAGGTCGTTCCGCCGGAACCGGTCATAGAAAGCGGTATACTTTTCTATTGCCTCTTCGAGCGCCTGCCGGCTGGTTTCCGTTTTTCCCCCTGATGACAGGCAGAACAGGCAGCCGTCTTCCGTCTCCGCCGTGCTCAGGGATACGTCCGGGTCTTCCTTTCCCGAATCGAACACCAGCCGCAGGCGTCCTTCGGGACAGATCCCGCCTACGGCCGCATTGGACAGGAATACAAAGCATACCCGGTGCCACGCGTCCCGGATGCGCATCTTCCCCAGGATCAGGTCGGAAGCAACGGTTTCCCATTCAAGACCGGATACATCCGTCGTATCAATATACAGTTCAAACGGGCGGGCCGTCATAAAGCGGATTCCCGGGTGATCCCCGAGAAGCGTCCCGACCAGCTGGGAGGAAAAAACCGTTTTCCCTTCCAGCCCGGAAAAAGCAAACAGCGCACCCTGTCCCCACACGTCCATCCTGGTCATATTTTTGATCTCCTTTCATCCTGCCGTCCTCCCGGCAGGCAGGTGACAGTCCTGTCATCCTGATATATAATCATGCTGCTGAAGCTTCTGTTCTGTACCATCATCAGATTCCCGCAACACCGGATATGGAGATGACCTGCCAATGCAAGTTTCCTATCAGAATCCGCAGGCAGCCGCCTGGCACCGGGCCGTCCTGGACAATCCCGCAGCCTTCCCTTTCCGCTTTTCCTGCGGCGGCCGGGTCATTCACGGTTTTCCGGAAAGTGAGTTTGCCCGCGTGGATCAAAGCGAACACCGGGAAGGCGGCAGGCTGGTCACCGAAATCGTCTTCCAAAAGGATGACTGCCTTTTCGTAACCCTGCGCTGTGCCTTTTACGGGGAATATGGCATCTCCGAATGGACCGTCTGGTTTGAAAACCGCGGGCAGCGGGATACGGATGTGCTGTCCGATGCGGAAACCGTCCTCACTTTCCCGGGGAAATATCCGGTCCTCAGGGGAATCCTGGGGGATCACGGAAACGACTACAGGCCCTACGCGCTGGACGTGGCCTCCCAGCCCCGGCATTTCGAATCCAACAGCGGGCGGGCCACTCATGTCAACTTCCCGTACTTCAACCTGGAATACGGTGACGGCGGCGTCATCCTGGCCATCGGCTGGGCCGGGACCTGGCGGGCCGGCTTTCGCTATGATGCCGCATCCGGCGTCACGATGGTTACAGCACGGTCAGTCAACCGTCTGAATGCAAAGCTTCGTCCCGGGGAAAAAATACGCACTGCCCTGTTTGTCCGTGCCCCGTACCGGATGCGCAGCGAGGATTATGCTGTCAATTTCTGGCGCAGCTGGTTTATCGCGTACAACCTGCCCCGGGCAGACAGTACGGGTCGCCGGCTCGCCCCGTTTTCCACCTGCTGCATTGCGGGCGACACCGGACGTCCCAATTCCGACGGCAGCATCTCGGAAGACCGGACAACCTGGAAGCCTTCCCTGGAGAAGATGATCTCGGAAGACGCAAAAGTGGATTTCCGCTGGTTTGATGCCGGCTGGTATGTCGCTCCCGATGGTTCCAGTCCGAAGGAGGATTGGTGGGGTACGGTCGGCACCTGGTGCCTGGATCCCGTGAAGTGGCCGGGAAGCACCTTCCTCGAATCCACGGATTATGCCCGGGCCCATGGCATGAAAACCATCATGTGGTTCGAACCGGAAAGGGTCACCGATCCGGAATCCCTGGCAAAAAGCTGGAACTACGATCCCCGTTGGGCCATCCGGCTGCCGGGCGTCAAAGCAGTTTCCAACAACATCGGGGATCCCGCCTGTTTCCGGTGGACCCTGCAGCGCATCCTGCGCACCCTGCAGGAAAACCGGGTGGAAATGTACCGGGAGGACAACAACAGCGACCAGGCGCTCCTGTGGCAGCATCTGGACAGTCTCGAAGGCGAAGACCGCGCCGGCATCACCGAATGCCGGTTTATCGATGCCCATTACCGCCTGTGGGATGAAATCATTGCCTGCACATCATCTTACGGCGGCTGCGCCTTTGTGGATTCCTGCGCCAGCGGCGGCGGAAGAAACGACCTGGAATCCCTGCGGCGGGGCATACCGCTTCTTCGCAGCGATGCGGACCGGACCACCGCAGCGCTCCGCCTTTCCATGACCACTTCCTTCAACCGCTGGGTCCCCTTCTGCGGGGCAAACAACAAGGAAAAGCCGGATATGCTTTCTCCCTCCGGAACGCTGGACCATTACGTATGGCGGGCTTCCTACCTGCCGGTCCTGAACGTTGATTCCCAGTTTGTACAGGATCCGGACCAGGATTTCGAAATGCTCCGCTGGGGCCTCCGGGAATGGAAGCAGGTCAACGCTTATCTGCTCAAAGACTTTTATCTGCTGACCCCGTGGCATACGGAGAAGGATGTATACGGTTTCACCGCCTATGCCTTCTGGGATGCGGAATCCGCTTCCGGCGTACTGCTGGCGTTCCGCCAGGAAAAATGCATGGAAGGCTGCCTGTCCGTTACCCTGCCCTTCGCGTCAGGCGGACAGGTCTTTACGCTCAAAGACCAGGACACGGGGGAGATGCTATCCGGCAGTGCCGGTGATTTCATCCTGCGCTTCTCCCATCCCCGCCAGGATCGGCTCCTGTGGATCTCCGCATCCAGACCGTAACCCGGTTTTTCTCCCGGTTCCAATGTTTTCCGCAGGACGCGTAATCCGTCAGCAGCAGGGGCGTGTGATCCGGTTCCCGGTCGATCCGGATCCGGATCATTTCATCCGGTTCCGGTGTCAGCAGCCTCCAGGAAACCGGACCGTCCGGCAGCATGGCCGGGCTGTCAAAGTCCGGTTCCTTTGCTTCATCCCGGGCCAGCACGATGCAGCCGTACCGGAAAGCGTCGCTGCCGCCGATGGTCTCCCGGACCAGCGGGATTCGCCCGCGGATCTCCACCGTATCTCCGGAAAAAAAGCGCCTTTTCAGGCATACATACCCTCTCTCCCGGGGCAGCTTCTCCTGGCGGACACCGTTCACCAGGATTTCTGTTTCCGCTGTTTCCTCCGGAACGCGCAGCCGCATTGTGAACGCTTCCGGTCCTTCCTCCGTTTCCACCGTCATCCGCATGGTTCCCTCCCGCGGATAGCCGCTTTCGGCAGTCAGTGCCGTATGTTTTCCGTCCGCGGTGCGGAAGGCCGCCCGGCCGGAAAACATCGCGTTGATATATACGCCGTCTTTGCCCTGCAGGACCGCCGTCAGCGGCAGCAGCGCGATCCCCGCCGAGGCGATGCAGGCACAGCATCCATAGAATCCGCCGAATGAAAACCGTTTCAGCCCGCCAATGCCGTTGCCCCGCCGGCTGTCCGTCAGCGGGCTGTAACTGTCAAACGGCAGGCCGCACATCATTGTCTTCGACGGCCGGTCGTACTGGGGCAGGCCGTACAGGTTCACCGCTCCGTAAAGCGCATTATACCCTGTCCGTTCGATCCGGTCATAATACCGGCTGTCCCCGGTCATCAGCAGCAGCCGGGTACACAGCCGCATCCAGGTCACAGAGACGCAGGTCTCCTGCATGATTTTCCCGGAAGCCTCCGCCTGCCGGAGCGTGGAATGGTCAAACAGCTCATCGGTGCATCCGCAGCAGCCGATAATGGTCAGGTCCGTCTCCTCAACCGCATGGAAAAAGTTGATCACGGCACAGAGGTACCTTTCCTTCCCCGTCGCCTGGTAATAGGCCAGTACGCCTTCAAAAAAGGAGATTGTTTCATATGCCTTGGTTTCCGGGTATTGATAAGGCGGTATCCTGCCTTCCAGCGCGATTTCAATCAGGTTGCCGTCCCGGCATCCGCCGGTCGACAGGATATATTCGGAAAAGCGAAGGTACCGTTCTTCCCCGGTCAGGCCGTAAAGGGCCATGAACGGCTCCAGGATGGAGCAGGAATTGACCCCGCCCCAGTAATCGGATGTTTCCGTAATATTGGTTTTCCCCGGGCCGCACTGGTCGGTCACTGCGTCCGCGTGCCGGATCAGGGCATGCAGGATCTGCTTCCGCTCATTCTCCTCCCGGCATATTTCCAGGAAGTGAAGAAGACCGGTCATCACATATTTCCGGCCCCACAGGTCCCATCCTGTCAGCTGGGCGGAAGCGGAATAGGTGGAAATCCGGCCGTCCTCCCGCTGTGTGCACAGAAGGCTCCGGACTGTTTCCCGAAGGAGCCCGTACAGTTCCTCATTCCCCGTTGCCCGGTAGCAAAGGCATGCGCCTCGCATCATTTTGCCCCAGTATTCACACCGCCAGCCCTTGTCCGGATCATCGGAATCCGCCGTAAAAACGCGCACGAAATCTGCCCAGAGTTCCGGAACCAGAAGCTGCCGGCTCAGGGTAAATTCCAGATAATCCCGGTATATCCCGGTAAAGGCCATGTCATGCGGGGCCAGGAACCGAAGCAGGTCGGCCATAACGGCGCTCCTTTTTTATTTGGCTGCATTCCCCGCCGCAGGCTCGTCCTGCCCGGCGCTGTTTCTGCGGCGGTATTCATTCAGGGTTACCCCGTAGTATTCCTTGAATTTGGTGGAAAAATACTGCAGCCGGCTGTATCCGATGGCTGCGCAGATTTCTTCGTTGGTCAGCTCGTTTTCCCGGATCAGGCGCGCGGCATGTTCCATCCGCACCTCCTGCAGGTAATCCACCAGCTTTTTCCCCGTTTCCTGGTGGAATACACGGCTCAGGTGCCCGGTGCTGATGCTCAGCGCATCCGCAATGGACTGGGTGGAAAGCTCGGCCGGCGGAGTGTTGCGGATATGCAGGATGGCATACTCGACCACGCTCCGGTTGCCTTCACTGCTTTCCCTGGACAGATAGGCAATCAGGGTCATGCTGTCTTCCTTCAGGCGGGTGGAGAAAGCGCTGATGTCCTCAAGATGGTAGTAGGTGTTCATCAGGTCATCGCCGAACACGTCTTCGGGGCTGCTTTTCATGTCATACACGATCTTGCACAGGAACATGGCCGCGGTCAGCATCACGCTCCGCACAATGTTCAGGTAGGGTGTGTTTTCCTTCAGCTGCGCCACGATCGCGTCAATTTCCTCGTTCGCCTCATCAGCCGCCTGGCGGCGGATCATGGATGTCAGGGAATTGAACCGGGAAATCAGCTGGGTCAGCTCAGCCTCGCCCCGGGGTGTTTCCTTCGCTTCAAAAACGCTCACCCGGCCGGCCTCGCCGAAGTAGCGGTTCGACAGCGCGCGGCGCGCGCAGCGGAAGCTGACCTGCACACGGTTTTCCGTGTCCACCATCACGCCGACGCCGAATGCCAGGGGAATATGCTTCTCATCCAGGATTTTCGACGCCTTCATCAGGATTCCGGGAACCGCGTCCGCATCCATGCCGTGGTTGATCAGCAGCACCCGCTCCTTTTCCCGGCTGGTAAACGCGATGATCTTATACTTGTCCGGGAAGCATGCCAGCACGCTCTTCTCCGTTTCCGGGGAGGGCACATTGGACATGATCACCACCTGGAAATGGGGATAGGCAAAATCGATCCCCAGCTGGGGCATCGGCCCGGTATACTGGGCCTCGCCGTACATCAGGCAGTTGAGCCAGGCGTCCCGCAGCGTTCTCTGGTTTTTCTGCAGGAACTGTGCCTGCTGCGTCCTGATTTTACTCATGTCCTGCAGCGCTGTTTCAATGCGGGAAAAATGCTCAATGGGCGAAGTCACCAGGCTTCCGCCGCTTTTTTCGTCTTCCGGGATATCGATATGGCGGATCAGCTGCCGCATCGGCCGGGAATAGTGGGTAATCTGCACCCACAGAACCGCGATCATTCCGGCGCACAGCAGTACGAAGCAGATCACCGCCACCAGGGTGAGGGTGCTGTTGTAATTCCGCAGCCGGCCGGAATTCGGGCGAGCCAGTACATAAATGAAACCGCTGGCAGCGCTGGAGCTTTCCGCAAGCAGGGCCTCCCGGCCGTCCTGAAGCCTCCAGGAATGTTCCCCGTTCTGCGTGTTGGGCAAGGGAACGCCGACCAGTGAAGTGTCTGCCGCGCTCCAGATCACGCCCTGCACGTCGGCCAGGAACACCTGGTCCGATTCGCCCAGCGTGCGCAGCGAACGCTGCAGCAGCGTATGCAGCTTTTCCTCCTTCACCGCGGATACGATCATCGGCGTTTTTCCTTCAGGAAAAACACCGGGCAGCGGACCCGTGTACACGATGTAGGGAATCTCCTCCCCGCTTTCGGCAAGCGGCTGCCTCAGCCAGACCATGTCTTCCGGCTCAACGTTCAGCAAAAACGAATAGGCGCTTTTCTTTACCGTATATTTTTTATCCGCGATAAAATGGACGCCGTCTGAACCGACGGCCATTCTGGCCTCCGGGAAATACAGCAGCACCCGGTCGCAGGTCGGAATCGCCGCGCATGCCGATGCGCACCACTCGGACATCTTTTTGATTTCCGTGCTGTCGGCCTCCCCCTTCAGGGAGACGGACTGGACGGTTCCCGTCATTCCTTCCTTTGCGGACAGCCGCCGGACCGGTTCCGTGCGCATCGGCGTCATAATCTGGTAATCCGCGTTGTCCGAAAGGATTGAGGCTTCCTCCCGCAGGGTGCTGTTTGCTTCCTGGTTCTGGATGGATGAGTAAACCAGCATAAAGATGCCGGACAGCATCACGGCGATCACGGTAAAAATCACAATGATCCAGATACTGGCCACATTGATCATCCGTTTACCCTTCACGACAGTCTCCTCCGCATCCGTTGTTGAATTTCCTTTGGTTTGAATATACACGAAATTCTCCTGTTTCGCAAACACCGGAAATCCATTTTGGATGAGGGAACCATCCGTATGGCCGTCCGTACCGGAAACCGCCGGTGATCTTCATACCGGATCAGGCAAATACGCTCCGTGTCAGGAATATCCCGGTGATCAGGCAAAGCTGCGCCGGGACGTAAGTAAGCCAGATCACTGCCGTCACATATTTCCCCCGGACAGTCCCGTATTTCCGGGCCAGCAGGACCGCGTCCGACAGGAAAAACAGAATCGCTCCCGCCGCGCTCAGCAGGTATCCTTCGCCCGCCTGTCCGTATACAGTGACCGCGGCTGCCGCGTGGATGCCCACCGTCAGCAGGTAGAAGGATGCCGCTGTGAAAAGCCCCGTTGAAAACCCGGAATTTCCGCGGGAATAAAACAGCAGGCCATGGAGGACCGTCAGGGCAAGGAACAGGACAAATGGCAGTGCGAAACGGGGCAGGAGTGCCGGAATACTTTTCCCGTACGATACAAGAAGCGTACAGATATACAGGATATGCGCGGCAAAAAAAGCAAGCGCGCCTTTGACCAGCTTGTTTTCAACGCATTCCGGATACCCGGCCAGCAGCGCGTCTCCCAGGGTGCTGATCCCCATCGCAAGGGCTGCCAGGTAGCAGCAGGAACTGCGGGACAGCACGGCCAGAACCACGGCAAAGGCAGTCAGGCCGCCGGATATGGTCATTTTTCGCTTTTTTGTCAGCCGCACAGGATGATCATCCCCCATGCCATGTTTTTGTTATCCGCATGATGCTCATTCAAAATCACTCACGAACACCATATCCGTGCGGATATCCCAGGGATCCGACAGGCGGATATCGAAAAGCCGCCCGCCGCGCAGGCGCTCCCGGTCATGCCCCGGATCGTTTTCCCGGGTGCCGTAGGCGTCGTAGCCGATGCTCCCGTCAAATCCCATATGGATACCGGCATAAACACCGTCAAAGGTGTTGATGTGGTCATGGCCCGCAAACATCGCTTTCACGTCGCCCCGCTGGAACGCGGCGGCGAAGATTCCGGAATTGATATCCGATGCGCTCACACGCTCGTTGTATTCACCCCGCAGCTGGGTGCGGCCGGCGTTGCGCAGCATCGCGTGGAATTCAATCAGGGGAATATGGAACATCATCAGGGACGGGATTTTCCGCCCGCACAGCCGTTCCAGCTCCACCGATGTGTTCCAGTACCACATCACCTGCTCAAACCGGATAAAGTCATAATCCGAATAGGATACGATCGGGCTGGGCATCAGCACGTCCCAGTACAGGTCACCGGGATAATCCAGGGGAACAGTCTGGGTTTTGAAATCCTGCTGGGAATCGATTCCCCACACGCCGAAGACCGGTTCGTCCTTTTCGTTCAGGATCGGCAGGAAATAGTTTCCGGAGCCCGGCAGTTCCTCCGGCCCGGCCTTGGAAACGCACCAGGGATACGATTCGTAAACGGCCTCCTGTTCTTTTTTGGACACCTCCGGCGTCTGGTCATGGTTGCCGAACACATGGGCCCAGGGGATACGGCGCTTCTCCATGGGAGATACCAGTTCCGCCAGCTGCTGCTCGAACATTTCCTTACAGGTAAAGCCGGCAACATTGTCGCCGTTCAGCAGCACCAGGTCCGGTTTTGTGGCGTCGATCAGGGTTTCCATGGCACGGACGGTGCGTGCTCCCTGGGCGGGTTTGTGGTGGGCGTCGCTCATCATCAGGATGCGGTATCCCCCGTCCTTCCGGAAACGGAGGGGATGTTTGGTCTGAAAGGCATCCGGCAGGGGCATATGTGTGCTTCCTTTCTGCCGGTTTCCCGGCATGCATTGACAGCGGGGCCGCCGCAAAGACGGCCCCGCCGAAACAGGTTATTCAGTTGCCGGGGCAGCCGCCCGCAGGCAGGCTGCCCGGCCGGCCGGGCCGTGTTCAGCGGTCACGGCTTTCATCAGCGGGAATGATACCACTCGTTGGCTTCTTCAGTGATCTTCGCGCCGCCCATTTCGTTCCACTGCTTCACGAAGTCATCGAAAGCGTCCACGGGCTTTTCGCCGGTGATGATCTGCACATAGGTCATCTTGCGCAGGGTTTCCAGGCTCTCCCAGTACTGGGGCTGGGAAGCGGTGGTGATGGGCAGCTTGGTGTTGGAGTATCCGCCGGTGCGGAACTGCGGCAGCGTCTTGCCCCAGTTCCACTGCGCGGGCTTCACCTTCATGGCGAAGTAGGGATTCTGCAGGGTGTTGAACATATTGGTGTGGGTGCCTTCATCCGCGCGGGTATGGCCTTCCTTCGGGATATAGCCCAGCAGGTCGTCATAGTCATACTGGTCGGATTCCAGGTCCCAGTTCCAGATCTTCAGCCAGGTGTCGAAATCGGAACCGATGGTGTTGATGATCTCCAGGATGCGGGCCACCTTGGCGGGCTGATCGGCCAGCTTGTAGCTGAACACGATGGCTTCGGAAGTGGTCAGGCCCCAGCTCTCGCCGCCCTGCTTTCCGTCCGGGCCGGTGGGGTTGTAGCCGATGATCATCTTGTCATAGCCCAGGCCTTCGGTCGCCGCGAAGGTCCGCATGGTGCGGCCGTACTGGAAGTTGCCGCCCTCGCCGGTTTCCTCGTTCTTGGGTCCGTCGAAGTCAGGAGCCAGGTGATAGTAGGCGCCGGAGGAGGAGAAGCCGATCTGGCCGTTTTCAAACGGAACGGACAGGGCCCAGTAGCCGCCCTGGTTTTCGCCGGTGATGAATTCGGGGTCAATCAGCTTGTCGGCATACCACTTGGCCAGCAGCGTCAGGGCGTCCTTCATGCCGGGATACACAGCGCCGAACACCAGGTTGCCTTCCCCGTCATCCACCCAGCGGTCCGGCAGCGCGCCGAAAGCGCCGAAGATGGGGTTCATACCGGTGTTGCTCAGGGCGTAGGTGTCCTTCTCGCCGTTGCCGTCCGGGTCTTCATTGGCGAACTTGTAGAACACTTCTTCACATTCTTCCAGGGTCATGGGCACTTTGCCGTCGGTGTAACCGAACTTGGCCAGCCAGTCTGCACGCCAGAAGGGTGCGTAGTTGAAGTAACCGTCGCCGTTCACGCGGGGCAGGCCGTAGTTCTTTCCGTTGTAGGAAACGTTGCTGAAGCACTCCGGATCATATTCGATCAGCCATTTATAGCTTTCCGGCATGCACTGCTGGATCACTTCCAGGGGCAGCTCCATGGCAACGCCCTGCTTGACCCACTTGGAGAACTGCGAGGCGTCCTGCAGCATGAACACGTCCGGCACTTCGCCGCCCGCGATACGCGCGGTCAGCAGCTCGTCGTAGTTCTCACGCTCGATGAACCAGACGTCCAGGTCCACATTGAACTTTTCTTCCAGCCAGGCAACGACCGTATCGCCCTCCGGGATGGCGTCGGTATCATGACCGGCCAGCCACGCGATGGTGATCTTCTCGTCCGGGTTGGACACGTATTTGCTCAGGTCCACATCCGCCAGCGCGCTTACGCAGCTGATGCAAAGGACCAGAGCCAGGAGCAGGGCAAGACCTTTTTTCATGGGAATACCTCCTTCAATTTATCTAATCAGGGATAGCCCCCTGATCGGGTACGGTTTGGGAATCAGCCCTTGAGGGAGCCGATCAGTACGCCCTTCACGAAATACTTCTGCAGGAAGGGGTACACGCAGAGGATCGGGACGGTAGCCAGCATGATCGACGCGGCGCGAAGGGTCACGATATCCGTATCGGTCGTGTTGGCCACAGCCTCGCTCGCGGCGGTCATTTCCTTGGAGTCCGTCAGGATGATGCGGCGCAGCACCACCTGCAGCACAAATTTATTGGGATCGGTGATGTAAAGCAGGCAGTTGAAGTACGCGTTCCAGTTGCTCACGATAACCCACAGGCTGATCGTGGCCAGGATCGGGCCGCTCAGCGGCAGCATGATCCGCCACAGCACCTGCCAGCTGTTGGCCCCGTCAATGGTGGCCGCCTCCTCCAGGTCGTTCGGCAGGGACATAAAATAGTTGCGTGCGATGATCACGTGGGAGGTGCTGATGCAGTGCGGCAGGATGATGGCGAAGAAGCTGTTCCGCATCTTCAGGGTATTGTTCACCAGCAGGTACGTGGGAATCATGCCGCCGGATACAAACATGGTCACCAGGATGATGGATGTAAACAGCCCGCGCAGGGGCAGATCCCTCTTGGAGAGGGGATAGGCGGACAGCACCACGCCCGTAATGGAACATGCCCAGCCCAGGAAGCATACGATCAGGGTGTTTTTGTATCCGCTCCACAGGAAGTTCGCGCTGAGCATGTGCCTGTAGGCGTCAGTGGAGAATTTCTGGGGCCACAGCCGGAATCCCGCTGCGGAGGCAAAATCCGGCGTGGTGAAGGAATTCACCAGTACATGCCAATAGGGATAAAGGAAGGTAATGCTGAGCAGGGCGAAAAAGATCACCAGGAACGCCTGGAAATACGGCTCACCCTTGCTTTCATATATCCGGTGCTTCTTCCGCTTCGGAGCCGCCGTGGCAACAGTGCTCATTCTGCTTCCCTCCTTACCAAAGGCCGTATTCGTTGATACGCTTGGAGATGAAATTGGCGCTCAGCACCAGCACCAGGGAAATGATATTGCGGAACAGCTCCACAGCTGTGGCATATCCGTAATCCAGGTTTTTCACGCCCTGGCGGTAAATAAACGTTCCCAGGACGTCGCCGACACCCAGGACCGCGTCGTTCAGCAGGTTGAAGATCTGGTCAAAATCATCCTCCACCAGGCTGCC
Source organism: Clostridiales bacterium (assembly GCA_017569285.1). Lineage (NCBI taxonomy): Bacteria > Bacillati > Bacillota > Clostridia > Eubacteriales > Clostridiales bacterium. The sequence goes on from CP069419.1 coordinate 1,116,525, forward strand.
CATGTTCAGGATCAGCATGATGGTCACCACCGGGGCGATGCCGGGCAGCGTCACATGCCAGATCCGGCCCCACCGGCCGCATCCGTCCACCCGTGCCGCGTCATACAGTTCCTCGTTGACGCCGCCCAGGGCGGCCAGGTACACGATGGAACCCCAGCCGATACCCTTCCAGATGCCGGTCACCACCAGCGTTCCCCGGAAATACTTGGGATCGCCCAGGAAATAGATGCTTTCCATGCCCATGGATTTGAGCAGCGTGTTCACCGGACCGCGGGTTGGGGAAAGAATGACCATGAAGATACCGGTCAAGATAACCCAGGAGATGAAATGCGGCAGGTAGCTCAGGGACTGGACCACCCGCTTGTATTTCTGCCCCCGCAGCTCGTTGAGCATCAGGGCCAGGATGATGGGTGCGGGGAAGCCGAACAGGAATTTCAGTCCGGCAATAATAATGGTATTCTGGAATACATTCCAGAAGTTATTGCTGTTGAAAAGCCGGTTGAAGTTGTCCAGGCCGACCCACGGGCTTCCCGTGATGCCCTTGAGCAGCTGGAATTCCTTGAAAGCCAGCGTGACGCCGTACAGGGGGCCGTACTTGAACAGCAGGTACCAGAGGATCACCGGGATGATCATCATAAGATGAAGCTTATGCTTTTTTACCCGCCGCAGGAAGGAACGCCGTTTTTTGAACCGGTCTGTCTGAACTGAAACCGTCACGGCCGTTACCTCCTTTCATCATTTAGATTTGGGATCCGGATCACGTCTTCTGTTTTTTGCCTCGTTCTGATACTCAAAGCATAGCAATCATGTCTGAAATTGACAAGTTAAAACATCTGATGTTGACACCAATTTTATGATATTTGTCCATTTTTAAACCAGATTATACATTTTTAAGCGTCTTTTTTTATGATTTGCACACCATTTTCCTGATATCGGCTTTACACGCGCAGGGGAATACTATAAGATGAAGTCAATCAGAAAACGCTTATGGAAAGGCGGTCATACCCATGCCGGGATATCAGCATTTCGATCCATGGAATATGGCGAAACTGGCGCACCATTACCTCACCAGCATGGTCGATGAAAAAAACGGATATCTGCCCTACTGGCTGATTCTGCCGAACCAGAAACCGGCGGAAGCGGCCCATTGCCGCGTGGACGACGCGGAACTGGTCGGCTCCTGGTACGAGGGGCTGGACAGCGCGATGCAGGTCCTGGGCACCGAGGAGGGAAAGGAAGTGCTGGCGGGATTTGAGGCTTTCCTGCGCGACAGCTGGGGGCCGAAGGGCCTGCGCTATCACCGGCCTTATCCCTGGACGCACACCATGCACGCCTCTTTCCACGAGATGGGCTATATCCTCCCGGCCCTGAACCGCATTCTCCGCAAAAATCCCGGGGATCAGGAAATGGAAACCCGGATTTCGGGCCTGATCCACGGAATGCGTTCCCTGGTTATCGAGCGGAAGGTACGGACATTCTGGTCCGGGGATTCTCCGGAGGAGAAGCCGATCTATGAGTTCCCCAACGATGTTTACCTGCTGGACGGCGGGTTTGACCTCACCCGCCATACCGGGCGCGGCGAGCAGCCCATCCGCAATGGCGTGGTCATCCCCGCCCTCATGACCCGGGCGCTGGAATGGGGGGACGAAGCCGCGCTGGACCTTGCGCAGGGCCTGGCCAACCAGCTGCTGGGGCCGTCCCGGTATTTCAGCTGGCAGTACGCGTTCTTCGGCCACGTCCATTCCGCTGTCTGGGTCGCTTCCGGCCTCGCGGACCTGACGGAGGCCGCCGGCGATCCCGGATACCTGGCTGCCGCGAAAGGCATCTATGATTATGTGCGCTCCCTGTCCTCCTCCTTTGGCTGGGTGCCGGAATATGCCCAGTGGCATCCCATGGCGGAGGAGCACTGTGAAACATGCTGCATCAAGGATATGCTCGTGATGGCGGATAAGCTGGTCCGCCGCGGTTACCCGGAATACTGGCAGGATATCGTGCTGTTCTCCCGCAACCAGTTGGTGGAAAACCAGGTCACCAGTGCCTCCTATGTCGTGGAGGACAACAGCCGTCCCGACACGGAAAGCACCACCTGGCACGATATCGGCAGTCGGATGATCGGCGGGTTTACCGGCGGTTCCCTGCCCAACAGCATTTCCCTCTCCAAATTCCGCTCCATCGCAGGCTGCTGTGCGGGCACCGCGCCGGTCGCGATTCAGCTGGTATGGGACCGGGCGGTTACGGAAGAAGGCAGCGCTTTTGTGGTGAATATTCCGCTGGACCGGGAAACCTCCGCCTGGCGGCTTGAAAGCGATTATCCGGACCGCGGCGGAATGCGGCTGACGCTGAAAGACGGCGGCCGTGCCGCCTTCCGGCGGTATCCCTTTATGGGGAATCAGCCGGAATGCGCGGTGAACGGAAATCCCGTTCCCCTCCGGGAGGAAAACGGCCTGATCCTGTCCCCTGAGCTTGCCCCCGGCGATACCTTTACCCTGCGTCATCCCCTGCGCACCGTGCGGAAAAAGGAAACCGCCGCCGGCCGGGAGTACACCGTATTCTGGCGCGGCCCGGACGTCGTGGATATCACTCCCCACGGAGAGCACCTGCGCCTGTACCAGCGGGACCTGCGCAAAGAAAAGGTGCTGCCCGGCCCCGATGACGTGATCTACACCGGCGCGGCCAATTACGGCCCTACCCAGCAGAAGCGGTAAAAGATCTGTCTGTGACTGAAAAATATGGAAAGCCGGACCGTTTCCGGTCCGGCCTGAATCAAAATCTGAAGAACAGGAGACGGATACCATGCGCTGGATTTCTCCCTATTATGAAGACGGCACCTGGCTGCGGGGAAACTTCCATACCCATACCACCGTATCGGACGGCGGCCATACACTGGAGGATACGGCAGATCATTACTTCCGTTTCTGCCGCTACAAATCATCTCCCTGGATGCAGTACCGCTTCCTGGCGATCACCGATCACACCACTTCCGGAAAAAAGGAGATGTACCGGCCCATCGAAGGCACCGATCCGGATAACGGCCGGTGCATCCTGATCGAAGGCCGTGAGGATTCCTACGGCCACCACATCCTGGGCATCGGCTGCCGCATGACCTTCCAGGAAGATATTATTCAGAAGGATTCGGAGGATTACACCCTGGAGGACTACCAGCGCGTGATCGATGAAATCGTGAAGGACGGCGGTATCGCAATCCTCGCGCATCCCCACTGGCGGTTCAGCGACTACTTCTCCGGTGAAATGGCCCAAAAGCTGGAAAACTACACCGCCATCGAAATCATCAACGGCGATCTGTTTACCGGTCCCGGCCACCTGGCCACCGACGTATGGGACGCTGCCCTGACCGCGGGAAAGCGTGTATGGTGTACCGGCAACGATGATTTCCACAGCATCAGGGATATGCACAATGCCTGGAACATGGTGCAGGTAAAGGAAGAAACGAAGGAAGGCATCCTGGACGCGCTGCGCCATGGCAGCCTCTATGCTTCCAACGGTGCCGTTTTTGAGCGCCTGTATACCGACGGCGAATGGATCGTGGCCGAATGCCACCATGATTCCGTTTTCGACCTGCCGGAAAAAACCTTCCGCTTCATCGGCCAGGGCGGCCAGCTGCGCCAGCTGCAGACCGGCAAGGGAAAAACAGCCGCCTATAAATACCAGGGCGACGAGCAGTATATCCGCGTGGAGATGTGCCTGAGCTGGGGTATGGCCGCGTTCTCCCAGCCGTTCTTCCCGGAAAAATAACCGGCCGGAATTACAGGTCGCTCACCGCTTTTTCCACGAACTCGCTGAAGATGGAATTGGCCCATGCAAACCACGGGCGGGTGTACTGTGCGGGATCATCCTTGTAAACGCCCTCGTGCATCAGCAGGGTGCCTGCGTCCATGTTTTCGAGCAGTCGGGCAGTCTCCCGTATTTCTTCCGGGTCCGTCGATGTCAGTCCCTGGATGCACAGGGAAATGGGCCAGATGTAATCCGGCGGGGTATGGGGGCTTCCGATTCCCCGCCCGCAGGTCCCTGAGTAATAATATGGGTTTGCCGGGCTGAGCAGCATGCGGCGGGTCGCCTGGTATACCGGATCACCGGCATCCACGCATCCCAGGTACGGCAGGCTGAGCAGGCTGGGGACATTGGCGTCATCCATCAGGTTGAACTGTCCCATGCCGTCCGTTTCATAGGCATATACCGTGCCGAATTCAGGATGCTCTGTCACTGCGTATTTCCGCAGGCCTTCCTGGATCTGCTCCCGAAGTGCGCGGATACGCCCGGTCATGTTTTCTTCCGGCAGCAGCGCTTCAAAGATTTCTTCCATCTGCTCCAGCGATTTTGCAGCAAAGAAATTGGCCGGGATCAGGTAGCCGTACATGCAGGCGTCATCACTGGGGCGGAAGCCGCTCCAGGTCATGCCGGTCCAGGCTGCCAGAGCCCCGTGGCCGTCATGGGACAGCGTATCAGAAGCCCGGCGGCAGACCCGGCGGAAATAATACGGGGATTGTTCCGCATGGTGCTGCTCCGTTGCCCAGGTGGAAAGGATCTGCTTCGCAGCCTGCAGGAAAGACTCGCCGCACCAGGCGGCGGATCCTGTTGTTTTCCAGAAATGATATGCCAGGCGGACCGGATAGCACAGGGAGTCCACTTCATATTTGCGTTCCCAGATCCAGGGCCGCGCTTCCTCCGTCCAGCTGGTGTCATCCAGGTGGCTCCGGTGGTCGTTCGCTTCCCGGTTGAACGCGTTGGCATACGGATCCAGGATGATATAGCGGAACTGCCGCTCCAGCAGTCCCAGGATTGCCTCGGAAACCTCCCGGTATTTCCCGGCATGCGGCACATAATGGTATACCTGGGCGGAAGAATCCCGAAGCCACATGGCGGGAATGTCTCCCGTCACCAGGAACACCGTGCCGTCTGACCGCTGCAGGGTGGTATCCCAGGTGCTGCGAAAACAGGCGCGGTACATCTGCGCCAGTTTGTTCCTTCCGAGCGCTGTCAGCCTGTCAAAAACAGGCTGTGTCGCTTCCTCCAGCCAATCCATGCTGCCTGTCCTCCTGTTTTTTTCTTTTACCTTACCAGATTGCCCCGCGCTTTTCCAGATGATTTCCGAAAATTGGTTCTCCGATCACAAAAATGTACCCGAGAAGGAAGGAAATGGACATGAAATTCGTCACGTTCAATCTGCGCGTCGACCGCCCGCAGGATGGAGAAAACAGTTTTGTTTACCGCCAGCCCCTGATCAAGCGGACCATCAGCCGTGAAAAGCCGGACGTCATCTGTTTCCAGGAAGTGGAACCGCATATGTCCGCATGGCTGAAAAAGAGCTTTCCGGATTATTACGCGGTCGGCTGCGGCCGCAGTGAAAAGCTGGACGGCGAGCAGATGACGGTCATGTTCCGGAAGGATAATTACCAGCTGCTGGAAATGCACACCTTCTGGCTGTCCGAAACCCCGTCGGTACCCGGAAGCCGCTACCCCGGCCAGAGCTCCTGCCCCCGCTGCTGCACAGACGCGGTGTTGATGGAGGAAGCAAGCGGACAGGTGTTCCGCGTGCTCAACACCCACCTGGATCACCGGGGAAAAGAAGCCCGCGAACAGGGCCTTGCCCTGATCCTGCGTCATGCGGAGGAACCCGGAACATTTTCGGGCGTTCCGTTGATTCTGGCCGGGGATTTTAATGCTGAACCGGACAGTGAGGAAATGGGAATCCTGAAACAGGATCCCGGCCTCACGGATGTCACCCGTTCCATTGGAATCACTTTTCACAATTACGGAAGAAACATTCCGGCCGATCCGCCCTGCCAGATCGATTACATCGTGCTGAAGGGTGCTTTATGCTGCAGCAGCGTCTGCAAATGGACAGATCAGGAGAATGGTGTTTACCTGTCCGACCATTACCCGGTCTGTGCGGAAATCAGCTTCTGCCGGGCATGATCGAAAAACCGGAGAAGAATGTGAAACGCCATGAAACGCTATACGAAAAATGAGCTTTGTTTGCTGATCGCATGCTTTGCAGCGTATACATCGGCATATATCTCACGCTGCAATCTGTCACCGTCCCTGAATGCAATCGCTGAAACATTCGGCATCAGTGCCGCGCAGGCGGGACTGATCCCCACATGCTTTGCCATCCCCTATGCCGCCGGGCAGATCATTTCTGGCCTGCTGGCAGACCGGTATCCCGCGCCGCGCCTGATGCTGATCGGCCTGCTGGGTTCATCGCTGGTCAACGTGGTTTTTTCTGTCTCCGCGGCCTTCCCGCTGCTGGTGGCACTCTGGTTTGTCAACGGACTGCTTCAGTCCATGATCTGGACACCCATCATGCGGATTATTGTTTCCCAGTTTCGGGAGACCGTGCGGGATCACGCGGCATTTTTCATGTCCCTGACCCTGATTATCGGCTATCTCCTGGCCTGGGCGCTTTCCGGGCTGCTCACCAGTCTGCTCAGCTGGCGCGCGGCATTCCTGGTTTCCGGTCTGGTCACGGCAGGGATCGCCGTACCGTCCATTCTGGTCATCCGGAATACTTCCGCCGATATCCAGGCACAGAACAGGGAGCAGCCGCAGGAGCGCGCCCCGGTCTGGAAACTGCTGCTGGGTACCAACCTGATCCTGCTGCTGGTCTGCTGTGCTGCCGAAGGGTATGTGCGCGACAGCATTGCCTACTGGGCTGCCAAACTGCTCATGGATACGCAGGGTATTGACCTGAACAGCGCGGTCGGAATCATCCTGATCATCCCCTGCGTCAATTTCCTGGGTATTCAGATGGGCCGGGCCGCATATAAACGGACAGGTAACCTGTTCCTTTCCTCGGGCATCCTGTTCGCCGTATGCACAGTGCTGAGCCTGGCGCTTGGGCCTGTCTCGGGACAGAGCTTTCCGGGCTGCGTCGTTGTACTGGTGCTGGTTTCCGCCATGGCTTACGGGCTGAATCCGCTGCTGACAAACCTGATGCCCCTGATGTACTCCCGTCTGAACCGCGTGGCACTGGCTGCCGGCCTGCTGGATGCGATGGTCTATGTCGGCAGCGCGTTCTCCGGTTCCTTCGCCGGATATCTGAGCGACAGCTTTGGCTGGGACGGCGTGTTCATTTCCTGGGCCGTGGTCAGCCTGATCGGTACATTGCTGCTGGAAATTGCTCGCCGGATGGCAAAACGCGGCACGGAAAACACGTAAAACGGATGTCAGCTTCTGCCGGGCATGATGCGCAATGCGCGCCCGGAAAAACAGTGCGGCTGTCCGCGCCGGTTTTTTCACAGGCCGGTGCGGACAGCCGCATTCATTTTTTTACATCATCGGATGATATAGGCATCCACGATCTCGCCGACGTACATGGTGTGGAAGTCCCGGTTGGCCATCGGGTAATCGCCCTCCACGTCCTGCGGATACATCCTTTCCAGGATATCCTTCGGGATTTTTTCCAGGTCCTGGTCCTGGGAATACAGGATCCGGCACTCAATCGTCAGGGGATACTGCCGGATTCCCGGGGTATGGATCACCTCCGCCTTTTCCAGTTTCAGCCCGGCTTCCTTCACCTTGTCGATTTTGTATCCGGACTGCCAGCCGCAGATTTTGGTGATCGCGGGGTCCGGCTTGTCCAGCGGAACGCTGACCGTAAACTCACCGGTTTTGTCCAGCTGGCTCTTGGTATAGCGTCCCTGCCGGACATACACATGGAAGGTGGGTTTGCTCCACAGGGTCCCGATATGGCCCCATCCGATCACCATCGCGTTGAACTTGTCACCGTTGGTGTTCAGCAGGATTCCTTTCGGCAGTGCCCGGGTAATCAGGTTCGCGTAATCCGTAACATTGATTTTCTCTTTCATCGTTTTCTTCCTCCCCGTTCTTTCTTCCCGTCCTGATGATTGTAATGCCTTGAGCAGGCTCTAAGTCAATGGCCTGTCGGTTTCCCCGTCGTTTTCCGGAAGCGGTTTTTAAAAACAGTTGACAATCCCCACTCTCCTATGATATTAATATGTCGTTAGTTTTGTCTAACGCTCTTTGAATCCCGGTTCATTTTGTATTTGGAAATCTTCAAGGGCTTTTTATTTTTTGCATAATGGTTAGTTTTGGCTAACATTATGGAGGAACGATGTCGAACGAAATGCTGATCCGCTGCTGCGCGCCCACCATGGCCAGCCTGAAAACCGGAAATATGTTCAACTGCCCGTTTGACAGCCGGGAACATATGACGGAAGAACTGCGCCGGCTGAACCGGCTCCTGGGCCGCAAGGGGCTTCGTGCGCTTCCCCTGCGGTGGGAAAACGGACGCGCGCTGGTATATCTCTATCGTCCGAAAATGCTGGAAAAGGATCTCCGGAATGAACTGGCCGCTCAGCTTCTTGCGGAATGCGGATATGCCTGCGGAAATCCGAACGCCTGCATCGCCCGGCTGATTTCCCGGCTCCGCGGCAGCCGGGACTTCCCCCATGAAATCGGATTGTTCCTGGGGTATCCGCCTGCGGATGTGGACGGATTCATGCACAGGAAGCATGCGTGCAAGCTTTCCGGCATCTGGAAAGTGTATGACGATGTGGAAGGCGCAGCCCGGCAATTCGCGCGCTGCAGGCGCTGCACGGAAGTATACCTGCGCTGCTGGCAGCAGGGATACTCCCTGGAGAGGCTGGCAGTTCCAGCCTGATCAATTTGCTGTTCTGGTTCCCGCAAGGGAGTGGAATAGACTATAAAACGAAAGGCAGGTTTTTTACAATGAGCAAAGTTGCGGTTATTTACTGGAGCGGTACCGGAAACACGGAGGCAATGGCAAACGCTGTCGCCGAAGGCGCAAAGGCCGCCGGTGCGGATGTGGATCTCCTGACCTGTGCGGATGTGAACGGCGTGGACGGCTATGATGCGGTTGCGCTCGGATGCCCCGCGATGGGCGCGGAAGAGCTGGAGGACAGCGAATTCCAGCCGATGCTGGAAGGAATTGAGCCGGCCCTTCCCGGAAAAAAGGTCGTCCTGTTCGGCAGCTATGACTGGGGTGTCGGCGAATGGCTGAGCAACTGGGAAGCCCGCTGCGCGGAAAAGGGAATCACCCTCGCGGCCGAAAGCGTAAAGGCCAACAACACCCCTGATGACGAAGCGCTGTCCGCCTGCAAAGCCCTGGGCAAGGCAATTGTATAACAGCAGGAAACCCAAATGCTGAAAAAGATTTTTGCCCGGCTGATTCCGTTTCTGCTGGCTGTTGCGCTGATGATCACGCTCAGGATCGCTGCAGGCGCCTGAGCCGGCAGCTCCCCGGTGCACCGCTTCCGCGGTGCACTTCTTTGTTATTCCCGGAAACTGGTTTTTCGATTAATTGCCATGTATTCCGGATCATTCCTGTTTTCCGGATCCGGTAAACTGTTGATTTCACGGAGCAAAAAGATTAGTATAGTGCTCCGTCCCCCAAAAACGGGAACCGGCTGTTCCCGCTCAGAAACGGAGGAAACAGGATCATGACAGAAAAAGATCTTTATAAGGAACTGGGTACGCTGACCAAAAACCGGGATCAGTGGGAAGAAAAGATTCCGTATCTTGCCTCCCTCCTGGCGCATGAATCGGCCAGGATCCAGGCCAAAGCCCTCTGGCTGCTGGGCGAAGCCGGCCTCGTATATCCCCTGTCGGTAAAGGAGCATGTCCCCTCAATTGCTTCCTTCTGCGAGAGTCCGGCAGCGCTCCTGCGGGAGCGTGCGGTCAATGCCCTCGGCCGCATCGGGCGGGGCAGTTTCCCCGTCATCGAAGCATATTGGGAAAACCTGTTCCGCTTTGCCGGCGACGAGGACGCAAACGTCCGGCTCAGCTTCATCTGGGCGTCTGAAAATATTGCCGTAAACACCCCGGATCTCTATGCGGATCATATGCCGGTATTCGAAAAGCTCCTGCACGATCCGGTGGACAGGGTCCGCATGGAATCACCGGAAATCTTCCGTGTCCTCGGCAAACGCCGGCCGGAATTTGTCCGTCCGTATGCGGAACGGCTGCGGGAAATGTCTGAAACCGACAGCAACCGCGTGGTCCGCATCCATTCCCTGGGCGCACTGAAAGCAGCCGGGCTCGACCCGGCCGATTCGTGATCTGAATATCAGGTTTTGATGACAGCAGATTTGCTTCCTGCCCGTCCCGGCGGACGGGCCGTTTTTTATTTCTCCGTTTCCCGCAGTCCCCTGCGGCCCAGCTCCGCCAGGCGGCGGCAATAGTCGTCGCTGCGCTTCTGGATGTCATCCTGGTACACTTCCAGTTCCGGCATGGAAACGGCAAAGAAGTCATAGCCGACCTTGTCGTGCATATGCGCCTCCCCAAACTCCGCCAGGCTGCGGAAGGATTTCCGGGCTTCCTCTTCTTCTCCCAGCGCGCGGAAAGCCAGTCCCTGGTAGTAGATGTAGTCGGAAGGCTGGTCGTTGTAATACCGTACAGGTTCGGGAATCCGTGGTCCGGCGGCTGCCTTTTCGAAGAGTTCCCGGGCCGCAGCCTCATCACCCATGGCGCGCCGGGCACAGCCCATCACATAATATGCCCGGTTATCCGGAACATTGTCCAGTTTTCCCTCTCCCAGGTTTTCCGGATAGGTAATGGTCCGCTCCGCATATGCAAAGGCATCCTCCGGCTTTCCGTCCGCCATGGCCTTCTCCGCAAGGGCAAACAGCGCCGCCTTGTATTCATCCGCGACCTTGCCTTCCCCGCCTTCCCATACATGGAAGGTGTAGTGTTCCAGCAGGTCCAGTGCCTTTTCATACTGCCCGTCCTGGTTCAGCAGCGATATAAACGCCAGCATCAGCGGGCAGCGGTCCGAAACGATTTCCCGGTGCGCCTCCAGGATGGCCAGCCGGTCCGTTGCCGAACGGTCCAGCCGTTTCAGCAGCTGGTCCTGCTCCAGCAGGCAGCGGCTGTTTTCCGGCTCCAGCCGTACCGCCTCCGCGATTTCCCCTTCCGCCAGGCTCCGGTCGCCGTGGTTGTAATACGCAATGGACAGGTTCCGGTGGGCCGGCGCCAGGCCGGGCTGTTCCTTCACGGCCGCCTGCCAGTGGCATACCGCGGCGTCATACTGCTTTTTGTCATACAGCAGCTCGCCCAGGTAGTAATGGGCTTTCGGCGCGGTATCCAGGATGGATACGGCGTATTCCAGCATAGTCTTTTCCTCCGTCCGGTTCGGGAAGCAGAAATCCGTCGGCAGGGCTTCCGCTTTTTCCGCGTCCGCCTTCGCGGCGTCCTTCTGTCCCAGCTTCCCTTCCGCAAAGGCTTTGGCGTAGTATTTCATCGGCGTCTCCGCCGGGCACTTCGCCAGCAGGTCTGCCGCGTCCTGCGGGAATCCGAAAGCGGTCAGCTCATAGGCGGCGTTCAGGTACGCCTCCGCCCGTCCCCCGGTTGCCCGGTCAAAGGCTTCCTGGCCGTTCCGGAACAGCAGGCTGCTGTACAGCGGGTCAATTTCTATGCTTTCATCCACAAAGCGCCGGTATTCCGGGCTTTCCCCGCACAGGTGCGCCAGAATGGATGCCTTCAGGGACCGGGTTTTCATATCATGCCAGCCCCGGAACAGGCTCTCGTCGGCAAACCGCAGGGCTTTTTCCAGGTCCCCCTGCTTTACGCAGATGCAGGCCAGGTGATACCAGGCCGCGCCTGCCGTCTCCGCGCTCCAGGTTGCCTTGAAGAACGCGTCATATGCTTCCGGCAGTTTCTCCAGCGTTTCCAGCGCAAGGCCCAGGTTGAAGTACGCCTCCCCGGAATACGGGTTGGGATTGCGCCAGGTCTGTTTGCGGATGGCCGCCCGGAAGAACGGAACGCTCTCCTCCGCCCGGGCATTGCGCAGCAGGAACAGCCCGTAGGCATTGTTCAGCCGGATATCGGTCGGGTCCCGCCGCAGTCCTTCCCGGTAGTAATCATCCGGCAGGAAGGTGGCGTGCCGGTACTGCTCCAGGTGCTGTCCCGCCAGGTACAGCTCTTCTGTCGTTCCGATTTCCCCGGGCGCCTTCAGTGCTTCCGCGGGTTCCGGAATCGGCAGGTCCTCCCGGATGTATTCCCGGTATTCGCAGAGCAGCGCTCCGTTTTCGTCATATACGGCAATCCGGTAATCGCCTGGGCTGTCCAGCGTGTCCGTAAAGGCGGCCTTCGGCGAGAGATCCACCTTTTTCCGGTAGACTTCCTTTCCGCCAGCTTCCAGGACGATTTCGGCATTCCGGTACTCCCCGGTGGCATACACCTTCAGGCGGGCGGACGCGGCTTTCGCCTGTACCGCCCGGTTCGCTTCCACGCCGTACGCGAAGGGATCCGGTTCAATGGGTTTCCCGTTTCCGTCCAGGAAATCAAGGCCCAGTACGATGTCCCTGGTCGCGTTGCGGACGCGTCCCACGGTCTTGTAGGGCATGAAGTACTGCACGAATTCCTTCTCTTCCTGCGGCTTCAGCCAGGTGAAATCCGGCTGGTTGTCGCAGAATACACCGGTCATCAGCTCGATATAGGAGCCGTCCTCATCGGTCAGGTTCCGGTCCCAGGTTTTGCCGAAATCACCGCATCCCCAGGTCCACTGCTTTTTCCCGGGGCTGATATGGTGGTCCGCCACATGCAGCAGTCCGGCATCCTTTCCCTCGTCAAAATTCCCGACGAAGTCAAAGTCCGAATGCGCCGCCATATAGGAAGTCGGCACCCGGATATTCTTATACCGGGAAATGTCCACCCCGGCGGAGTAATCGGCCTTGTAATACTCGCCCGTGGCGATCGGGAAGGTGGAAACCGCCCGCTTCCCGTGGTCCATCACGGCGTTCACATCCGGCGGGAACACGGAGAAGGTGTTGTCATTCACGGATACGGCCGGATTCGCCCACCACAGGAAAGTCTGGGGATAATCAGTCGGGTTGAACAGCCGGCCCCGGATCTCGATATACGCCTTGTCCGGATACAGGGTCATGCTGGCGTTTCCCTTGGTCCCGTTGATGCGGTCGGTCTCCCCGATCGTCACCGTGGCGGATCCGTCCGGGTTTTCGCGGAAGGTGTAATCCACCGGCATAAAGGTGGAAGGCCGGTGGTGCTGCGGCCAGTTGAACTCAATTCCCCCGCTGATCCACGGCCCGGCCAGTCCTACCAGTGCGGGCTTGATCACCCGGTTGTAGTATACAAAGTCATAGCCGTTCGTCTTGTCCAGCGCCCGCTGGATTCGGCCGCCCAGCTCCGGCAGGATCATCACATACAGGTAATCATTCTCCAGGATCACCGCTTTGTATTCAGCATCCTCTTTGGTATCGCTGATTTTCTCGCAGATCGGGACCGGGTACACCTTTCCCGTGGAGCCCTGGTAGGCGCGTTTTTCAATAAACAGCGGATCCTTCTCCATGCTTCCGGTACGGTAGGTGGGAATGGTGACAATCTCCTCGTAAACCTTTGCCTTGTTCATATGGTTCTCTCCCCGGATTTTATCCTGATGAATCTGGCACCTATCATACCATGGACATCCCATTCCGTCCATTGTCCTGCAGGATGCAAAATGATAAAATATGGAAAAGACTGAAAACAGCATACCGTGTGTCCGCCAAACCGGCACCGGAAGAATCGGACCGTCCTACTGACCGGAGGAGGAATACCTGATGCGGAAAACCAAGATCATCTGTACCATCGGTCCCGCCTGTGACAACGAAGAAACGCTGACCGCCCTTTGCAAAGCCGGAATGAATGTCGCGCGGCTGAACTTTTCCCACGGCACGCAGGAAGAGCACCTGAGCCGGATCAACCTCATCAAATCCGTCCGGGAAAAGTTAGAACTCCCCATCGCCATCATGCTGGATACCAAAGGGCCCGAGTACCGGATCGGAACGTTCCGGAACGGCCCAGTCACCCTGCAGGACGGTGCGGAATTCACCTTGACCACGGAACCCATTACCGGGGACGAAACCCGCGTTTCCGTTTCCTACCGAAAACTCACGGAAGAGCTTTCCGAAGGGGATACAGTACTGATCAACAACGGCCTGGTCATCCTGATCGTGGAGCAGGTTGCCGGGAATGATATCCGCTGCCGTGTCGCCGCGGGCGGGACGCTGAGCGACCGGAAAAGCATGAACTTCCCGGGCAAGGTGCTGCGCCAGGATTTCCTGTCCGAACAGGATCGGAAGGATATCCTTTTCGGCCTGGAAAACGATATTGACTTCGTGGCCGCCTCCTTTGTCAGCACCCGGGAGGATGTCCAGTCCATCCGGGACCTGCTCGACCAAAACGGCGGGCAGGATGTGGACCTGATTGCCAAAATCGAAAACCGGAGCGGTGTGGACCATATCGAGGACATCTGCGAGGTGGCGGACGGAATCATGGTGGCCCGCGGTGACCTGGGCGTGGAAATCCCCTTCATGGAGGTGCCGGCCCTGCAGAAATACCTGATCAGCAAGTGCCGGATGCTCGGAAAGCGTGTCATCACCGCCACGGAAATGCTGGAGAGCATGATCCACAATCCGCGGCCGACCCGGGCTGAAATCTCCGACGTGGCAAACGCCGTTTATGACGGTTCCTCCGCGATCATGCTCAGCGGTGAAACCGCTGCCGGCAAGTATCCCGTACAGGCCGTTTCCACCATGGCGCAGACCGCGGAGTTTACGGAAGCCGGAATTGATTACGCGGAGCGGTTCCACACCATGGAATTCCGGATCCACAACAACCTCGACGCCATCTCCCACGCCACCTGTTCCATGGCAGTGGATGTCGGTGCGAAAGCCATCGTGGTCAATTCACTTTCCGGCCGCACCGCCCGGATGGTCAGCCGTTTCCGCTGCCCGGTGAATATCATCGGCACCACGACCAGTCCCAAAGCATGGCGGAAGCTGAACCTGTCCTGGGGCGTCACCCCGGTGCTCACTGAGGCGTTCTCCTCCATTGATGTCATGTTCTGGCAGGACCTGAAGCTTGCGAAGGATCTGTTCCGCCTGCAACCCGGCGACAACGTCGTGCTCACCGGCGGACAGATCAACGGCGCGCCCGGCAACACCAACACCATCAAGGTGGAAACCGTCCGGTAATCCTCCCTGTTTCCGGGAAATAACAAAAAGCGCCCCGTTTGCGGCACAGGCACGGATGCCTGCCGTAAACGGGGTGTTATTGTATTCATAAAACCCCACGCTAGGCGTGGGGTTCGGGAGAGCTTATAGCTATGCGAATGAAAGAGAAACTCCTTTTGCTATAATGCCAATGCGGTCTGCCAACTGCAAAGGAGCAAAAGGAGGTCATTAGATGGCTAACGACTTACAGAGTTTAGCACACACGAGATGGAACTGCAAATATCACATAGTGTTTGCGCCGAAGTATCGAAGGATGGTGTTTTACGGGGAAAAGAAAACGGAGATCGGAAAGATCATCCGACAGTTATGTGAATGGAAAGGTGTAGAAATCCATGAAGCAGAGGTATGCCCGGATCATATCCACATGTTGGTGAGCATACCACCCAAGGTAGCGGTATCAAGTTTCATGGGTTACCTGAAAGGAAAAAGCAGTGTGCTAATCTACGAAAAGTTTGGGGAACTAAAGTACAAGTACAGGAACCGTGAATTTTGGTGCCGGGGTATTACGTAGATACGGTAGGAAAGAATACTAAGGCAATCGCAGAGTATATCCGGCATCAGTTGGAAGAGGACAAGATGGGAGAACAGTTAACAATGCTGGGAAAGGCCAACGATAACCCGTTTACGGGTGGCCAGTAACAGTCTACGCGGTTGGCAGACCGTAATTGCGCCTGCGAGGGCGCGGGCTAGTATTCTAGGCCTATGGCCGCATAAGAAAAGCCACCGGCTATGCCGGTGGATCTTTACTTACTGTGGTTTGATTCGTTCCGGGTGTCAGCAGTCCTTCACGGTCACGATGTATTCCACACCTTCCGGAATAGCGATTCCGGGGTTTTCGGTCACGATTTCCGGCTTTTTCCCCTGGGCTTCCAGTCCGGACATAAAGTGGCACAGGGCAATTCCGATGTCGATCTTCTGCATGTCCCCGACTTTTTCATTCACATAGCCTTTGTCGTGCTTCTCGTAGAAATGGTAATCATTTCCGGAAACAATGATCCGCCAGGGCTGCTTGTTCACCGCGGAAGGCGCCAGGCGCACCATCTCGATCAGGTCGGCAATCGGCGCCTGTTTCTCCCCGGGCAGGCCCGCGTCCCACTCCCCGTCAAAGAAGATCTTTTCCGCGGGCATCCGGTTGTCCGCGCCGACTCCCCGGCGCATCAGCGCTTCCCTGATCGAAAGCCGGTTCGCGGGATAGCCGAGGGGGCTGATGCAGGGCATCATTTCCCCGTCTTCCAGGCCGGCTGCCTTTTCGAACACTTCCCGCTTCATCGTGCCGCCGATCCAGGTGGTGCCGATTCCCAGCGACCACGCGTACAGCACCAGCTTTTCAAAAGAGTAGCCGAACGCAACGTCCGCATAGGGAACCTTGTCCACCTTGCCGGCCACATACAGCTTTTCCCCGGAAATCACCGGGCTGGACAGGCCGTATTTTCCGGCGTCCAGCAGGACAAACCGCACCGGAATACCAAACGGATTCGTAATCTGGCGCATATACCGTTCCAGCCGGTCCCGGTCTTCTTCGCTGACAGGAATCCCGTCAAACGTGCGGACACTCCGCCGGCCCTGGATGGTCTTCATCAGGTCAGTCATCAGATCATTCCCCGCTTTCTTTTTTATGGTTTCAGGAGGGCTTCCACCTGCGCCCGTTTCTCATACAGCACGCATCCGCCCGCGTGATCGTCGTCCAGGAGCCCGCCGTCCTGCAAGGCCCGGAACAGGGGTGAATGCAGGGCTTCCTTCAGGGAGGTGTCCCGCACGTTGATATCCGAGAAAGGAGAGAACGGGCAGGGTTCCGCGCCCCCGTGGGAATTGATATGGAAGAACCCGCGTCCCGCCGCCACGCATCCGCCGCTGCTTTTCTCGTCTCCCGGGAATGAAATGTACACCATCTCGGGATGTTCTTCCCGCAGGCGGGCAATTTCCCGGCTCAGGTATTCCCGTTCAGTATCCCCCGGTGCAAGCTCTTTGCTGTCGTCGGTCACCGGGACAAACTCCACGAAGATCACGGCCTTGCATCCCCGGTCGGACAGGCTCCGCAGGAATGCTTCGGACGATACCTCCCGGCTGTTCTGCGTGGTCACCGTAACGGACGCGCCGAAGATCAGGCCTTTCTCATGGAGGATGTCCATATTGCGGATCAGCCGGTCATACACGCCCGCTCCCCGGCGGCGGTCGGTCATTTCCTTCCCGCCCTCAATGCTCATAATGGGCACCAGGTTCCGGCACTTGTCAAACAGCCGGAAATACGCCTCATCCATATAGGTCCCGTTGGTAAAAATGGGAAACAGGATATTCGGGTGCTTCCCGGCACTTTCGATAATATCCCGCCGGATCATGGGTTCCCCGCCGGCCAGCAGGATAAAGCTGATTCCGAGCTCATCCGCCTCCCCGAAAACGCGCAGCCATTCTTCGGCGGTCATCTGGCGCACCGGCGCCGCGTCCACCGTGGCATGGTTGTAGCGGGAGTAGCATCCCGCGCAGTGCAGGTTGCACTGGCTCGTAATGCTGGCAATCAGGAACGGCGGAATATGCTCTCCCGCGTCCTCCGCCTTCCGGCGCTTTGCGGATGCCTTCCGGCTGGTCAGCGCAAATTTCGCCATATAGGCGCTCTCCCGGGGATTCCGGAATGTCGCTTTGATAATATCGCCCACAACGCGCTCCACGCCGTGTGTCATATAAGCCTGGATGTCAAATTCCCGGTTCATTTCTTTCTTCCTGTCTTTTCCGAAACCGGAAAACCGCCCCGGCTCATCCGTCCGAATCGCAGGGGCAGCCTTCCTGTTATGCTTTTCCGATATCGCTGAAATCGATGTCCATGGCAATCTGCAGTGTATAGTCCGGGTACGCTTTCTGTACGCGTTCTGTCACATCCCGGTGAACTTCCCGGCGGTCCTTCGCGTCAAAGCTCACCACAATGTCAAACCGGAGTGTCTTCTCCTCCTTGTCCATGTAAAAACCATGCATCTGGAGGACGTATGGGTTCTCCTTCACGATCCGGCGCACCTTTTCCCGGATTTCCGCCGCTTCAGGATCCTTGGTGTTATAGGAATACACACCGATTGCCGTCAGGATCACGTTATGCTTCCGAACAACGTCGGTTGTCACCCTCCGCACCAGCTTGTCCAGCTCATCCGCGGACAGCGTGTCCGGAACCTCAATATGGACGGATCCGTTGTAGGAGTCCGGTCCGTAGTTATGCAGCACCAGGTCGTACGCGCCGCTGATCTCCGGATAGCTGTTGATGGTTGCCTTGATATCCCGCACCATCTGGGCATCCGCCCGCTCCCCGAGGATCCGGGAAATCGTCTCGCTCAGCATCCCCAGGCCGGATTTGATGATTACAAGGGCGATGATCGCGCCAAGCCAGGCCTCCAGGGAGATATGGAAGAGGAGGTAGATCCCGGCCGCCACCAGCGTGGAGGCGGAAATCACGGAATCCAGTACCGCGTCTTCCCCGGAGTTGACCAGGGAGTCAGAATTCACCTGTTCTCCGGTCCGTTTCACAAACCGGCCCAGGAAAACCTTCACCAGGACTGCGGCCGCCACGATAATCAGCGCGGCCGCGGAATAATCCGGTGTGTCCGGCGTGATGATCTTCTTCACGGACTCGACAAACGCCGTGATCCCGGCATACAGCACCAGGAAGGAAATGACCATGGCGCTCAGGTATTCCACCCGGCCGTATCCGAAGGGATGTTTCCGGTCGGGTTCCTTTCCGGCCAGCTTTGTTCCGGCAATGGTAATCACGGAGCTTGCCGCATCCGACAGGTTGTTCACCGCATCCATCACAATGGCGATGGAGTTGGCGGTCAGCCCGACGACCGCTTTGAAGCCCGCCAGGAACACATTGGCCAGGATTCCGATGATGCTGGTCCGGATAATGATCCGGTCACGGCTTGTCTGTCCGCTCATTTCTTATTTCTCCAGTTCTGCGGCCACCGCGTCGCGCACTTCGTTCATGTCGGTCGTGGGCTCAAACCGGCCGATCACTTTGCCTTCCCGGTCCACCAGGAACTTGGTGAAATTCCAGCCGACGTAGGTCTTGTCGCCGTAAGCCTTGTTGTTCATGGCCGCGAACTTGTTCAGCGCCGCGTTCTTCAGTCCCTTGCCGAAACCCTTGAACGGTTTTTCGGACGCGAGATAAGCAAACAGCGGATCCGCGCTGTCGCCGTTCACGTCAATCTTCGCGAACTGCGGGAAATCCGCGCCGAACTTCAGCGTGCAGAACTGGTGGATCTCATCCGCGCTTCCGGGCGCCTGGTTGGCAAACTGGTTGCAGGGGAAATCCAGGATTTCCAGGCCCTGGTCCTTCATTTCCTTATACATCGCTTCCAGGGGCTCATAATGCGGGGTAAAGCCGCATCCGGTCGCCGTGTTGACGATCAGCAGCACCTTGCCGCGGTATTCGGAGAGGCTTACATCGTTTCCCTTGCGGTCTTTCACAGTAAAATCATAAACGGTCTTCATCTTTCATGCTCCTTCCTTTTTCCGGTCGTTTTTGTCCTTCTGGTTTCCAAGCAGTTCATAGAGCAGTGTATACAGCATCCGCGCCTTTTCCGGCGGCAGTTCGATACAGCCGGCCACATTGCCGGGAATATCCTTTGCCTTTTCCTGCAGTGCCCGGCCTGCTTCGGTCAGTGTGATTTCGACCACCCGGTCGTCCCCGCGGCTCCGCCGCCGTTCCACATAACCGGCCTGCTCCATCTTCTTCAGCAGCGGCGACAGGGTTCCGTTGTCCAGCATCAGCTTTTCGCCGATTTCCGTTACGGAGACTCCGTCCTTTTCCCAGAGAACCAGGAAAACGATATACTGCGTGTAGGTCAGCCCCAGGGGCTTCAGCCATGGGGTGTACATGCCCGTCACATTCCGCGCGGCGGCATAGAGCGGAAAACACAGCTGGTTATCCAGCTTCATCGCCTCGTGATAATCGTACTCCATGGTTTCTCCTTCCATTGCGTTTGATGCAAATATATTGTATCATACATATCTGGGTTTGTCAATACCCCAAATGAAGGTTTTTTTCAAAAAAGTTAAACGCATTAAACTTTATTTCCGCCGCAGCCGGCGCCGATGCCGCAAAAAGCATGCAGCACAAGTACTGCATGCTTTCCCCGCAGGAATATTCCTTTGCCGTCTGACGGCTTTATTCCGTTATTGAGTTTGTATTCCTTAATTAAACAGGAAGGACCCATACCCCGCACCGCGCAGCCGTTCGTTCCCGGAATTCACTTCCCGGTTCCCTTTCTGTCCCGGTACCGCACAAACCGGTCCAGGGCAGCCAGCACGCCGGGCAGGACAAACACGATGATCAGGGTGGCGGAAATCGCCCCCCGGGAGATCGTCAGGCATATCTCCCCGATCGCCGGGTTTGCGAAAACATATCCCAGGATTCCCGCGGCGCCGATCATGATCAGCGCGGAGGTCAGGATGGTATGCAGCGCCCCGTCATAGGCACCGCTGATGGCCGCTGGTACGTCGCCGGTCCGCCGTTCCTCCCGGTAATAGGATGTATACAGGATCGCATAGTCGATCGTCGCGCCCATCAGGATGCACTGCACCATCAGGATGGCCAGGTAGAACATCGCGCCGCCGCTCAGGCCGATGAATGCCATCGTCAGGTAAATCCCGCTCTGGACGGTCAGCACCAGCACCAGCGGGATCACCAGGGACCGGAATGTCAGCGCCACCACAATAAAAATGGCCAGGGCGGAAATCAGGGTAATCCGGTTCATCTCCGCGTCAAAGGTCTGTGCCATTTCCCGGTTCATCTCGGAAGTCCCGATCAGCCAGGCCTTCCCTTCCAGCATGGTTTCGCACCGCTGGGAGAGGGCATCCAGGAATTCCCGGGTTTCTTCCGAGTCTTCCGGATACATGGTTTCCAGGATCACCCGGCCGTAGTGTTCGCCCTCCAGCTTCGCGGTATTTTCCCGGATCATCTCCTCCGCGTCCGCAATCTGCTGCCGCGCGTCGTCTTTGATAAACGCGGAGTAGAGCGGATTGCTCAGGAAATGCTCCCGGATATGGGTAATCAGCTCCGCCGGCGTCATCGCCCAGTCCTCGTCATAGGCATTCCGCGAGCCCATGAACATCGAGATGGCGGATTTCCCCGCGCCGGACCCTTCCGAGAACTTGTCGCTGTAAACCATCCGGATCATGGAAAGGTCCAGCGCGGCATCCTCCCCGAAGAGCTCCGCGATCTCCCCGGCCTTGTACGCTTTTCCGAGGGTGTTGTAATATCCCGTGACCGATGTGACCTTTCCGTCCTCCTCCGCGGGCGCCAGCACCTCCGCGATACGGCCGCTGTCTTTCGTTTCATACAGCAGCACCAGGGAATGGTGGTCCTCAAACACATCCTCCACCGGGTTGTTGGTCTGCAGCATATACAGGATTTCCGTGTTGTTCTTCAGCAGGTAGGATCCGGCAAGCAGCACCGGCAGCAGGATCAGGAGGGCGAATCTCCCCCTGTACTCAAAACGGGAGCATTTCCCCATCGGAATCCGAAGTGCCTTTTTCCGGGTTTTCACAATCAGCTTGTCGCTCATCAGGATCAGGGACGGCAGCACGGTAAAGATGCACACCAGGCTGATCAGCACGCCCTTGGCCAGGGCGTATCCCATGTCCGCACCGAGCCGGAATCCCATAAACGCCAGGCACAGCAGCCCCGCGAAAGTCGTCAGTGAGCTGCCGGTCACAGCCGGGAAGGCCGCGGCGATGGCTGCCTTCATGGCGGAAGGATTGTCCGCATGCTTTTCCTTTTCCTGGGTATACCGGTTCAGGAGGATAATGGAATAGTCCAGGGAAAGCACCAGCTGCATGATGCCCACAATGGAAAACGTAAACTCGGAAATATCCGGGAATACCACATTGGTCCCGATATTCACCGCCACCGCAATCCCGATGTTCACCAGGATAATCACCGGTTCAAACCAGGAGTTGCACATCATCAGCAGCACCAGCAGCACCAGTCCGATGGCAATTGCCACCACATACGGCGGCAGCATCGGTACATTGGCCTCGTGGATCTCCCCGCCGGTCCGCACGTCCAGGGCGCCGTACTTTTCATAAACGGCGCTGTACAGCCCGGCCGCCTCCCGGGAGTGGCTGTCATATTCCGTTGTCACCTCATACAGGCTGTACCCGTCCCGGTTATACTCCTCTCCCGGTTTCCAGGTGACCCCGGATACCTCGTCCCGGCTGCTGAGCCAGCTGAGTACCTCTTCCTTTTCCGTTTCCGAAAGTCCGGGAATCATCACCCGGAGCCGTGAGGATGCTTCCTTTCCGAATTCCTGCTCCATCAGGCGGGTTCCCTCTTTCATGCAGGATCCGTCCGGCAGGTATTTCGTCAGGTCATAATTCACCTTCACCTGTCCGGCCAGGAACAGGGAAGCAATCGTCAGCACCAGGAACAGTCCCAGGAGAATCTTCCGTTTCCCTACCAGGAATTCCGCCGCTTTATTCATAAGGTCGTCAACCTCCTGTTTTCCACGTTCATCGCAGGATGGCTCCTGCTTGACAATGCATATCATCTCCATTAAAATTTTAATCAACAGGTGTTGATAAAGCAACCGACAGTTCATTAGGAATTGGTTTGTTTGTCAACAGACCGGTCGTTTCGTGTCGATAATACGACAGAAAGGGGAAACCTGTATGGAAAAGAAGGAAGACCGCCGGGTCACAATGACAAAGCGTCTCCTGAAGGATGCCCTCACCGACATCCTGCGTACCGAGGATATTTACCATGTCTCCATCCGGGAGCTCTGCCAGCGGGCGGATGTCAACCGCACCACATTCTACAAATACTACGGCAACCAGTTTGACCTCCTGGCGGATATGGAAAACGACCTGCTGGAATTCCTGGTCAGCACCATCCGGGAGCATGCCGCCAACCCGGTCAAAATCATTGAAACGATCTGTGAATACCTGGAGAGCCACCTGGAATTCGGGCGGCTGATCGTCAACAACAATGTGGATCCCCTCTTCCCGCAGCGCCTGTTTGCCCAGGAAGTCCTGCGGGAAAGCGTCATGCAGAATTATGGGACCATGCCGGATGAAACCGCGCAGGAATACCTGTTCAATTACGTCATCTACGGCGCTTACCGCATTATCTGCCTGTGGATCAACAAGGAGCAGCGGGAACCCCCGGAGGAAATTGCGCAGCTGCTCATCCGCCTCATCCGGATCAATTGAAGGTTTCCCGAATCATACGAAAACCACCATGGCCGTATCGCCATGGTGGTTTTTTCGAATCCATTTTTGCCGGTATCATGTCTGTATTTTTCGCAGTTCGCGGTAACAGCCGATGATCAGCAGTACAGCTGCCCCGGCCCATGCCGCGATCTCCGCCGTGTAAATGCCCCATACTCCCAGCATAAGCGGAAGCAGCAGCGCGCAGCCAACCCGCATTCCCAGCTCCACGAAACCGGAAATCATCGGAATGAAAGTATTCCCGAGGCCCTGGAGCGTGGACCGGTAAACAAACAGGAGGTACAGCATCGGCAGGCCAGCCGCCATCACGCACAGGAACTGGTATCCGAAGGCGAGCACCTGTTCCGCGAGCGCCTGCTCGTCCCGGATAAACAGGCCCAGGATCTGCTTTCCGAACAGTATCATAATCCCGCCGATCACCAGCGCCATGCCCGTGCCGATCCGTGCGGAGGAATGCAGTCCCTTGCGCACCCGGTCCTTTTTCCCGGCGCCGATATTCTGTCCGGCAAATGTCCCGACTGCGTTTCCGAGGGAAGCGCCGGCCATCTCCACCAGGCCCTGGAGCCGGGATGCCGCGTTGTATCCGGCCATGAATACAAAGCCGAATCCGTTCACAACCCCCTGCAGGATCAGCCCGCCCACGGCGATGATTACGTTCTGGAATGCGATGGGAACTCCCAGGCGGATCAGCCTCGCTGTCATCCGGCGGTCCGGCCGGAGATCCTTCCGTTCCGGGTGAAGTATGTTCAGCCGGCGAACCGCACGGAAACTGATCAGCGCCGAGATCACCTGGGCGATGACGGTTGCGCACGCCCCTCCGTTGATCCCCATATGACAGGTTCCCACAAAGAACCAGTCCAGCACCATGTTGACGACCGACGCGACCGCCAGCGCAGCCAGCGGTGTGCGGCTGTTTCCCAACGCGTGCAGGAAACCGTTCAGCACATTCACCGCCATCACAACCGGCAGTCCGCCGTAGATAATGCGGAGGTATCCCTCCGTCAGGGAGAACGTTTCCGCCGGGGTGTTCATCCATTCCAGCACCGGGGAAAGAAGCAGCTGGCTGGCAATCTCCAGCAGTACCGTTGTGGTCGCTGCGATCAGGATGCTCTGCCCCACCGTCCTGCGCAGTTCTTCCGGCCGGTTCGCGCCGAAGTACTGCGCCGCCTGGATGGAAAAGCCCTGGGCCAGGCCCATGGGAATGGAGAGTACCGCCCAGTCCAGCCATCCGGACGCGGATACCGCCGCCAGGGCTGTAACGCCCAGGAGCTGGCCGACGATGAGTGAATCAACCAGGCTGTATAACTGCTGGATCAGGTTGCCTGCCAGGATCGGAATGGCAAAGGCAAGTATCAGGACGACCGGTTTCCCGGTCGTCATATCCTTGGTTCGGGACATGCTTGCACCTCTTGGTCTTCTGGAATTCTTTCTCAGTCCCGGGAATCCGTGCAGTATTCCGCCACCACGTTCCGGATGGTATCCAGCGGCACGCCGTGTTCCTTTGCCAGGGCTGCGACATCTTCATATTCGGGCTTGATCCGTTCCGCTCCCATACCGTGCGAATACTTCACCCGCACGTTTCCGTAGGGCGTATGGACCGTTTTCATTTCCCGCCGGAGCGTATACCGGCTCATCTCCTGCCTGCGGACTCCCAGGGTGGAGGTGTGCTTCATAATGACTTCCGCCAGCCGGTCCGCGTCCTCCGGCATGCAGATCACCGACAGCAGGATTCCCGGCCGGTTTTTCTTCATGCCGATTGCCTGTGTATACACGTCCCGCGCGCTGGCGGCAAACAGCTGCTCCATGGCAAAGCCAATATCCTCCCCGGTCATGTCATCCAGGTTGCATTCCAGCCGGATAATGGTCTCCCGCTCCACTTCGCTTTCCCCCAGGAACGCGCGGACGCAGTTTGCCTGTTCAAAATCCTTCTTTCCCATCCCGTAGCCGATGGCTCCGGTTGCCATCACCGGTCGGTCGCCGAACCGGGAAACAAAATGCTTCAGCAGCGCGGCGCCGGTCGGCGTGCACAGTTCCCCGGAAATCTTTCCGCCGTAGCTCGGAATTCCCTGCAGGATCAGTGCAGTGGCGGGTGCCGGAACCGGCAGGATCCCGTGTGCGCAGTGCACATGTCCGCTTCCGGTATGCACCGAGGAAGCCAGCACCTGGTCCGGGGCAATCATTTCCATCAGCAGGCAGACGCCCACCACGTCCGCCACCGCGTCCAGGGTTCCCACCTCGTGGAAATGGATCTCCGTCACCGGACGGCCATGCACCGCGCTTTCCGCCTCCGCAATCAGCGCGTAGACCGCCTTTGCGTCCGCCTTCACCTGTCCGGAAACATCCAGGCTGTCAATCATGCTTTCGATATCCGCCACAGAAGCATGGTGATGGTGCCCGTGATGATGGTCGTGATCATGTTCATGCTCGTGTTCATGATGGTGTTCATGGCCGTGGTCATGATCATGATGGTGATCATGTCCGTCCGCGTCCAGGGATTCCTCTTCCTCGCCGTCTACGGTCACCTTCATATGGGTGCCGGTAATCCCGCACTTCACGGCTTCCTCCGCCTCGACCCGTACTCCGGGCAGTCCGATGGAGTTCATCTTCCGCAGGAACGCGTCCCTGTCTTCAACCAGTTCCAGCAATGCCGCGGTCAGCATATCACCGGCCGCGCCCATCGCGCATTCCAGATATAATGTTTTCATCTGCCTGTTCCTCCCTGCTGATCTGTCCTTGCCCGCCGGGGTGCTGTGGTTGTCTTTGATCATGGTAAACCTTAAAGCATGCTCAAAGTCAAGTCCCCTCCCAGTGATCCTGCCATGAATCCCCGGATTATATTTCCAGTCGTAGTTATAGTTTTAATCTATATCTCCGCATTGATCCTTCGTATTGGACAATTACCAATTTATCTGGTAGGTTAGTTCCACCGAAACGAAAGGGGGTCCCGGCCATGCGATGTCAATGCAGAATGAACGCCGTGCTGCTGAGCCGGAACCGAATGTGCCGCTGAGCGCAAAACCCGGAAATACCATCCCGCGGTTCAGGTGAGCCGAAAAAATAAGATGAATGTAAAAGGAGAGAAATCCCATGTCTGATATTAAGAATTCCGCCAACTGGTCTTTCGAAACCAAGCAGCTCCACATCGGCCAGGAGCAGGCCGATCCGGCCACCGACTCCCGCGCCGTTCCGATTTATGCCACTGCCTCCTATGTATTCCATAATGCCCAGCATGCCGCCGACCGTTTCGGTCTGCGGGATGCCGGCAACATCTACGGCCGCCTGACCAACCCGACCCAGGGCGTTTTCGAGGAACGCATCGCCGCGCTGGAAAACGGCTCGGCCGCCCTTGCGGTTGCCTCCGGCGCCGCAGCCATCACTTACACCTTCCAGGCCCTGGCCAAGGCCGGTGAGCACATCGTGGCCTCCAAGACCATCTACGGCGGCACCTTCAACCTCCTCGAGCACACCCTGCCGCTGACCACCGGCATCACCACCACCTTCGTGGATCCGGCGCAGGAAGGCTCCTTCGAAGCCGCCATCAGGGAAAACACCAAAGCGATCTTCATCGAGACGCTGGGCAACCCCAACAGCAATATCGTGGATATTGAGGAAGTGGCTAAGGTCGCCCATGCCCACGGCATCCCGCTGGTGGTGGACTCCACCTTCGCGACACCCTACCTCGTCCGTCCCCTGGACTGGGGCGCGGATATCGTGGTCCACAGCGCCACTAAGTTCATCGGCGGCCATGGCACGGCCATCGGCGGCGTGATCGTGGAAGGCGGCAAGTTCAACTGGAAAGCCAGCGGCAAATATCCGTGGATCAGCGATCCGAACCCGAGCTATCACGGCATCAGCTTCTATGATGCAGTCGGTCCCGCGGCCTTTGCCACCTATATCCGCGCGATCCTCCTGCGGGATACCGGTTCCACCCTGTCTCCCTTCCATGCGTTCCTGTTCCTGCAGGGGCTGGAAACCCTGTCCCTGCGCGTGGAGCGCCATGTGGAGAACGCCCTGAAGATCGTGGATTACCTCAGCAAACATCCACAGGTCGAGGCGGTTCACCATCCGTCCCTGGAGAGCGAACCCAGCCATGCGCTGTACAAGAAGTACTTCCCGAACGGTGGCGGCAGCATCTTCACCTTCGAAGTGAAGGGCGACAGTGAAACCGCCAAGAAGTTCATCGACAACCTGGCCATCTTCTCCCTGCTGGCCAATGTGGCGGATGTGAAGAGCCTGGTCATCCATCCCTACACCACCACCCACAGCCAGCTGACCGATGAGGAGCTGCTGGACCAGGGCATCAAGCCGAACACGATCCGCCTGTCCATCGGCACGGAAAACGTGAAGGACCTGATCGCCGCCCTCGACGCTGCGTTCGAAGCGGTGAAATAAAAAACACAGGCAGCAGAAAATCCGGCATCCGCCTCCGGGGAACACCTCCACCCCGGATGCAGATGCCGGTTCTTTTTGCCTGTTTTCCCGGTCCGCCGTGATCATTTCATGCCCCCGGCCGGGTTTTATCCTTCCAGGATCATATCCCGGAATGCGTCGATCGCTTCCCGGCTGATTCCCAGCTTTTCCGTAATGAAGTTGTCTCCCATCGCTTTCCAGGCGGACCGCATGTAGCTCTCATCCGCGATGAATGCCCGGTAGACGTTGTCGGCAAATTCCTTCCCGTGGGTTTCCAGCAGCCGGTCATGGATTTCCGCCGCCTTCGGGATGTTCACCAGGTTGGTCTTCAGGTAGTCCTCCATGATCGTTTCCCGGTCCACTCCCAGCATCTCCAGCACCAGCGCGGCTGTAATCCCGCAGCGGTCCTTCCCCTCCGTGCAGTGCCAGAGGACTGCGCCTTTGGAGTAGTCATGCTGCATAATCCGCAGCAGGATCCTCCGGAACGCGTCCGGATACCGTTCAATCAGCATCCCGTACAGTACCGCCATATCCGGAATTGCCCGGTTCTTTGCCTTCTCCTCATGGCTGATCCCGGCGTTGATTTCCTCAAAAACGGGAATCGGGGTATATTCACACCGGTATGTCCGGTCCGGCGATTCCTGCCGTTCCGCCGGTGTCCGCAGGTCAATCACCTCGGAGATGTGTTCTGTGTCCTGTTCCTCCGCCTGCGCGAGATGCGCGGAGCGGATCAGCATCCGCGGTTTGATTTTCCTCCCGTCCGCGGCCTGCAGTCCGCCCAGGTCCCTCATGTTTCCGATCATGCTTCTTCTGTCCTCGTAAATCGTTGAATTGTTTTCCCTTCCCGGGTCACCGTTTCATTCCACATTTCCGCCGGCCGCACCCACAGTTCGTTGTTCCCGTACAGTGCGCGGTATACCACCATCGGTTCCCCGGTCTCTGAATGCCGGGCAATTCCAGCCACCTCATATTCGTTTCCCTTGAAATGGCGGTACTTTCCCGGGCGGATGGCCTCCACCGCTTCTTCGTATGTCATTCCCGGATTCCTTCCAGCCAGGCGTCGGCGTCTGCTTTTTCCACCATGCTGGTGTAAAAATAATCCGTAATCTCACTGTCCGGCAGCAGGGCCTTCAGAGCGGCCAGGGATTCATCCCGTCCGTTGTTGCCGGCTGTGGCAAACGGAATCACCCTTTTTCCCGCCAGGTCCGCCTGCCGGATATATTCCTGCAGGAAATCCGGAATCGTCGCCGCCCATACCGGGAATCCGATAAACACCGTATCATAGGCGCTGAAATCCGCCGGGGCTTCTTTCGGAGCAGGGATCTTCTTCCCCTTCTTTTCCCGGATCACCCGGATAATGGCCCCCGGAAAGCTCTTATACGCCTTTTCCGGTTCCACAAAAATCATATCGGCATTGAACTTTGCCTGTACCTTCTCTGCAATCTTTTTTGTCACACCCGACCGGGAATAGTACACAACCGCTGCTTTCATATTTACCTCCGTATCTCCCGGCAAGCCCGGGCTGGTCCCTGTCATTATATCGGAATCGGCCGAAAAATAAAAGCCGGTCCGGGGCGGTCTCATTGCGGCAGGATGCGGGATGTGATATCATTTCCGCAGGAGATCCTGTTTTTCAGAACCGGTTCATTTGAAAGGGGTATCGTATGAAAATTCCCGGGCGGATCAGGCCATGGCTGGCACCTGTCCTCATTACGGCCGCTGTCTGGCTGCTCTGGCTGCCTTTTCTTGCCGGCGGGAGTATTCGTTTTGACAATGACCTGATGATTTCCCGGCCGGATACCGCGCTTTCCCGGTATATCAGCGAAGGCCGCCCCGGGCTGGTCGTTCTTTTGCATGTGTTGGGCCTCACCGCTTTCAATCCGCTCAAAAGTGCGCTGCTGTTCCTGGTGTTTTTCACCGGTGCCGCTTGGCTCCCGGTTCTTTTCCTCCGCCGGACCGGCAGTCCCGGGTCCGGCCGGAGTGACTGGCTTTTCGTCCTGCTCTGTGCCGCTTCGCCGGTCTGGGCATATCAGTTCTACTTCACACTCCAGCTGGCCCCGGTCGGCCTGGGCATGCTGCTCACCGCCGGTACCGCCTGCCTGGATACCTTCTGGTGCATGGAGGAGCGGAAAACCCCGCTGGTCCGTGTACCGCAGATGCTGCTGTCTTCCCTGCTGCTGGGCCTGGCCGTATCCGTCTACCAGGCGCTGATCACCCATTACCTGGCCGTTGCAGCCATACTGGTCTTCTCCTGCCTGTGGAACGGGCAGCGGATCCGGCCGGGCAGGCTTCTCGTCTGGGTGCTTCGTGTCATCGCGTCGGTGGCCGCTTATCTGGCAATCGCCCGGCTGCTCCGGGGCGGGGAAAGCGCTTACCTCAACAACCAGGTCCTGTGGGGCCGCCAGCCTGTTTCCGAATCGCTCATCGGGCTGTTCCGCCAGGCCGGCAAACTGCTTGTCCCGCTCTCTTCCGTCAGCCTTTCCCTGTATCCGGTTGGAATCATCCTGCTGGTCCTGCTGCTGCGGCAGCGCCGGAAAGCCGGGAAACCGCTCTTCATCATCACGCTGGCGGGCATCGCGGTGCTGATTCTTCCTCTGCTGATGAATATCGTCCTGGGCGGCGCCACTGTGCCGCGGACCCAGTTTGCCCTGCAGGTCGTTGCCGCATTCCTTCCCGTCTTCTATGCGGCCGCCGTGCCGGGAAAGCACCGCTTCCTGAAAGGGTTATGCATCGCCGCGGCTGTCCTGCAGGCCGCCTGCGTCATCCGCCTCTGGCATACCGACACCCTCCGAAGCCGGCAGGACCAGGCCGCCGCCCGGGAAATCGCGGCCGTGCTGGAGGAGGCCAACCCTTCCGGAAAGCCCGTACTCTTCTATGGCACCCTTCCGTTTGAGGATTCCTCCGTTCTCACCGAAAAGAAGGATGTCATCGGCATGTCGTTCTTTGAATGGGGCGGATACAGCCCGGAGCGGCCCGGCTATTCCACTCCCGGCGGCGTCCGGCTGCTGGAAGCTGTTACAGATATTACGCCGGTCCCCTATCATTACTGGAGCATCCCCGCGGACCTGGATGCGCTCGTGCGTTCCATGCCGGAATGGCCTGCGGAGGGTAGCGTCCGGGAAACCGAAGAGGCCGTGGTCATCCGGCTCCGCCTGGATCCGGAAAACTGATTTTCAATCCTGCACAGCGCCGCCCGTTGCCAATCCTCCCGCAAAATGGTACAATCCACCTGTGCCATCGAAGGGAGATGATTGTATGGCCGGTTTTGTCCCGAAGAACAAACTGAGCAAAAAGGCTCAGAAGGAGCTCAACCGCCGGCGGCGCGTGATGTGGGAGTTCAGTCCCGTCACCAAAACCGTCGAAAGCAAAAAGGTGTACTCCAGGAAGAAAAACGCTCACGTCCGTGATGATTACGGCATGAGCGATTTTCATATCTCCCTCCCGGCCCTGCTCCCTGTATAAATCGCCGACCCGCCGGCAGTCATGGAATGGTGATTCGCTATGAAGAAACTCGCCTGCCTTTTCCCGGGAATCGGATACACGTGTGACAAGCCCCTCCTGTATTACAGCTGGAAAATGCTGGCCGCATCCGGCTGGGAAGTCATCCCGGTCGGTTACTCCGGCACGCTTTTCGGCCTGCCGGATGAGCAGGTGATTTCCACCGCGCTGCAGAAAGCGGAGGAAATCCTCTCCGGTGTGAAATGGGAGGAATACGGCAGCGTCCTGTTCGTTTCCAAAAGCCTGGGAACAATCGTATCCGGCATCTACGCCCGTCAGCACCGGATTGCGTGCCGGAACATCCTGTTCACGCCCGTGGAGTCCACCTTCCGGGAGCCCTTCACAGATGCGGTGGCCTTCAACGGCACCGCCGATCCGATCGCGGATACGCCGCTCATCCGCGGGCTGTGCGAAAAAGCAGGGATTCCCCTGTATATCACGGAAGGCGGCAATCACTCGCTGGAAACCGGCAATGTGGACGCGGATATCGCTGAAATGCGCCGCATCATGGGAATCGTCCGGAATTATATCGGATAATACATCGAATGTGTATTGCACCGACAGGCTGTTTTTCTATTTTTACTGTTTTCTTTTGTTCAATCATAGTATATGATGTATATCAGTCAGAGGAACTATATTGAACAAGGGAGGGATCCTTCAGATGGAAACCCGCAGGAAGAACTACGGCTGGACTGTCCGGGGAATTCTCGGCTTCATTTTCGGACCCATGGGACTGCTGTTCCTCACGCTCGGCCTGCTGCTTTGGTATTTCCGGGTCGGTAATGACCCGGAGGATCCGGAAATTCTCCTTTATATCTTCGGGGGAATGGGAGCCGCGTTCCTGCTGGTCGGCATCATCCTCCTGGGGATGGACCTGTACCGCCGTGCGCGGCTGCGCCGGGCCTATGAGGGCGGGTACTGTGTCATGGCCAAAATTGCCGGCAAGAGCGCCGTGGAAAATGTCAGCTTTCACAACGGCCGTCATCCCTGGGTCGTGGAATGCCACTATACAGATCCCGCCACCGGTACCGTCCACGTATTCTACAGCCGGTACCTGAATGTCCAGGTCATGGACCTGCTCAAGTCCGATGAGGTTCCGGTCTATCTCGACCGGATGGACCAGCGCGTCGGTTTTGTGGATATCGACGCGGTCCTGCCTAAAATCGAAGTACACGGGCCCGGATACTGATCCGCCCGGAAGGAGTCGCCATGGAAGAACCGTATGTCCGCAAAGTGCAGTATTATGAAACGGATATGATGGGCGTAGTCCATCATGCCAATTTCATCCACTGGATGGAGGAGGCGCGGATTCTCTTCATGGACCGGCTGGGTTTCCCGTATGCCGCCATGGAGGCAAAGGGCATCATTTCCCCGGTCCGGTCGCTTTCCTGCGATTATAAGCATCCCTGCACCTTCGGGGATGAAATCCGCGTCTTCCTGTCGGTCAAGGCTTTCAACGGCGTGGTGATGACCATCGGTTATGAAATGAAAAACCAGAAGAATGAAACCGTGATGACCGGCAGCTCCGACCATATGTTCCTTCACCGGGACGGCAGCTTTGCCCGCCTGAAACGGGAAATTCCGGAATTCTGCGAAGCGATTGATAAGGAAATGAACAACGGCTGATCGGGATCAGCTTCCGTATCGCCGTCGGATCATAACGGACTCCCGCGGAGTGATATGAACCCCGTGGGAGTTTTTCGTTTTTGCGGCCCTGTTTTTTCCGGAAACCCGTACCGGCAGTATGGGAATCTGCACATAATATGGGAATGCTGTTATCTTTACGGCATCCGGCTCCCTGAAGTATAATGCTGTTAATTCCCAAAAAGAAGCGGCAGGGTATGGGCATCGCCGCAGGAAAGGCTGGCGGCTGCCGTCCGGTCCCGGTATCATCATCGGATGAAACCCCCGGGCGCCGCCCGCATGGCCGGCGGTGGTGATCCGTTTTATGAAAAGCCCGGGCATGGATAGGGCATCCACTGGACATTCTGGAAACGAGGATGAATCACATGATAGAAACTGAACGCCTGCTCCTGCGGGAATACACGCCGGATGATTTTAACGCCCTTTATGAAATCGTGTCCGATCCGGAGACGATGGCTCACTATCCCGCGCCCTTTGACGAAGCCCGCACCCGGCGCTGGATCGACTGGAACCTGGAAAATTACGCGCAGTATGGATTTGGCCTGTGGGCCGTAGTGCTGAATGAAACGGGAGAATTCATCGGGGACTGCGGACTGACCCTGCAGAACATCGACGGGGAGATGCTCCCGGAAATCGGGTATCATATCCATAGGAAATACTGGCGCCGGGGCTTTGCGAAGGAAGCGGCCCGGGCTGTCCGGGACTGGGCATTTTCAAACACAGGGTATAACGTGCTGTATTCCTACATGAAGTATACCAACGAAGGTTCCTGGCGCACTGCCCTGGCCAACGGCATGAAAAAGGTGAAGGAATACCCGGATCCGAAAAACACGATTTCCTATGCTTTTGCCATAACCCGGGAAGAATGGGAAAAGCGGAAAACTGTGGAGCGGTTCCCGGGAATCGGCTGCGCATGGATGAACGCAGCGGGAAAAGAATCAGCGGAATACTTCGGCGAAGCGGATCGGGAAAACCATATCGCTGTAACTGATCAGACCATTTTCCCGGCGTGCTCCATATCCAAGTTTGTGACCGCCATTTGCATAATGAAGCTGCACGGGAAGCAGGTAATCGATATAGACAAACCGGTCAATGATTACCTCCGGCAGTGGAAGCTGCTCAAACTGGAGGAAAAGGAAAGCGATGCCGCTGTCCGGGCCCTCCTGTGCCATACAGCCGGGATCATGGATGGTGACGACGGCTTTTACGGTCTTCGCCGCGGAGATCCCGAAGTCAGCCTGATCGATATCCTGGACGGCAGGACGGCGTACAACAATCGTCCGGCACGGGCGGAAAAACAGCCTGGGACAGCATTTGAATACTCGGATGCCGGTTACTGTGTCCTGCAGCTGATGGTGCAGGAGGTGACGTGCAAAGCCTTTGAAGACGTTGCGCAGGAACTGGTGTTTGATCCGCTGCGCCTGGAGAATACATTTTTCGCATCCCCCGAAAGGATTGCCCGTTTTGAAAACAGGATGGCGACTGGATATGACGACAGCGGACTGCCCGTTCCGGGAAAATTCCCCCGGGTTCCGGACCTGGCGGCATCCGGACTGTGGAGCACACCGAAGGAACTCCTGATGATCGCAGAGGCGTTTATCGGGGCGCTGCATGGTGAAAGCACATTCCTGCAGGCAGAAACAGCACGGGAAATAGCAAAGCCGGTAAAGGATTTCCCCTGGACAGGCCTTGGCGTGTTCACAGGCGGAGAAGGCATTCTTGTCTCACAGGGCTGGGGGGAGAACGGACAGTGTATGCTGAAGATGAACACCCGGACAAAACGGATCGCCGCGGTGATGACGAACCGGAATCCCGGGGTTGATCAGAAGGAATCCGGCATCGAATGGCTGGCGGACAGCAGGCTGAACGAAGGAAAAGACGAAACTTTGTTCTGATCCGGATCAGAAAAAAATGATGGAGGATCTTATGGAAAAGTATATTGAAGGCAATAAAGCGGCGTGGGAGGAAGCATTTGACAACCGGGATGCTTCCTGGGGCGCCGACATCACAGAGCGCATACTGAAGGAAGATTATCCGTTCTTCAACGAAGAAACAAAAAGCGTGCTGAAAAAGCTCCCTGCGGAAGGCGCCGTGATCGGCCAGTTCTGCTGCAACAACGGGCGCGAACTGCTTTCCCTGGTCAAAAGTGGCAGGGCAAAGAAAGGTATCGGCTTTGACATTGCCGAAAACCAGGTGGCCTTTGCCAATGAAAAAGCAAAGGAACTGGGACTGCCCTGTGAGTTCGTGGCAGCGAATGTATACGATATTGACGACCGGTACAGGGAAACGTTTGACGTTGTGATAATCACCATCGGCGCGCTCTGCTGGTTTGATGACCTGAACCGCTTTTTCGCGGTTATTGCGAAATGCATGAAACCGGGCGCTGTCATCGTGATCAATGAAGAACACCCCCTCCGGAATATGCTTGCCGCGGAAGGCGACGAACCATATGATCCGGATCACAAAGCGGAATGCGTGTATTCGTATTTTGAGCATGAGTGGACCGGAAACGGCGGAATGTATTATATAACACAGAAACAATATCACTCAAAGACGTTTACCGATTATACCCATCCCATGTCAGAGATCATCACGGGGATGTGCGGCAACGGTATCGTTGTGACCGGACTGCAGGAATTCGACCATGATATCGGCGGGGCTTTCGGCGCGCTCGATCACAGCGGTTTCCCCCTTTCCATGATCATTCAGGGACGGAAAGAATAAAGATAAACAGCGATGGGCCGCAAAAAACGGAAGGGCGGTCAGCCGGGAGGAGCAGAAGAATGGATACGATAAGATTTATCATCGGGGGGCTCTGCCTTCTGTTCCTGCTGCTCCTGCTTTACCTTCTTTTCCGGATTTGGCTGGAAGGCCGCCGGGAACAGGTCTCTCCCAGGGAAATCCCCGGTGAAGTTCTGCCGGATGAACTGCGGGAGAATGCCCTGCGTCCCCTCAGGCGCATGAATGCCTGTTATGAAAAGCGGGATCCTGAACAGGCGGACGCCTGCATTGATGAAGTGATGCTGCCGGAACAGATTCTGATCCTCGGAACAAACCCGGGGGAAATCTTTCATGGACGGGATTGTGCCAGAGGCCTGCTGCAGGGAGACTGGAAATACTGGGGAAAGCTGGCGCTGGACGTGGATACGACATCCCTTTCCCGAACGGGCAGCGCCCTGTATTTCGCCACGCGGGGCCGGATCCGGCTGGACCGTATTGGCTGCCGCGTCCCGGTGAGAATCACCGGGGTACTGGAGGAACGGGACGGCTTGTGGTATATCAGCAAGATCCAGTTTATCCATAACCTGAACTTCGGATACGCAATTGCCGCCTGGGTTCCCGCGTTGGCGCTGACAGTAAACCTGATGCTGTTTGGCCTGTCATGGCTCCTGTTCTGAAATGAAAGCAGGCTGGAAAGGACAATGATATGAAGGATTATCAGACTGAAAACCTGATCCTCCATTTTGTAACAGAGGAGGATTTACCCGAGGTCGCCCGGATCTGGCCGGCTGATCATCATCCGCTTTCGGACTCGGAGGCACAGGAAGCAGTTGCCTGTATGCGCGGGAATTACGAAAGGAATGCGAAAGGCCGGATCTGCCATCTTTGCCTTGCGGTATGCGGGAAGGATCATCCCGAAATGATGATGGGGTGGTGCGGGCTGGACGGCTCGATGAATCATGCGGAGCCTGAAATCTTCATCCTCCTGGATGAACCATACCGCAACCGGGGATACGGCACCCAGTGCGTCAGGGAACTGATCAGGATTGCGGTGGAGGACTATTCGCTTTCCGGCGTACACGGGGGCTGCGCCAAAGAGAACATTGCATCCGCCCGGGCAATGGAAAAGGGCGGTATGGTGCAGTATAGGACGGAAGAGAACGGCGATCCGCTATTCCGGTTCTGTGCCAAAAACGTATCCTGCCGGGAGGGGAACACCTGTGGATGACAAGCATGTGAAATACATGAAACGGTGCTACGAGCTGGCAATCAGCGCCGGGAAAAAGGGCCATGATACCTTTGGCGCGGTTCTGGTGCATGACGGTAAAATCCTGGAGGAAGCGGAAAACACGGCCGATTATGCCCGCCGTATTTTCGGGCATGCGGAATTCAATCTGGTGCACAAATGCGCCAACAAGTATTCCGATGAAATCCTGGAGCATGCTGTCGTCTATACCAGCTGTGCTCCCTGCGAACGATGCCTGGCAGCCATCGCTTCCCTTGGGGTTCATCAGATCGTGTGCGGCGTCTCCTATAAAGAGTTCTGCAGGCTGCTGCCTTTTGATTATCAGGCGGTGGATCGTGAAGGACTGCTGAAACAGCTGGGCATTCAGATGACGCTCACGGAATCCGTCCTCGAAGAGGAAGGGATGCATGTATTTGAGTGGTGGGGCGGCGAATACCATCCGCTGGAAGAGCTCATTGCGGAAATGGAAGCAGTGAAAAAGAAACAGGAATAGAGGGAATGGTATGAACAAAAAGCTGATCCTCATCAGCGGCTCCCCCTGCGTGGGCAAAACGGCCGTGGGCACGCAGCTCTTTGAAAGCTGTAACAACAGCGCGTATCTGGACGGGGACTGGTGCTGGTGCGTGCATCCCTTTTCCGTCACGGACAGCCGGCTTCGCAACGGGGATAAAAGCATGTCCTTTGTTCTCTCCAACTATCTGGATTCAGGTTTTGAATACGTGTTCTTTACGTCGGTTGTGCTCACGGATCCGATGATCCGGGAAAGCATCCTGAAGGGGATCACGGCAAAAGATTATGAAACCATCGCCTTTACACTCACCTGCTCGGAGGAAACGCTGAAGAGGCGGCACGACAGGCGCGGCGACAAGGGTGAAACGAATTATTACTGGCTGCATCTGCCGCCCTGCCCGGGGGATATTGTCATTGACACAGAGAATAAGAGTATCCGGGATGTCGTCAGGGAAATGAAAAAACAGATTGATTCTGTGAGCGAATAAATCCGGCTATAAACAGGAGGAATGGTATTGAAGCGAATTCTTGAACAGGCGAAATCTCTTTATGCCCTGGAGGGCTGCACATTCAACCCGGTATCCGGCCATGAAGGCGGACGGAACCGGATCGTGATCGTCAGCCGGAACGGCGAAAAACAGTATGTCCTCCGGATCTCCGCCCTCGGGGACCGAAGCGAAAACGATTACCTTGCCGAAACAGAGTTTGTCCGCTTCCTGGCTGAAAACGGCGCGCCTGTTGCGAATGTGGTCCCGTCTGTACAGGGCCGGCTGGTGGAACGCCTGGATTCAAAGGGCAAAGCAATATATGTCAGCCTGTTTGCCTACGCCAGGGGCATGCTGCTTGCGGACAACGGTTACCGCTATCGGGAAGGTGCGCCGCTGGGCGAATACTTTTTCAACGCCGGCAAAGCCCTGGGGGCGATCCACAGGCTGTCCCGGGAATATACACCTGTCCATCCCCGCCCGGATTACTTTGACAAGTACAACATGGCATACCTGGACCGCCTGATCCCGGATGAATACGGCGAGCTGAAAAAGGCCGTTGCCAGACGCCTGGAGGAGTTCCGTGCGCTCCCGCAGGATAAAGGCTGCTACGGCCTGATCCATTTTGATTTCAGCGACGGCAACTGGCATATCGATATGGATACAGGTGCAGTCACGGTGTTCGATTTTGACAACTGCATGAACTGCTGGTATATGTTCGACCTGGCCAATCTCTGGCTCCACAATGAAGGCTGGACACGGCATGAATCCGATCCCGTCAAACGCTTTGCGCTGATGCAGCAGTGCTTCAGCCTGCAGCTGCAGGGCTACAAAACCGAAACAGACCTTCCCGAGGCGATGCTGGAAAAACTGCCGCTGTTCATCGATATGGTGCTGATCGAAAACATCGTGGATGAGCTGGAATGCTGTGCCCGGGAAGGTGAAGACCTGGTCTGGGAAGACATTGAGGATGCGGCGGAATGCCTGGTCAATGATATCCCTTATGCGGGATTCGGAGAAGTCTCATGAATACGCCGCTTTTATACCGGGCAGCCCTGCGGGGCGCTTTCGGCAGGCGGGAACAGTTCAGCCGGAGCAGTATTACAGATGCGCTGTTTGTTTACCTGGATGGAGAACCGGAAGAGGACTCCATCGGCGTAGTGGATTCCCGTTTCAGGAAGAGGCCGTTGGTGTGCCTGACAAAAGCATGGGAAGAGCAGATCAGGTCCCGTTATCCCGATGCGGCAGTATACCGGCGGACAGTGATGAATCCTGCATGCCGCTTTGCCGTACCGGAAAGCACGGAGCTTCCGGAAGGATACCGGCTGGCCGGGATGGATGAAGCCGCTTTTGCACAGCATCCTTTTTCCCATGGGGAAAATTATCCCTGCTGGGCGGCTTTTCAGGCGGAAGGCTCCGGAGCAGTTGTATATCACGGCGGAGAGATTGTATCCGCGGCTTCTTCCTTCCTGAGCCTGGACGGAGAGATTGAGCTGGACGTATTCACAAAGGAATCCCACCGGGGCAAAAAACTGGCAGCCGCCTGTATTTCCCGGATGCTGCAGGACTGTATGGAACGCGGAATCACGGTTCACTGGGATGCGCAGAACGATATTTCACGTCATTTGGCGGAGAAATTCGGCTTTGAGGCGGAAACAGAATATTCGGTCTGCTGGCTTTCATAAAGCCGGCAGTTTTTTCTTTATAGATCAGCCTTTATTCGCCTGTTCCCGGTTGCCGGTTCGTTCCCGGATGAAATCATTTCCTGCACCGGATGGGCCGGAGCTTCCCGCAAAGGATACCGGCAGGGTTCCCGGCCTGTTGCATTATGCGGACAATTCGGTTATGATGACCAAAAAGAAAACCGGCAGGCCGGAATGATCCCGGCAGCTGGACACAGCCAGGGTAAAGAAGAGAGCGGAAGAGGAGTATTTGATATGCGTAGGATGGAACGCCTGAACCGGGGGCTGATTGCTGCCCGGGCGGAAAATGGAATGTACCTGAGCTGGAGATACCTGGGAGACGAACCGGACGGAATCACCTGGCGGGTCTTCCGCAGGCGGGATGGCGGTTCCTGGGAACAGCTGGCGGAGATCCGGCCCCGGGACGTGGCGCCTGAAAGCCATTATGGCAGCAATCCGGGAATCGTGAAAAAGAACACGACCCCCTGCTGCTATGTGGATCCTGATGGGCAACCGGAGGATACTTATGCGGTTGCTCCGGTGATTAACGGTGTGGAAGGCGATCGGGAGCAGTCCTCCCTGCCCGTGCTGGAGCCCCTCCCCGGTGCCGACGGCCAGGCTTTCCGCGCCGCGGTTCATCGGATCCCCCTGTGCCCGCCGCCTGAAAGGGTCCCGCTGGTGCATTTTACCTACCGCGGGGTTTCAGTCGGACCCGGATGTACGCCCGACCGGAGCGTCTTCCGCCTGGAAAACGGCGAGGACTGGTACCGGGTGGATATGGATCTCCTGCGTTCCTTCCGGGTACCGTATGAGAACGGGGAAACTGTAAGCGAAGAGATGCTCCGTGATATTTGCGGAAGGCTTTCCAGGTATCTCGGCGCGCCGCTGGTGCTTCAGTCCGGCCTGGAAAACGGGAAGATCACGAACGGGCTGTACAAAGAACTGGAGGCGGCGTTCATCCGTTACGTGCGGGCACTGGACTGCGGGGAATCCCTGCCCTTCGCGCTCACGCCTTCCGGTGCGGTCGAAACCTCCCTGTCTTCGGAGTACCATACCCAGGATATGAGTGTCGGCGATTTCGACGGGGACGGCGAGTACGAAATCGTGGTGAAATGGCGCGCGGAAAGCCCGGACCCCATGTTCTCGGATCCCATTTACAGCCCCGGCTTCAATCTCAGCGCGCCGGAATATATCGACGTCTATAAGCTCAATGGAAAACTGCTCATGCGGATCGATATGGGCTATAACGTCAAATCCTCCAATGATCATGAAACCATGCTGCACGTCCAGGATTTCAACCGGGACGGCAAGGCGGAAATCATCCTGAAAACGGCCCCGGGAACCCGGGTCGGCTTCTGGGATCCGGAAAAAGGCGGCGTGGTTTATCCCGATGATCCGGAGCATGTGGTCGGCGGCGAAGAAGGGCTCCTGTGCACAACCGACCGGTTCATCCGGGATTTCAGCGATGGAAACACGGAGGAGCTGAAGCGCAAGTGGTCCCTGCTAAACAATTTTGATATCTGCTACCGGTATCCCGTCTTTACCGAGGGCAACGACGGTCCCAATGATCCCGCGAAGAAGGCGTGGATCAAATCCTATCACATCGGGCCTATGGGGCCGGGACACCGGGAATATGTAACGGCCATCGGGTACAATGGACAGCAGGGCGTCATCCTGGATACCGTGGATTACGCGTTCCCCTGGACGGCCGTTTCCTCGGACGGGGACGATTTCGCCCTGGATCCCATGACCCAGCGGGGAAACTTCTGCACGATCACTGTTCCGCTGCCCGGCGCCGATACGATGGACAGCTATAAGGTGCAGGTCATGCAGGAGAAGGACGGATATTTCCTTGCGCACCGCTGGAAATATCCCGTATGGGGCGACGGCCAGGGTAACCGGGCCAACCGTTACGCGGGCGGTGTCGCGTGCCTGGACGGAGAAAACTGGTATGCGGTCATCCAGCGCGGATACTACCAGCGGACCACCTTTGCCGCCTATACCATGCGGGGAGCAAAGCTGATGCCCCCGGCCGTGTTTGATTCGGAGGACCCCCATTGCTGGACGCTGGGAGACGGCCCGGATCTCTACCGGGCACGGGGAAACCACTTCACGGACATGGCGGATATCGATCGCGACGGCCGGGATGAAGTCGTGCTCAAAGGCTTGAACCTCAGCCTGTCCGAAGACGGGAAATACCTGCTTCCCCGGGTGCTGTGCGGGGATATCCTGCCCATGCTGGAGGGCACCGGAAAACAGCCGGCCTTCGGGGAAAACATCGCTACCGATGAAATCCGCAGAACCCCGGGCAATGCCTGGGCCGGCCTGCAGCACGGAGACCGCAGCGCCCTGCTGCCGGTCAACGCGGCCGGGGATATCCGCCTCTATTCGGGAACCGAGGAATATACGCTGGATAACCGGCACACAGGCCGCCAGTTCGGCTGGCTTCCGGGCCCGGAAGCCCATGATCCCAATAAAGGCCTCCGGCAGGAGAACGGCACCCTGGTTTATGAAAGCTCCCTGGTCTTCGGCGAGTTCTCCGGGGATGACGATGAGGGTTCCGTCGCCGGCAATTTCTCCAACCGCTGGCCGGGCGCCATGGCAGGCGGTTCCGAGTGCGGATGCCGGGTGCGCAGCCTTACCGATGGGCGCGTTCTGCTGGAAACCGACTGCCCGCGGGGAATCCCC
Source organism: Clostridiales bacterium (assembly GCA_017569285.1). NCBI lineage: Bacteria > Bacillati > Bacillota > Clostridia > Eubacteriales > Clostridiales bacterium. The sequence goes on from CP069419.1 coordinate 1,158,625, forward strand.
CAGGGAGAAAACGCGGTCTGGTTCGGCTCGGGGCTGACCCACTACGCCTGCAACGGAAGCGAAGTGCATATTCCGGATCAGGATACGCTGAAGTTCCTTCCCTATCTCACCACCGGGCTGGTTTCCACCGGAAGCAAACGGACCCCCACCCTGAAAGCGGACCTGTTCGGCGACTGGCGGGAAGAGCTGATCCTCACGGATGAGCAGAACCATATTGTGATTGTGCGGACGCTTGCGCCGACAGAATACGGAATCCGCTGCCTCATGCACGATCCCTGGTACCGCAATTCCGCGGCCAACCAGAACATCTGCTACAACCAGGTCGGTTTTGCCTCTTTCTACCTGGGCGATGAAGCTCCCCTGCCCGCAAAGCGGACGGATATCTGCTTCGGCTGAAAAGAGCAGTCAGGACATCCGGGCTTTGGACGAAACCAAAGGGAAGGCATGAAAATGCCCTCCCTTTTTTCATGGGAGGGCGCAGCCCGGGTTTCCGGGGTTTATGTTCATTTCATATTCGTTTCAATCCACCGGACAGCCCGTTCCGTCCATCCGGCCATGCACATACCCGTTCCGTCCGCGAATCCGTGGCCGCCGGTCGGGCCGATCTCCAGCCGGCAGGGAATGCCGGCTTTTTCCAGTACCCGGGCGAGGATTTTCGAGTGTTCCGGATCCACCAGCTCATCGCCGGCCGCCAGGAATACGGCGCACGGCGGGAAGCCCTCGGCATGCTCGGGGATCTCATAATCCTTCTCGATAGCATCCCAGAGGGAGCTTCCGTACAGGCGGAGATCGTCTTTCAGGTCTTCTTCCGTATCGGTTCCCGGCTCTTCGCCGGCAGCTGCCAGCTTCGGGCTGACAAACGGATATACCGGGATCACCGCCTGCGGCTTTGGCAGCCCATGGGCCGGGTATCCCATTCCGGTGTTCCAGAGGCATACCAGGTATCCGCCCGCGGAGAAGCCGCAGGTGATGTACCGGTCTGCGTCCGCATGGAAGAAATCCCGCTTGTCCCGGATCAGCCGCAGTGCCCGGGCGAAATCCTCCATGTCCTTTTCCAGCAGGCGTTCCGTACCGTCCACCTGGTAGGTCAGCACTGCCGTGTGGTATCCCAGCTCATTGAACTGCGCTGCGATCGGCCAGCCCTCCGTCAGGTTCCACACATTCACGAATCCGCCGCCCGGTACCAGCAGGACAAACGGCTTCTTTGCCGCTTCCGGGTCCGCCGATGGAAGCCATACCACGTTCACGCCTTTGCGTGCGCTGTCCTGGGCGCATTCTTCCTCGCTGTACAGCGGGAAATACCAGCTGCCGGAATCTGCTGCGGCGTACAGCCGCTCCATTCCCCGGCCGATATCGGATGTGAAAAAATGCTCGCTGCTGATTTCCGCCAGCGTCTTATTCCATGTTTCTTCATTCCGCAGGTCCCGTCTCCGGATAGCGTCCGGGGCAATCGGCCGGATCCGGGGATCGTCCAGCAGTTCTCCCAGTGTTTTGTTTTCAAATGCCATATGGTTTCTCCGTTCCGCGCTTTCCGCTTTTTGGGTATTATACCATGTCTTTGCGCAGAAGGATATGTTTTTCAGCCCAGCGCCACGTCCAGGATCATCATCACGACAAATCCGAGGGAGAACGCAATCGTCCCCAGGTTGGAGTGCTTCCCTTCCGACATTTCCGGAATCAGCTCCTCCACCACCACGTACATCATCGCTCCGGCGGCAAACGCCAGGAAATAGGGCATCACCGGCACCACTGCCCCTGCGGCTGCCACGGTAATCACCGCCGCAATCGGTTCCACCACGCCGCTCAGCATGCCGAACAGGAAGGTTTTCCCTTTGTTCATTCCCTCTGCCCGCAGTGGCATGGAAACAATCGCGCCTTCCGGAAAGTTCTGGATGGCGATTCCCAGCGCCAGCGCCAGGGCGCCCGCGGCACTGATCCCGGTATTCCCGGCCAGGAAGCCTGCATATACCACGCCCACAGCCATGCCTTCCGGAATGTTGTGCAGCGTTACCGCCAGGATCAGCTTGGTCGTCCGCTTCAGTCCGGATTTCGGTCCCTCGTCCTGGTTGTTGAAATGCATGTGCGGCGTCACCTCATCCAGCAGCAGCAGGAATCCGACGCCGATGAGAAATCCGATTGCCGCCGGAAGGAATGAAAGCTTTCCCATTCCCGCACTGCTTTCCAGCGCTGGCTCCAGCAGGCTCCAGAAGGAAGCGGCCACCATCACCCCGGCCGCAAATCCGGTCAGGATCTTGTTCAGTCCGTCCGAAATCTGCCGGCGCAGGATAAATACCATCGCCGCGCCGAGACTGGTTCCCGCGAACGGAATCAGGATACCCAGTATGGTTTCCCCTGTCATAATCTGCCTGTCTTTCCCCGGTTACTTCTCCATATGGTCATTCCGGTATTCCGACGGAGTCATTCCCGTCATCTTCTTGAAAATATGCGTGAAGTGCGAAGAAGAAGCAAACCCGACTGCCTCTCCCGCTTCGGAAATGCTGAAGCGGCCATCCGCGAGGATCTCGCCGGCTTTTTCGCAGCGCACATGGTGATGGTACCACAGCAGCGTATGTCCCGTATTGGCCTTGAACAGCCGCAGCAGGTAGCTGCCGTTTACATACAGGGATCCGGCAATCCGTTTCAGCGAAAATTTCTCTTTATAATGCTTCTCAATATATTCCCGCGCTTCGGCTACATGCTCCGTGCTTCCGCTGCGCCTTCTCCCGTTTGCCTTCAGCTCGTTTTCCAGTCGGCCCGCCATGGTTTCTCCTCCTTTACCGGTCCCGGTGCTTCCGGGAAGTCCGGCGCATCTCCGCTATTATGTTAGCACAAGCTAACCATTTAATCCAGTATTTTTTGGATTCTTCCCTTTGTTTTATGGATTATCTTGAGATGCAAGGGGAAATTAACCAAAAAAGTATTAGTATTGGCTAATACTTTTTATCGAAGCAGGTCTCCGCCGGAAAGCGGATTACTGAACCGGTACCAGGGTATATCCGCCGGTTTCATCCGAAACCAGTTCATAATCCGCAAATTCGCCGAAAGCCGGCTCCAGGGTCATTTCGCAGCATTCCTCCTCCGTAACTGGATTGCCCATCATGGCCGAGAGAATCGCGTCCTCCGGCTCCTGCTCCGAATATCCGAAGCTGAGCACGATCCGGAGCGGTTCCGCCGGTTCCCCGTCGACGGTTTTCATCTGGTCGGCATATACCGGGCAGCGGCAGAAATCCTCGCCTTCGTTCGGGCAGGACAGCACATAGCCCAGCTGGGCATCCCCCTGCCAAAGCGCGAAACGGATATACGCGCATTCCACTCCGCTCCGGTCCCACAGCCGGATCATGCATTCATCCGCTGCCGGGCTTCCGTCCTCCGCTGGAGCCTCCTCTGCGGCCGCGGCACACAGCAGCATACACAGGGACAGAAAAACCAGGAACACCTTTTTCATATCTTCTCCATCCTTTCCGGCTTTTTTCAGCCGCGGTGATCATATCATCGGAAAAAGAACACAGCATGAAACGGATGTAAACCTTATATGAATATTTCCCGCAAACAGTCACCCTGGGTCAGGCACTGTGCTGTATATCCTTATTCCGGCATATCCGGCGGATTACCCTCCCATATTCCTGCGAATCCGGATGATATACCAATTTAACTTTCCATTGTATATTATTGACAACCGGATCCACGAATGCTAATATTCTCATCGTTAGTTAACCATAACTAATGCTGAACTGCTTTGGTTCTGATATCCCATTGCACTGAAAAGAGGTTAAGGAAATGGCAATTGTTGAGTTCAAGGATGTATCCCGGGTATACCGCAACGGCGAGCACGAGCAGCGGGCGCTGGACCACGTGAACCTGTCCCTGGATGAAGGGCAGTTTATTGTGATCCTGGGGCCCAGCGGTGCGGGCAAAAGCACGCTGCTGAATATGCTCGGCGGGCTGGACAGTCCGACCGAAGGCACCATTCTCGTCGGAGGAAAGGATATCTCAACCCTCACTCCCAACGAACTGGCGGAATACCGTGCCGCCAATGTCGGCTTCATCTTCCAGAGCTATAACCTGATCCCCACCCTGACTGTCATCGAGAATGTGGCGCTCGTCAAGGAAATCGCGCCCAATCCGCTTTCCAGCCATGACATGCTGAAGGCCGTCGGCCTGGAGGATCATATCCACAACTTCCCCTCCGAGCTTTCCGGCGGAGAACAGCAGCGGGTGTCCATTGCCCGGGCGCTGACGAAGAATCCCCGGATCCTCCTGTGCGATGAGCCCACCGGCGCGCTGGATTCCGAAACCGGCGTCCTCGTGCTGAAGCTCCTGCTGTCCATGGCCCGGGATATGGGCAAGACCATCATCATCGTCACCCATAACCAGAACATCGCGAAGATGGCGGATGTTGTGGTCCGCGTCAAAAACGGAAAAATCAAATCCTGTGAGAAACAGGAACATCCCCTGGCAGTGGAAGAGGTGGATTGGTAATGCTGTTCAGAAAACTGTTCCGTACCCTGTGGCACTACAAATCCCAGTTCATCTCCATGGTCCTCATGATCGCGCTGGGCGTAGGAGTTTTCCTGGGTTTCAATATCGAGTGGTATTCCCTGGATGTCAACACCGCGGAAATCTATGAATCCACCGGCTTTGCGGATTACCGCATCTTTTCGGACAAAGGTTTTTCCGAATCCGACCTGGAGAAAATCCTCGCCGTGGACGGCGTGGAGGATGCCACGCGCTTCCTCAGCATCAACACGTCTGTGAAGGATAATACCGACGTCATCGCCCTCACTGTCAGCACCAACATGGATGTTTCCGGCATTCTTCTTATAGATGGTGAGCCGTACAGCGATACTGACCTGGACGGCTTCTGGCTGTCCGATTCCTACGCAAGAGCCAACAACATCTCCCTGGGTGACAGCCTGGCGCTGACCTATAAGTCCATCACCGTGAAAGGCTCGGTCAAAGGCCTGGTCAAATCCTCCGAATACCTGATCTGCCTGCTGGACGAAACACAGATGATGCCGGACTATTCCAGCTACGGCTATGCCTATATCTCCCCGGCCATGATGAACGCAGCCGTTCCGGCCATGTACCGGGCGTTCATCGGTAATTCCCTCTATCACCAGATCAATGTGAAATCCTCCCTGAACAAGCCGGAATTCGTGAAGCGGGCGGATGAAGCGCTCGGCGCCACCCGCCTGGTCCTGGACAGGAGCGAAACCGTCTCCTGGTCTGAGGTGCGCGGCGAGGTCAATGAAGGCATCACCATGGGTTCCATCCTGCCGGTCCTGTTCCTGGCCATCGCGATCCTGACCATGGTCACCACCATGCACCGGATCACCGCCAGCGAGAAAACACAGATCGGCACCTTCAAAGCCCTCGGCTTTAAGGACCGCCGGATCCTCCGCCACTATTCCGCCTATGCCCTGATCATCGGCCTGCTCGGCTCCCTGCTCGGCATTGGAATCGGTTTCTGGCTGGGCCGGTTTATCCTCAGCCCGGACGGCGCCATGGCAACGTATATCGACCTGCCGGCCTGGCCGCTCCATGCGCCGGCGTTCACCTGGATCGTCATCGCCCTCATCAATGTGTTCCTGACGGTGATTGGCTTCCTGTCCGTCCGGAAAATGCTGCAGGGCACCGCGGCCGATGCGCTGCGCCCCTATGTGCCGAAGCACATCAAACACCTCCGGATTGAGGAAACCAAGCGCTTCAAGGCGCTCAGCTTCAGCACCAAGTGGAACCTGCGCGACTGCCTGCGCCATAAATCCCGCAGTTTCATGACGCTCTTCGGCGTCATCGGCTGCATGATCCTGCTCGTCGGCGGCATGGGCATGAAGGATACCATGGATTCCTTCCTGGATACCTTCTTCGAAAGTGCCATCAACTACCGTTACCGGGTCAACCTGGATGCGGAAAGTGTCACCAATGAGGAAGCGCTTGCCCTGGCGGAACAGCTGGAAGGCGACTGGTGCGCCCAGAGCGCCGTCCAGGTCGGTGACAAGGGGTACGGCCTGGAGATCTGGTCCGTCACCCGCGACAAGGTCCGCTTTGCCGATACGGATATGAAGCTGATTCCCCTTTCCGATGACGGCGCGTACGTCTGCGGCCGCATTGCCCGGGACTTCCGCCTGTCCGCCGGGGATGAGCTTACCTTCTCCCCCTATGGCGGCAGCGAAAAATACACCGTGCGGATTGCCGGCGTGCTGGATTCCATGACGGAAAGCATCGTCATGACGTCCGCGTATGCCGATGCTTCCGGCATCCCCTATACCGTCAGCGCCGTGGTTACGGACCATGAGGATCTTCCATCCGGCGGCCATATTCTGAATGTGCAGTCCAAGCAGTCCATCATGGACTCCTTTGACACCTTCATGGACCTGATGAACAAGATGATCTGGCTGCTGGTCGTCGCCGCGGTCCTGCTGGGCATCGTGGTGCTCTACAACCTCGGTGTCATGAGCTATACCGAGCGCTACCGGGAAATGGCCACGCTGAAAGTGGTCGGCTTTAAGGATTCGCGGATCGGCCGTCTCCTCATCGGCCAGAACCTGTGGCTCACCGTCATCGGAATCCTGATCGGCATCCCGGCCGGCGTAGGCGTCCTGCAGTACCTGCTCACGGCGCTGGCTTCGGAGTATGAGCTGAAGCTCACCCTCGGCCCGGCCACCTGGATTGTCAGCGTCCTGCTCACCTTCTGCGTCTCGCTGGCGGTCGGCCTGATGATCTCCCGCAAAAACCGGACCATCGATATGGTCGCGGCCCTGAAAACCGAGGAATAATCCCGCATCCGCGGGAATCCGGGGATCCGGCAGCATGCCGGATCCTTTTTTTCGGGAAAACAGTCAATAACCGGCTGTTGACAACCGGTCCGGAAAGAGGTACGATAAATATACCCCCTGGGGGTATATTGGAGGAGATTGTATGGCACATGAAACCTGCCCCGCCTGCGCCCGGCATACCGAGCGCAGCGATGAACAGAAGAAAAAGCTGGCCAACCGGCTCAGCCGGATGGAGGGCCAGCTCCGCGGCATCCGCAAAATGATCGATGAAGACGCCTACTGCTATGATGTCCTCATGCAGTCTGCTGCCGTCCTGTCCGCGCTCAAATCCTTCAACCGGGAGCTGCTGCGTTCCCACATGGACCACTGCGTGGTCCGGGATATCCGCGCGGAAAAGCCCGGCGTAACGGATGAGCTGATGACCATCCTGGAAAAGCTGATGTAACCGGAGGATTCAACAGATGAAACAGTATCAGGTCACCGGCATGAGCTGCGCCGCATGCAGCGCCCGGGTGGAAAAGGCCGTCAGCGCCGTGCCGGGCGTCACCGCATGCTCGGTCAGTCTGCTCACCAATTCCATGGGCGTGGAAGGCTCCGCCGCCCCGGCGGAAATCATCCGTGCCGTGGAGGAAGCCGGCTATGGTGCCAGCGAAAAAGGTTCTGCCGCGGCCGCGCCTTCCGCCGCCGCGGCGGAGGAAGCCCTCCGGGATACGGAAACGCCCCGCCTCCGGCGCCGGCTGTTCGCCTCCCTCGGCTTCCTGCTCGTGCTCATGTATTTCTCCATGGGCGTGCACATGGCCGGTTTCCCGGCGCCGGCTTTCCTGGCCGGCAACCATGTGGCCCTCGCCCTCCTGCAGATGATCCTCAGTGCTGTTGTGCTCGTCATCAACCAGAAGTTCTTTATCTCCGGCTGGAAAGGGCTCATCCACCGCGCGCCCAATATGGATACGCTGGTGGCCATGGGCTCCGGCGTGTCCTTTGCCTGGAGTGTCTTCATGCTCTTCCGCATGGTGGACGCGCATCACCACGGGGACATGCCCGCCGTCATGGACGGGATGAACCAGCTGTATTTTGAGTCTGCCGCCATGATCCTCACGCTGATCACCGTCGGCAAGATGCTGGAAGCCCGCAGCAAGGGCCGCACTACCGACGCGCTGAAGAGCCTCATGAAGCTCGCGCCGCAGACGGCCGTCCTCCTGCGGGACGGGACGGAGATTACCGTCCCCATCGCTGAGGTACATACCGGCGATGTGTTTGTGGTCCGGCCCGGGGAGAATATCCCGGTCGATGGAACTGTGCTTTCCGGCAGCGGCTCCGTGGATGAATCCGCCCTCACCGGGGAGAGCATCCCGGTGGACAAGACGGAAGGCGATACCGTTTCCGCGGCAACCGTCAACCGCTCCGGCTTCCTCACCTGCCGCGCCTCCCGCGTCGGTGAGGATACCACCCTCAGCCAGATCATCCGCATGGTATCCGATGCGGCCGCTACCAAGGCGCCCATCGCGAAGATCGCGGACCGCGTCAGCGGCGTGTTCGTCCCGGTGGTCCTGGCCATTGCGGCAGTGACGACCGTTGTCTGGCTGGTCGCCGGGCAGACCGTGGCCTATGCGCTGGCCCGCGGAATCTCCGTCCTGGTTATCTCCTGCCCCTGCGCCCTGGGCCTGGCCACGCCGGTGGCCATCATGGTCGGCAACGGACTGGGGGCGAAAAACGGCATCCTGTTCAAAACCGCCGTCTCCCTGGAGGAGGCCGGCAAGGCGCAGATCATCGCGCTGGATAAAACCGGTACGGTCACCGAAGGCCTGCCGAAGGTCACCGATGTCCTGCCCGCAGGCGGAATCACGGAAAACGAGCTGCTCACCGCAGCGCTCGCGCTGGAAAGCAAGTCCGAGCATCCGCTCGCCCGCGCGGTCGTCGCGTACGCGGAAGCCAGAGGGCTTTCCGCCCCGGAAACGGAAAACTTCACTGCCCTGCCCGGCAACGGCCTGCAGGCGGAGCTGTCCGGTGCCCGGCTCATCGGCGGCAGCCGCAGATACATCGGCGGCCTGGTCCGCCTGCCGGAGGATGCCGTGCAGGCTGCAGACCGGCTCTCCGGCGAGGGAAAGACGCCCCTCTTCTTTGTCCGGGATGACTGCCTGCTCGGGATGATTGCCGTGGCGGATACCCTCCGGGAGGACAGCCGGGAAGCCATCGCGGCGCTGAAGAATATGGGCATGAAGGTCGTCATGCTCACCGGCGACAACCTGCGCACCGCGCAGGCCATCGGAAAGGCGGCCGGGGTGGATGAGGTCATCGCCGGCGTCCTGCCGGATGAGAAGGAAGGCGTCATCCGCCGCCTGCAGGCGCTCGGCAAAACGATCATGGTCGGTGACGGAATCAACGATGCCCCGGCCCTCACCCGGGCGGATACCGGCATCGCTGTCGGCGCAGGTACGGATGTTGCGATCGACGCGGCGGACGTGGTGGTCATGAAGAGCCGCCTGTCCGATGTCGCGGCCGCCGTCCGGCTCAGCCGCGCCACCCTGCGGAACATCCGGGAGAACCTGTTCTGGGCGTTTTTCTACAATGTCATCGGCATTCCGCTTGCGGCCGGCGTATGGATTCCCGTTTTCGGCTGGGAGCTGAATCCCATGTTCGGTGCCGCGGCGATGAGCCTTTCCAGCTTCTGTGTCGTCACCAACGCACTGCGCCTGAATCTCTTCAGGCTGCATGATTCTGGCAAAGACCGGGCACTCACGCCGGTCGCGGAGGAAGACTTCCGCGCGGCGGTTGAAAATATCCAGTCCGAATTATTGAAGGAGGAACAGACTATGACGAAAACCATCGGAATCAAGGGAATGATGTGCATGCACTGTGAAGCACGCATGAAGAAGGCGCTCGAGGCGGTGGACGGCGTTGTCAGCGCCGCGCCGGACCATGAGAAGAACCAGGCCGTCCTGGAGCTCTCCAAAGACGTGCCGGAAGCCGTGCTCCGCAAGACCGTGGAAGACGCCGGCTACGAATTCGTCGGCTGATTTTTCCGGTATGTGAAAAAGGAGGCAGCATCTGATATGTACCCTCTTTACTGGACACCCAGTAAGGAGGGTATTTTTATGCGTTACAGTTATGAGTACAAGATGAAATGTATTGAGATGTACAGAGAAGGAAGGTGGCCTGAGACCCCTACAGGTATTAAAGAAGCGCGATACTTTCATAATATGATCCTGCGATGGTTTCATGTAGTAGAAGCAAATGGGCCAGATATTCTCAAACCCCGGGAAACTAATAAGGATTGGACCCCAGAAGAGAGATATGAGCTGGTTGCAAAAGTCCTAGGTGGTTCATCAATCCAGTTTGTAGCTAATGAGGCGGGTATAAATAGCGGATTACTTACTTGCTGGGTTCGCAAATATAAGAACGAGGGGTATAATGGCCTTATAAACAAGAGAAAAGGTCGACCACCAAAGGAGCCCCATATGAAGAAAATCAATTACAACAACCCTAGGAAACTTAATGAGTCCGAGTATGAAGAACTCGTAAGGCTAAGGGCTGAAAACGAGTATATCAAAGCGGAAATCGAAGTCATAAAAAAAGAGATCGCCTTGAGAGAAGAAAAGGAAGCTGCGCGTCTCAAGGCGAAAAAGCAAACGATCATCAAAGAACTCAGAGAAGAAGGATACCAACTGAAGTATCTTCTTAAAGCGATGTGCCTTTCCAGATCAACGTACTATTACGAAGTTTCAAAAGAAGATGTGGTAGCCAAAAGGAGCGAAGCAGTCGCAAGTGTGATCAGGGAAATCTTTGAACATAATAAAGGTCGATACGGTGTCCGGAGAGTACACCACGAACTGATCAACAGAGGCTATAAGGTAAACCACAAAAAGGTCCAGCGATTAATGCACTGCATGGACCTTAAAGGCAAACGCCCGAAAGAAAAATACCATTCTTATCAGGGAGAAGTTGGAAAGGTGGCAGATAACCTCATTAACCGAGACTTCAGTACAACAAAGCCTTTGCAAAAATGGACAACAGATGTTTCTCAATTCAATTTATCTTGGGGAAAATGCTATCTTTCTCCAATTCTGGATATGCACACAAATGAGGTCATCTCATACGATCTCTCGTTAAGTCCAAACATGGAACAGATCCGACGGATGCTGGATAAGGGGCTGAGCAGGTTTTCCTCACTTAATGGTCTGATCTTTCATTCTGACCAGGGTTGGCAGTACCAACATGCTTATTTCAGAAATACGATTGAGAAACGTGGCATTATTCAGTCCATGTCCCGAAAAGGAAACTGTTATGACAACAGTATTATGGAGACATTCTTCGGACGACTAAAGAACGAGATGTTTTATGGATACGAGAAAGACTACAAATCATATGAGGAATTCTCCAAAGCTATGGCCAAGTATATTGACTACTACAACAATGAGCGCATCCAGGCAAAAACAAAATGGATGCCACCCGTAAAATACAGGTTGGCATCCATGGGTTGAGCCTCGAGCATAAATCAATGTGTCCAGGAAACTGGGTACATATCAATCCGCTGCCTCCTTTTGTGTTATCCGCGTTTTTTCTTCCGGCCGGTTTTCGGTTTTTCCTCCGGTGCGTCTCCGGAGGAGGGTTCCGCCGGAAGCACAATCTCGAAGGTCGTTCCCGTGCCCACCTTGGAACGGACGCGCAGTTTGCCGCTGTGCGCCACCACGATGATCCGCGCGATGGACAGGCCCAGTCCGTGGCCGCCCGTTTCCGAGTTGCGCGCGGCGTCCGCGCGGTAGAAGCGCTCGAAAATCTTCGGCAGGTCTTCCTCGGAGATGCCGGCGCCGTGGTCCGTCACGGTCAGGATGCACCCGTTCCCGTTCGGCCGGGTGCCGAGCGTCACGGTGCTGTCCACCGGGGAATACTTCACGGCGTTGTCCACCAGGATCCGCATCACCTGCTTGATCATGCCCCGGTCCGCGTGGATCAGGCTGCTTTCGCAGGGATTCACCTCAAACCGGTGGTCGCCGGAGACCATGCCGGCTTCCTGGCACACTTCCTTCACGACGTCCGCCGGGTCAAACTCGCTGATCTCCAGCAGCAGCGTCTTCTTGTCATGCCGGGCCAGGAACAGCAGGTTTTCCACCAGCTCGCGCATGGCCACGGTTTCCTGGGAAATCGCACCGATGCCCTCGTCCAGCACCTCGGGATCCTCTTTGCCCCAGCGCCGCAGCATATCCGTATACCCCTGGATCACCGCGATCGGGGTCCGCAGCTCGTGGGACGCGTCGGAAACAAACTGTTTCTGGCTGTTGTAGCTCTGCTCAATCCGGTCCAGCATGGAGTTGATAACCATGGCCAGGTCCTGCAGTTCATATTTCATTCCCGCGACGTTGATCCGGTTGGACAGGTTCGCCGCCGACAGGGTTTTCGTAATCTCCGTCATTTCGCGGATCGGGGAAAGCACCTTCTTGTCCAGCACCTTACGCCTCCGCAGGAAGGACATCATCCGCAGCAGGTCCGCCAGGACAATCCCGGCGATCATCACCGCCCAGATGAACAGGCTTTCCCGCAGGTCCAGGGACAGCCGGATAATATGCCCTTCCGTTCCGTTGTCCAGCATGAATACCGGGCGCCACGGCGCCCCGCCGGATGTCAGCACGGTAAAGAATTCCTTCACCTGGTCGCCAAAGTTATCCGGCGCTGTCCGTTCCACCATCACGGCGTCCGCGCGGGCATCCTGCAGGATCAGCTGACTGTACCGCCCGTCCTCCAGGTCCGGCGCTTCCGTGGCCACCCGCCGCGCCAGCGAAATGGCGCCCGGAACATTGCCGGCCGCCAGGGCCAGCGTCATGATCACCGCCGCCAGCAGGAATGTGCGTGCCAGCCGCCCGCAGTAATGCCCGGCAATCCGCAGCGACAGGGAAAGCCGGATCCGGGAGCTGATGCGTCCCAGTCCGGCATGCACGGTCTCTGCCGCCTGGTTATAAGTACGGGCTTCCCGCACGCTTTGTACCTGTTTCTTTTCACTCATAGCTGAACAGATATCCCACCGACCGGATGGTCTGGATGGTCTTCACGCCGAAGCGTTCGTCAATCTTGTGCCGCAGGTAGCGGATGTAGACGTCCACCACGTTGGTGTCCCCGGTATATTCATATCCCCAGATGTTCTCCAGCAGCTCATCCCGGGTCACCGCCCTGTCGCGGTGGGTCATCAGGTAGTACAGGAGGTCGTATTCCTTCTTGGTCAGCTGCAGCAGCTCGTCTCCGAAGCGCACCTCATAGTTCGCGGGGTTGACGGAGAGCTGCCCGATCCGGCAGATCTCCGCCTCCGCCGGCGCTTCCTTCACAGCCCGCGGCTTGCGCAGGGCGACGCGGATCCGCGCCAGCAGTTCCTCAATCGCGAAGGGTTTGGTCATATAATCGTCCGCGCCCATATCCAGGCCCATCACCTTGTCCGACACGTCGTCCTTGGCGGTCAGCATGATGATCGGCACGTCACTTTCATGCCGCAGCCGGCGGCATACCTCGATGCCGCTCAGTTCCGGCAGCATCAGGTCCAGCACCAGCAGGTCGGGAGATCCCTCCAGGGCGCGCTCCAGCCCGGTCCGGCCGTCCCCGGCCGTCTCCACCTCGTATCCCTCATGGCGGAGCTCCAGCTCCAGGAAGCGTGCGATCTTCCGTTCGTCCTCAATCACCAGGATCTTGCTCACAGTGCTCTCCCTCCCTCAGCGCCCATTGTATCACACAACGGTCCTCAGGAAAACCGGATTCATTATCCGATCGTGGCGGTATGGTAGCCGTTGCCCTCTTCCGTCACTTCCACGCTGCCGTCGGTGCTCTCGGAGCGCAGCGGCACCTGGATCGTGGGCACGGCGGGGCCGTTCAGCTGGCGGTCCATTTCCTGCAGGATCTCAGCGTTCATGTCCTTCACGGGTTCCGCCTTCACAGTCTCAGCCTTTACGGTTTCGGTCTTCACGGTTTCAGCGGCAGGGGCTTCCGGGGCAGCGGCGGCCTTCGCGGCTTCCTCGGCCTTTTTCTTCTCCACGGCGGTGTTGATCTCGCGGGAGATGCCGTTCACAGTCTTCTTCACGTTGTCGGCCGCGTTGCGGACGATTTTCTCCACCTTCTCCTGGGTGAAAGCTTCGTCGTTGTTGTCGATGTTGATCTGGTAGCCCATCATCAGGCCCAGGATCAGTCCGAGCGCCGCGATGCCGAACGCGCGGTGCAGGCCCATCAGCAGGGCGGCCGCCACGACGAAGAGCACGGACAGGTTGATGATCAGTGTATCTCCCTTGCGGACCTTGATGCGGGTCCGGATCATTTTCTGGATGAAGTTCATGAATTTTCCTCCCTTTTTGCTGCTGTCTGCCTGGGGTGCCTGGGTCCGGGTGGTGTTCACTTCATGCAGCCGGCCGTTCTTTTCCAGGTCGATCAGCACGCGGGCCACATCTCCGTTGTGGTAATCCAGCATGGACACCGCTTCCTCATAGGTGATCCCGCTCTTCCGGCGGATCAGTTCAATGTCTTCCATCGAGTAAGTCGCCATTTTCGTTCTCCTTTCGCTGCCGGGTTCTCCCACCCGACACCGGCATGATATCACGCCTTCCGCCGTGTTGCTTGAGAAACAGCTTACTTTTAAATGAGAATCAGATTAAAAAACCCGGAAAAACCGGCCGGTTTTCTTAAGCTTCATCCGAAAAGACCTTCCCGGAGCATGCGAAAGCCCCCGGCCCGCAGGGCCGGGGCTTTCATCCGGGTCATTCCGGGGTTATTTCTGCAGCAGGTCCTTCACCACTTCACCTGCGAGGATCAGCCCTGCCACCGACGGCACAAACGCCGTGGATCCGGGAATATCCCGGCGCACGGTGCACTTCCGGGTGTCCGGCGGACAGATACAGTGGTTCCGGCAGCTGATGGCCGGGTCCTCCAGCGGGCGCGTCGGAATCTCCGTGGAATATACCACCTTCAGGTGTTTGATCCGGCGCTTGCGGCATTCCGCCCGCATCACCCGGGCCAGCGGGCACACCGACGTCTTGTAGATATCGGCCACGCGAAACGCGGTGGGATCCGTCTTGTTGCCTGCTCCCATGCAGGAGATAATGGGCGTTCCCGCCGCCTTCGCCGCTTCCACCAGCGTCAGTTTCCCCTTCACGGTGTCGATCGCGTCCACAATATAGTCGTATTCGGTAAAGTCAAACTGGTCCTGGGTATCCGGCATATAGAACGTCTTCCACGCGCGCACCCGGCAGTCCGGGTTGATGTCGCGGATGCGTTCCTCCGCCACCTCCACCTTGTACCGGCCCACCGTGGACCGCGTCGCGTACAGCTGCCGGTTCACATTGGTCAGGCACACCTTGTCGTCGTCAATCAGGTCCAGCGCGCCGATTCCGGACCGTGCCAGCGCTTCCACGGCATATCCGCCCACACCGCCGATCCCGAACACCGCCACGTGGCTGTTCTTCAGTTTTTCCATTCCCTCCGGGCCGAACAGCAGCCGCGTACGGGAGAACTGATCCTGCATTCTGTCTTCGTTCCTTTCGTTCTCTCCCGGCCTTATTCCGCCAGGTCACTCAGCCGCTTGCTGTAGAAAAAGTTGTGGATCAGCTGGTTGTATTCCTTCCACATCGGCAGCGTCTCGCACATATCCGCCCGCGGGCACGGTTCCGCACCGTTTTCCAGGCAGGCGACGGAGCCGAATCTTCCCTCCGTCAGTTCTATGATCTCGCCCACGGGGATGTCCTCCGGCTTGCGGGACAGCCTGTATCCGCCGCCCTTGCCGCTGATGCCGGTCACCAGCTTGCCGTTCACCAGGTCGCGCACGATAATCTCCAGGTACTTTTTGGAGATCCCCTGCCGCTCCGCGATATCCTTCAGCGGGATATAGTGGTCCTGCGGCTGCTTGGCCAGGTCAATCATCACGCGCAGCGCGTATCTTCCCCGGGTGGAAATCATGGTCTCTTCCTCCTCCGACTCAGTACGCCTATTTTACCGCAGGGTAAATAGGCGAGTCAAGCTTCAATCCTGTTTTCCGCAGGAAAAAACCCGCAGTGTTCATCATTGCGGGTTGTATTCCACCGTTTCCTGGTAAGCCTTGTAGGTGGTGGTGTACAGCAGCTCTTCCCTCACCACCCGGTTCCCCTGGTACCAGGTCTTCCAGGTTTCCACCACGTATCCCGGCCGCCCGGTCACGGTTTTTTTGGTCTCTCCCGGTGCCAGGCTGCTGTTGATCTCGTATTTGGTGCCCGACGGCTGGTCGATTGTCCGTACCGTCTTGCTTTGCAGGTCGATCTTCATGTCCGCGCCGAGGCTCATGCCGTAGATGTTCACGGTGATCTTCCGGTTGGAATACCCCGCCACGATAAAGATTGGCCAGTTCGTGTTGTTTTTGAATTTCATGTCCAGCCCCGGCCAGTTGACCGTGGCGTCAAATCCCTTTTCGATATAGGAGGACGGCCACGCGTGGGGATTCCGCTCCACAATCTCCATATCCGCCCGCACCGCCGCGTTGAACAGCGTGGAGCTGGTCTGGCATACGCCGCCGCCGATCTCATCGCGCGTGGTGCCGCCGGAAATCGCCGCGGCTTCCTTGTATCCCTTGGCTGCCGTTCGTTCCCCGGTCGCCTGGTTGAAGGAGAAGGTTTCTCCCGGCTGCACGGTAATCCCGTTGATCGCCTGGGCGCTCAGCTGGATGTTTGTGTTCCGGTTCTTGTTGTTCGTTGTCGTGGTGGTATAGGCGGAGATCAGGCCGAAGCGGTTCATCAGCTCCGTTTTGGTCATTTCCGCCAGCACCTTTTCCGGCGTTACCCGGATGGTGGTCGCGGTCACGCCGTTATCCAGCAGCGTGGTCAGCCGCTCGTACAGTTCGTCCGGATCAATCCGTGCCCCGGGCCGGTCTTCCGTAAAGGTAAACTTCTTGGTGGTGAAGTCAAATGTCGCCACCATGCTGTTCACCGGATCGCAGTTAACATAGTTCACAATGCCGTCCGTCATCACGCGCAGCGCCTTGTGGTCATAGTCCTGCTTCGTCGTAAAGGATACAGGATTGGCCTGCAGGGAGGACGCCCGGTTTACGCGCTCCTGGAACGGCGTCATGCTGCTGCCCTGCAGCTCCGTGGTGTTGCCCCGTCCGGCCGCCCAGGCTTTTTCCACCGTTTCCGCAATGTTCCGGGAAATCGGGACGCGTTCACTGTTCACGTGCCAGCTTTCGTTGCCCACCGATACAATGATATCGAACGTGGTGTCCGTCTTCACGTTCACGGCTTCCACGGCCTTGGCTGCCTGCTCGCGGGTCATGCCGCCCACGTCCACGTTGTCAATGAACACGCCGGGATAGATTTTGTCGGAGTACAGGAGGTCCCGCCATTCGTCAATCGCTTCATCCTGCTGCGGTTCCTGGGTCAGCACGCTTCCGTTCGCGAATCCGATCGTCGGCAGGAATTTATAGGGAATGCCGGTCACCTGCGGGAACATCAGCACGCCGATCCCCGTCAGGATCACCAGGCATACCGCGATCACCGCTGCCCATGCGCCGCGGTTTTTCGTCTCTTTCCGGGGCCGCCGCCATTCCGGCTCGTCCCGGTTGCTGCTGAACCGGTCAAAATCGTCAAACAGCGGGGACGGTGACCCCAGCCCGTCATTCTCATTTCCGGTGAAATAGCGCCGCCGATCCGCAGGCTGCTCCGGCCTCCGGGCATCCTCTGTCCGGCCGTAGGGCATTTTTCCGGGCAGGGTCGGATCACCGGTCCGTTTCGGCCCGGTGTACTCACCCGGAATGGTATCCCCGTCTCCGTAGAGCTCGTATCGTTTCAGCTTCGCCATTTTCCTTCTCCGTTATCTCCTGTGGTTCCTCACCGGTCCCCGCAGGATATCCCCGGCTTCGCAGCCCGGCAGTTCCATACGGATCGTTTCTCCGGCAATTCCCAGTGTCTCCAGTATCTCGCCCGTCTTTTCCCGCAGGAAGGGCTTTGCGGTAATCTTCCGTACGCCCGCAGGCGTCATCAGTTCCAGTTCCTCTCCCGCAAAAAAGCGGTTTTTCAGCAGCAGCTGCGCTTCCCCCCTGGCCGCGTCATAGGCGGTCACCCGGGCGCAGAATTCGCGCTCCTGGTGGAAGCCCTCCGCGCCGCCCGGCTCTTCCGGTTTTCCCAGCAGGAAGCCCGTGTCGCTGTCCCGGTGGCTGGCGCATTTCAGCTCCTCCGCCAGTTCCGGCAGTGCCTGCGCAAAAGCTTCCCGTCCCTGCGCCAGCAGGTCCAGCGCCCGGCGGTATGCGCCGGTAACCACCGCCACGTAGTATTCGGTCTTCATCCGGCCTTCAATCTTCAGGCTGGATATCCCGGCCTCCGCCAGTTCCGGCAGGATCGGCATCAGGCACAGGTCTTTGGCGGAGAACAGGTAGGTGCCCCGTTCATCCTCCTCCACCGGCAGGTACACGCCCGGCCGTTTTTCTTCCATCACGGCGTACTGCCACCGGCAGGGCTGGGCGCATTCGCCCCGGTTGCCGCTCCGCCCGGTCAGGTAAGCGCTCAGCATGCACCGCCCGGAATAGGCCATGCAGCTGGCTCCGTGCACAAAGGTTTCCAGCTGGATGCTGTCCCCCACGGCTTCCTTCATCCGGGCAATCCGCTCCAGGCTCATTTCCCGGGCCAGGATCACCCGCTCGCAGCCCATGTCCCGGTACATCTTCACGGCGTCCGTATTCACGGTGTTCGCCTGCGTGCTCACATGCACCGGCAGCTCCGGCAGTTCCCGCCGCAGCCGGCGGATCGCGCCGGGATCGCTCACGATCACCGCGTCCGCCCCGGCATCCCGCGCCTCGCGGGCGGCGTCCACGAACCCCTCCATCTCGTCGTCGAAGGGGAAAATATTCATCGTCACATAAAACCGGGCGCCGCATTCATGGGTCCGCCCGATGGCTGTGCGCAGCTCATCGCCGTCAAAGTTGCCGGCGTATGCCCGCAGGCCGTAATGCTTCATGCCGCCGTATACCGCGTCCGCCCCGAAGTGCAGCGCGGCCTCCAGCGATTCCCGGTTTCCCGCCGGGCACAGCAGCTCCGGCACCTTCATCACTGGATCCCCCTGCTCTGGTCATACTGCTCCCAGGAATTCCGGTAGGCGTTCACCGCGCGCTCATGCTCCGCCAGTGTCCGGGAGAAGTACAGCTCGCCGCTCTCCGGCTCCTTGGCGCAGAAGAACAGGTAGTTCTGGGCCACCATCGTCTCGTCGGGATACAGCGCCGCGCGGATTGCCGCCGGCGAGGGATTGCAGATTGGTCCGGGCGGAAGTCCCTTGTTGGCATAGGTGTTGTAGGGGTTGTTCACGCTGACGTCGCTCTGGGTCAGCGCCATTTTCCGCACACCGGTCACATAGTGCACGGTCACGTCACTCTCCAGCTTCATGCCCGCCTTCAGCCGGTTGTGGAACACCGCGCTCACGCGCGCGAAGTCCGTCTCCCGGCCTTCCTTTTCGATCAGGCTGGCCAGCGTCAGGGCTTCGTCCATCGTCATGCCCAGCTTTTCCGCCTGTTCCTGGTATTCCTCCGGGAACACCGCCTCGGTCTGGCTCAGCAGCTTCCGGATGATTTCCTCCTCCGTCGCGCTCACGTATACTTCATACGTGTTCGGCGCCAGGTATCCTTCCAGGATATACTTCCGCTGCGCCGCGTTCCGGTTGGCCAGCACGTCCGCGATATAGTAGTAATCCCGGAATTCCGTTCCCTCCCGGCACAGCCGCAGGAAGGTGTCCGCGTTCTCCAGCGTGCCGTTCTTCACCAGCTTGGCCGCGAAGTCCTCCACCGTTTCGCCGGGAATCAGCGTAATATTGCGCACCAGCGGGTTGCCGTCGCCGGCCGCCAGCTGCTCCGCGATTTCCGTCATATTCATGTTTTTGCGCAGCGCGTAGGTGCCGACCTGGATCTTCTGTCCCATACCGACAAAGTCGCAGTAATACTTGAACACCGTCTTGCTGCGGATCAGCCCGGCCGCCTCCAGGTTCGCCGAAACGCGGTTCAGGCTCTGCCCGGAGGTGATTTCAAACGGGTATTCGGCTGTATCTTCCACGTCCACAGGCGCGGCAAACGTACCGTACAGCTTGTTCCATACGGTCGTTCCGATTCCCACAATCAGTACCAGTACCGTCAGCGCGATCAGGATCGGGCGCAGGATCTGCCACAGCCCGCTGTACCAGTACAGGCCGTACTGCCGCTCATCCCGCATGCTGCGGTAGGTGTAATTCTTCCGTTCCTTCAATGTTTACCCCTCAAGCCCCGGAATGGACATATCGACGTCCGCCGCTTCCGTCACAATCCGGAAAATATCCGCCAGCGCCTGCTGCAGCCGCATCTCGGCCATCAGGAACTGGCTGACCTCCTCCTTGGAGAACAGCAGCGCAGAGATGCCGGAAAACCGCTGCATGTCCTCGCTGTCCGCCTGCTGTCCGCTCATCACGGCCATCTGGATCGTCACCTGCAGCTTCCGGTATTCCTTGATCAGCGCGGCGGTGGTTTCATCCGCCATCACGGATTCCTTCAGGTCATGGTAAGTCCGGTATTCCTCGCTGTCGCGGATATCCTGCGCAAGGCGGTAAGTGGATGAATAATCCATGTCGGATGCCTCCTTCGGTTATAAAAACGGCCAGCAGGGGTTTTTCCTTCCCCGCTGACCTGTATTATACCGTTTTCCGCTGCTTTTCGCAACGAATGTCAGATGTCCAGGATGATCGGCAGGATCATCGGGTTCCGCTTGATCTTCTCGAAAATGAAGCGGTGCACCTCGTCCTTGATCAGGTTCTTCAGGTCCGGCCAGTTGTCGCCCTGGAGGTTGTTCTCCGCCAGGATGTTCCGCACCAGCACCTGGGTGTTGTCGATGATATCCTCGTTCTCCTTCACGTAGATGAAGCCGCGGCTCACGATATCCGGGCCACTCACCAGCTTGCCCTCGTCGCGGTCGATGGCCATCGCCACGATCACCAGGCCGTCCTGGCTCAGGTGTTTCCGGTCGCGCAGCACGATGTTGCCGACGTCGCCCACGCCCAGGCCGTCCACCAGGACGCCGCCCACGGGAACCTGCTCGCCCAGGGCCAGCACGTCCTCGTTCATCTCGATCACCTGGCCCAGCTCGGGAATCACGATGTTCTGGCTCGGCACGCCCATGGACTCGGCCAGCAGCGCGTGCTGCCACATCATGCGGTATTCACCGTGCACGGGGATGAAGTACTTCGGGCGGATCAGCGCGTGCAGCAGTTTCAGCTCTTCCTTGCAGGCGTGGCCGGAAACGTGCACCTCCGCCATCGCGCTGTACACCACCTGCGCGCCCAGCCGGTACAACTGGTTGATCACGCGGGAGATAAACTTCTCGTTGCCGGGAATCGGCGTCGCGGAAATGATGACCATGTCGCTCTGGCGGATCTGCAGCTTCCGGTGTTCGGCGTACGCCATCCGGGTCAGGCCGGCCATCGGCTCGCCCTGGCTGCCTGTGGTCATCACCAGGATCTCGTTGTCGGGATACTGGTCCAGCATGTCCATATCAATCAGGCATTCTTCCGGAATCTGCAGCTCGCCGATGCTCATCGCCACGCGGCTGACGTTCACCATGCTCCGGCCGATAAAGCATACGCGCCGGCCGAACCGGATTGCGCTGTCGATAATCATCTGCATCCGGTGGATGTTGCTGGCAAACATGGCCACGATCACGCGGCCCTCCGCCGTCTCGAACATCTTCTCGAATGTTTCGCCGACCTTCAGCTCGCTCATCGTGTAGCCCGGGCGTTCCACGTTCGTGCTTTCACAAAGGAACGCGAGCACGCCCTGGTCGCCGTAGTGGGCAAAGGTCTGCAGGTCGGTTACCTGTCCGTCAATCGGGGTGTAGTCCACCTTGAAGTCACCGCTGCAGATCACCGTGCCCGCCGGGCAGGTGATCGCGATGGCGCACGCGCCGGCGATCGAGTGGCTCACATGGATAAACTGGCAGCTGAACTGTCCCAGCTGTACGGTGTCCCGCGGTTCCACCACGTGCATCGGAATACCCTCCACCCGGTATTCCTTCAGCTTCAGGTCCACCAGGGCCATCGTTAGCTTCGTTCCGTAGATATGGGACGGAGCCTGCTTGAGGATGTACGGCGTCGCGCCGATATGGTCCTCATGGCCGTGGGTGAACAGGTAGCCGCGGATGTGGTCCTTCTTGCTCAGTAAGTAGGTAATGTCCGGGATAACCAGGTCAACGCCCAGCATGTCCTCCTTGGGGAATACACTTCCGCAATCCACGATGATGATATCGTCTCCATACTCGAACACATACATGTTCTTGCCGATTTCATCAACGCCGCCGAGGGAAACAATCCTGAGACGTCCAACCTCCTTTTTTTCGGGTGTCTTCATGTTTGACATGATCCTCCTTTCATGCAAACAAAACATGCTTATGCATAGCACTAGCACGGGAAACGTGCATAAGTCGAGCGCGTCTCCAGTAAATCAAAACTTATGAAGCTCACACTTGTATGTACTATATCACACTTTTCCAAAAATTGCTACCCTTTATTTTTCAATAGCTTCAGAATTTGCCTGTCCTTTTTCTGTTTACCCGTTCCGCCATGCTGTGCTATAATTCGTACATCAAAAAAACGGAGGCAACCGGTATGGACAGTTCTGTTCTCCAGCAGCTGAACAGCGGTTCAATATTCCTGATCTGCGGTGTGATTATCGCGGTCATCGCTGTCGTCTGCGTCATTTTCATCGTCCGCGCGTGGCGCGCAGGCCTCGCCCTGGGCATGGACCCGGTGCGCATGCGCCGTGCCGTCACGTCCAGCGCCACCTTCTCCATTCTTCCCGGTATCGGCATCCTGCTGGGCGTACTCGCCCTGAGCGGCAGCCTCGGTACCCCGTGGCCCTGGCTGCGGCTGAGCGTAATCGGTGCGCTGCACTATGAAACCTCCGTGGCGGATGCCGCGGCGGAGCAGCTGGGTGTCAGCCTCGGATCGGATTCAATGACGGTCGGTGCCTTTGCCACCATCGCGCTGCTCATGAGCGTGTGCATCATGTGGGGCATGATCCTCGCCACCCTTTTCAACAAGCGCTATCTCAAACGCCTGGAGGGAAAAGACCCGGCGAAAAAGGCCGGCGGCGGCTTTGGGGACCGGGCGATGATCGCCATGTTCATCGGCATGGTCAGCACCTACCTGGGCAGCTATATCGGGGACTTTGTCTCCCGCGCGCCGGCCGCTTCCGGCGCGGAAGGTACATATGTCCCGTCCCTGTTCTCCTTCCGGGGTGACTGGACGCCCCTGGTGGCGGCCGCGGCCGCGGCAGTTGCCATGGGCATCTTCATCTGGCTGAAGGAGAAAAAGCATCTGGACTGGGTGGAGAACTTCGCCGTCGCGGGCAGCATGCTCATCGGAATGCTCGTGGTCGTGCTGGTTCACCTGTGAAAGGGGGCGGTTTGATGAAACGCGATTTTTCCTATGAATCCTACCTCAACGGAACCCACCGCCTGGGCCGGATCTTCTCCGTGCTCACGCTGATCATGCTCGTCGGCGCGCCCTTTGCCATCGGCGGAATCCTCGGCGCCATGCCGGATCTGGCCGCGGCTGCCCGGGGCTTCATTGCCGTCGGGCTCGTCTGGACCGTCTCCGCGGTGGTCGAATACCTGGTCTACACGCCCATGCTCGGTGCCGGCGGCAGCTACCTGGCCTTCATCACCGGCAACCTGATCAATATGAAAATCCCCTGCGCCATGAACGCCCGGGAAATGACCGGCGCCAAAACCGGCACGGCGGAAAATGAGGTCATTTCCACCCTGTCCATCGCCACGTCCTCCCTGGTCACCATCCTGGTGCTTGCGCTGGGCGTGCTGCTGATGATTCCCCTGCAGCCCGTGCTGCAGAGCGCCGTGCTGAAGCCGGCGTTCGCCAATGTGGTTCCCGCGCTTTTCGGTGCCATGGCCTGCCAGTATTTCCGCAAGGATCCCCGCCTCGCCGTGGTGCCCATGTGCGCGATGACGCTGCTGTTCGTCCTCGTGCCCTCCCTCACCTCCAGCACCAGCATGATGATCATGCCGGCCGGCGCGCTCACGATCACCCTGGCCTGGCTGCGCTGGCGGAAGGAACGGAAGGAGGCCGCGTAAGCCATGACAGCGGTCTGGATCCTGCTTGGCCTGGTCGGCCTGGTGCTCCTGCTCCTGCTCATTTCGCTGATCCGTACGCTCTTCATTCCTTCCCGCCGGTCGGAATATGTTCCCGCGCCGGATCCGGCCCGCACAGGAGAATACGCGGAAAAGCTCTCCCGCATGGTGCGGGTGGAAACCGTTTCCGTTCCCGGGGAAAACCAGCGGGAAAAGTTCCTGGCCTTCCACCGGGAGCTGGAATCCCTGTTTCCCCTCGTGCATCAGAAACTGGAAAAAACGGAAATTGACGGAAACCTCCTCTTTTTCTGGAGAGGGAAGAGCAGTGAAAAGCCCCTGGTTCTCATGAGCCACCAGGATGTGGTGCCGGCCGAGGGCGAATGGTCGCACGCGCCTTTCTCCGGGGATATTGCGGACGGAAAGGTCTGGGGCCGCGGTTCTTCGGATACCAAGTGTTCCGTCATGGCCTTCTTCCAGGCCGCGGAAGAACTGCTGGCCAGTGGATACGTCCCGGAAAACGATGTATACCTCTCCTCCTCCTGCACCGAGGAATGGGCGGGCGACGGCTGTCCGAAGCTCGTCGCGGAGCTGAAGCGCCGCGGTGTCCGTCCCTGGCTGGTGTGCGATGAGGGCGGCGGTATCATCTCTGAGCCGATGGGCGGCATCCATGGCAATTTCGCCATGATCGGCGTGTTCGAAAAAGGCAAGGCGGATGTCCGCTTCACCGCCCGGTCCAGCGGCGGCCACGCCTCCACGCCAAAGCCGCATTCCCCCATTGCGAACCTTGCCGCGTTTGTCAACGATGTGGAGACCCACCGGGTCTTCCGGCGCCGCCTTCCGAAGGAGGTCGCCGCCATGTTCCGGACGCTCGCGCCCTATGCTTCCTTCCCGATGAAGTGGATCTTCGGCAACCTCTGGCTCTTCCGGCCGGTCCTGCTGCAGGTCCTCCCGATGATCAGCGCCCAGGCCGGCGCCATGATCCGCACCACCATCGCCTTCACCATGCAGTCCGGTTCCGATGCCTGCAACGTCATGCCGCAGGAGGCCACCGTCAGCGCCAACATGCGCTTCATTCCCCACCAGGGAATGAAGGAAAGCCTGGCCATCATCGAAAAACGTGCGAAGAAGCACGGCCTCACCATGGAAGTACTCCAGGCAACGGATTATACCGCCTCCGCGGACCTCTCCGGCGAGGCTTTCCAAACGGTCTGCCGCGTCGTGGAGGAAACCTTCCCCGGCTGTCCCCACAGCCCCTATGTCATGACCGGCGCCACCGATGCCCGGTTCTACCAGGAAATCTGTGACCACGTTTTCCGCTTCGCCCCGGTCATCTACGGACCGGAGCAGATGAAGGGCATGCACGGCCTCAATGAGAATATCGAAATTTCCTGCCTGCCCGGCGCCGTGGACTTCTATAAAAACCTGATCCGGGCCTGTGTCTGACTTCCCGCTTGCAGTTTTTATCAGATTCCCGCCTTTCCCATAGGGATAGACGGGAATTTTTGTATTTCTGTATGCATACATTTCTCTCGCTTTTTCGGGAAATGTATGATATAATACCAGAAAAGATACCCGGCATTTCCCGGGCACAACAAAACAGGAGGCCTCCGATGAAGCTTTCTTTGAAACAGAAAGTTGCCTTTGGCCTGGGAGCGGTCGGCAAGGATATGGTCTATGCCCTCAGCGCCAGCTACGTGATGTTCTATTACCAGGATACGCTGCACCTCAGCGCCACATTTGTCGGCCTGATCCTGATGATCGCCCGGGTTTTTGACGCGCTCAACGATCCGTTCATGGGGATTCTCGTCGCGAAAACCAAAACCCGCTGGGGCCGTTTCCGTCCCTGGCTCTTCAGCGGCACCGTGCTGAACGCCGTCGTGCTTTATGCGCTGTTCTCCGCGCCGTACGATTCCCCCGCCGGCACGCTCATGGTCTACTTCTCCGTGGTCTATATCCTCTGGGGGGTCACCTACACCATGATGGATATCCCCTACTGGAGCATGATCCCCGCCGTTACCGACACGCCGAAGGACCGGGAAAACCTCTCCGTTGTCGGCCGTACCTGCGCCGGCGTCGGTTCCGCCCTCATCGCGATGTTCACCATGCTGGCTGTCGGCATCTTCGGCGGTGGCAACGACATCATCGGTTTCCGCTATGTGGCCCTGGCGGTCGCGGTCATCTTCGTGATCACGGAGATCATCTGCTGTATCTTCATGAAGGAGAACGACACCGGCAAAATGCAGGTTGCCTCCGTCCGGGAGATGTTCAAAGCCCTCTTTGGCAACGACCAGGCGCTCACCGTCGTCTGCACCATCGTGCTCATCAACATGTCACTGTACCTTACCAGCAACTTCATCATTTACTTCTTCAAGTATGACTTCGGCGGTGAGGGCTGGAAGGGCAGCTACACCCTGTTCTCCACCATCGGCGGCGCGTTCCAGATCCTCGGCATGATGGTTCTCTATCCGATCCTGCGGGGCCGGAAGATACCGAATGAAAAGATTTTCCTCGTCGCCATCTCGATGGCCGTCTTCGGTTATGCCGTCCTGCTGGCGCTCTGCTTCACCGGCTTCACGCACAACCTGATCCTGCTCGCCGTTCCCGGCGCGGCGGTATTCGCCGCCAACGGCGTGCTCAGCGTGCTCACCACCGTATTCCTCTCCGGTTCCGTCGATTACGGCGAACTGCGGACCGGCCGCCGGGAAGAAAGCGTCATCTTCTCCATGCAGACCTTCGTGGTTAAGGCCGCCAGCGGCGTCGCGGTGTTCCTCACCGGGATCGGCCTGGACCTGATCGGCCTCGTCGGCAATACGGATGAGGAAGCCACCATCGTCCAGCAGTCGGCTTCCACCCTCACTGGTCTCCGCCTGCTGATGACAATCCTCCCGATCATCGGCCTGTTCGTGGCTGTCATGGTATTCAAAAAGAAATTCAAGCTGACGGATGCCTATTCCGAGGAAATCCACCGTCAGCTCCGCGGATGATCTTCATAGGTTCTCCTCCTTTTCTCTTTGCCGCATCCGTTCCCGGATGCGGCATTTTGCTGTCCTTTTTCTTCCCGACCGCCCGCCTGCACTTGCAGAATCATATGAAAACAGCTACAATGCGTATCAGATGGTCCATCCGGACCTCGAATGTTCAACCGGAGGTACACCCATGAAGCAGGGTTTTCATGTTTGTTCCATTATAAGACATGCTGACCGAAGGTCCAGGGCGATCGGAAAGCCCTGGTCGCACCCGCAGGTGCGAAACTCCTTTCCTCTGCGAGCAGCATCGTTGATTCTGGTACTGCTGATTCTGCTGTGCCAGTTGCCTGCTGGCGCAGCCCACGCAGAACCCCTGCAGGACTGCCACAAGGTCACCAATACCTATACCGATACCACCCGCAGCAACAAGGCACAGATCCGCCTCTGGCAGGTGGAAACCGCCCTTCCGGCGGTCACGGAGGAGATCAACGGCATCGCTTCCGGCTGGGTGGAAGAGCTCGGCAACTTCCTTCCGGATGCCAAAAACAGCGGCAAGAAAAACAGCCGGCTGGATGTGGAAATCCGCTACAGCCGCACCGGCCTCCGCTGGATGAGCTTCCTGGTGCAGGCACGGACCACGTTCCACCAGGACCTCACCGCCCAGCGGATCGCTTCCCGCACCTATGATATGATTTCCGGCCAGCGGATCATGCTCAGCGACCTGTTCAATGACACTGCCGCCTGGTCTTTCCTGGCCAGCCGCGTCCGGGAATCCCTCACCGCCTACTGGCCGGATGTGCAGCCGGATCCGGAGAAGCTGAATGCCCTCTGCGAACAGTCCGCCCTGGAAGAAGCAGAATTCACCCTCCACGGCATGTCTCTCGTGCTGCATTACCCGGCGGACCTGCTGTATCCGGATAAGCATACCCTGATGGAGGTCACCGTCTTCTATCCGGAAATCCGGGATATGCTGGCTCCGGAAGCCGCGGAGCAGACCGACAACCTCGCGTATTACAAAACCTGCGCCCTCACCTTTGACGACGGTCCCAGCTCTGAGAATACTCCCAAGGTCCTCATCAGCCTGATGCAGACCGGTGCCCGGGGCACCTTCTTCGCCATCGGCAACCGCGTGGATGATTACCGCTACCTGGTCCGCCGCGAACATGACAACGGCCACGCTGTCGCGTCCCACAACTGGCACCACGGCAACGCCACCAAGTCCTCCGCCGCAGCCCTGCGCCGGATGCCGGAGAAGGTCAACACCGCCATGATCAAGGCCATCGGCATCCCCGTCCGCTACGACCGGGTACCCGGCGGCCGTTATCCGCCTATGGTCAAGGCCAAGGTCAAATGGGCGTATATCCAGTGGAGCCTGGATACCTATGACTGGCGCGGCCGCTCTGCGGATGAGGTCCTGAACACCGTCAAAAGCCAGATTGACGACGGCGATATCATCCTCTGCCACGACATCAAGAAAAATACCGGGGAAGCCACACGCAAGGTCGTGCAATACCTGGAAGAGAACGGCTATATGTGCCTCACCATCGATGAACTCTTCGCCAAGGACGGCGTCGCGTTCGAAAACGGCAAGGTCTACTACCGCTGCAAAAACGGCGACTATTCCATCAAGAAGACCAAGTAAAATAAACCTCCTCAAAACTCCCTTTGCCCGCCCGGGCAAAGGGAGTTTTTATGCGCAAAAACAGGACGGCATCACTGCCGCCCTGAAAAGGAGAAAGGGGCAAATTCCCGGATATGTCATCCTTTGGTCAGCTTCAGCCAGTGCGGAAGCTTCAGTCCGCCCCGGCCGCGCCGGCTCAGCACCACGCTCTGCAGCAGGATGAAGAGCCCAAGCATGGCGCCGCTCGCCATATCCTGCCACCAGGAGGCGTTCAGCGGGCTCAGCGCGATGATCTTCTGGATCGTCGCCAGGATCATCGTTCCGAACAGGGTGCCGATCACGTTGCCCACGCCGCCGGTCAGCAGCGTGCCGCCGATAATCGAGGACGCGATGGCGTCCATCTCGCTCCGCATGGCCACGCTCGCATTGCCGGCGGGTTTGTGCATCAGGAACACGAATCCGGCCAGGCCGCTCAGGAGGCCGCTGATCAGGTAGCTGTAGAAGCGGGTCCGCTTCACGTTGATGCCCAGCGTCAGGGCGCTGCCCTGGTTGCCGCCGATCGCGTAGATGTTCCGTCCCAGCTTCGTATACCGCAGCATCAGGTAAACCAGCAGTACCACGCAGAGGGCCACCACCGCGCCGATTTCCAGCTTGGCGGCGATCAGGTTGCCGTTCTTCGCCGTATAGCCAAGGAACGGGATCTGGATCTTTGTCTTCACCAGCGCGCTGAAATCCTTGTGGGAAACCGTCACCGGGTTCACCGACAGGATCGTCGTCAGGCCGCGGGCCAGGAACATGCCGGCCAGGGTTACGATAAACGGCTGGATTTCCAGGTAACTCACCAGGAAGCCCTGCAGCAGGCCGAAGGCCAGGCCGATGCCGATCGCCAGCAGGAACGTCAGTACAATGCTGAACGGTCCGCCGTCGCTGTGCGCGTTCAGGAACAGCGCGCCCGCCATACAGGTCAGGCCGATCACGCCGCCGACGGAGATGTTGATGCCGCCGCCGATCATCACGATGGTCAGTGCGCAGGAGATGATAATCAGTGCCGCGTTGTCATTCAGCAGGTCAAACAGCTGCTGGGTCTTCAGGAAGCCGCCGCCCATGAAGATCATGGCCGCGCCGTACATCACCAGGAAAATGCAGATACTGATGGTCATCAGCAGCTGGGCGTCTGTCAGCCGCTCACGCTTCACGCGTTTCACCGTACTTGCCGTACTCACTCAGCCCACCTCCTTGATGCCGGTCGTTCCGCCGGAACGAAGGCGGTTCCACAGTGCGGTCAGCTTGGCTTTCACCACGGGAGAGCCTGCAATCACGATCACGATGATGACGATTGCCTTGTAGGCTTTGATATTCACTGTTGCGACGTTCATCGCGTACAGCGTCGTCGTCAGCATCTGGATGATATAGGCGCCCAGGATGCTGCCGCTCAGGCGGAACCGGCCGCCGCCCAGGTTGTTGCCGCCGATGGCGACCGCCAGGATCGCGTCCATCTCGATGTCCGCCAGGATTGTCTTATGGCTCAGGTTGCCCAGCCGGGCGATGCCGATCACGGCCGCCACAGCCACGCACACACCCAGCAGCACAAAGCTCAGCAGCTTGATTCCCACCGGGTTGATGCCGTTCAGCCGGGCCGCGCCCTGGTTGATGCCCACCGCCTGGGTATACAGGCGGGTGTTGGTCAGTTTAAAGATCAGTGTCAGCAGCAGGCCCATCAGGATCACCAGGAAGATGGGCGTCGGGATCGGGATCCCGGGAATCGTCATGCCCACCGCGCTCAGGATCGGGCTGCTGATCTGCGGTGTCGCGTCGCCGTTGATCCAGTAGGCGATGGACCGTCCGCAGGAGTAGAGGATCAGCGTGGCGATCATCGGCTGGATCCGGAATACCGCCACCAGGGTGCCGTTGAACATCTTGAACAGGATCGCGCCCAGGATGCAGGCAATCAGGCCCACAATCAGCGAGCCCGGGGTAATGCCGGGGAACGCGAACACGACCTTCACGAACACCGCGCCTGCAATCGCGCCTACCGCGCCGACCGAGATGTCCTGGCCGCCGCAGGCCGCGGTCACCAGCGTCATGCCCATGGCGATGATCGCCAGCTCACTCGCGCTGTCAATAATGCTGATGATGTTGCCGCTCAGCACGGGGTTGCCGGCATTGTTGGTCGCAACGCTGATGTTGTAGAAGCCCGGGTCCCGGATCAGGTTGAACAGGAGCAGGAGGCCCAGTGCCACCAGCGGGATAATCAGCTGGCCCAGGCTGGAGGCTTTCTTCGTTTTCGCCGGGGAACTCATCTTACTGCTCACCTCCCGCGATTGTCTTCATCACTGTCGCCTGCGTCAGCTCATCACCGGTCAGCTCGCCCACGATCTTCCGGTCGCGCATCACGATCAGGCGGCTGCACACGCGGAGCATTTCCTCAATTTCGGAGGAGATAAAGGTCACGCTCACGTTGTCTTCCGCCAGCTTCAGCACCAGCTTCTGGATTTCCAGCTTGGTGCCCACGTCGATACCGCGGGTCGGCTCATCCAGGATCAGGTATTCCGGATGCGTCAGAAGCCACCGGGCCAGGATAACCTTCTGCTGGTTGCCTCCGGAAAGGCTGCCCACCGGGGTCTCCTGGCTGGCTGTTTTAATCTGCAGGGTTTTGATGTATTCGTCCGCGAACTGCTCCATTTCCTTCCGGCTCATCGGATGGAAGAAGCCCTTCATCACCTGCAGCGCGAGGATGATGTTCTCGCGCACGGACAGGTCCGCGATGATGCCGTCCCGTTTCCGGTCCTCCGGCAGGTAACCGATGCCGGCCTTCATCGCGTCATGCGGTTTCGAAACCTTCACGGCCTTTCCGTCCATCTTCACGGTGCCGCCGGTCACCCGGTCCGCGCCGAAGATCGCGCGCACGCTTTCGCTCCGTCCGGATCCCAGCAGGCCGGTGAATCCGTTCACCTCACCCTTGCGGATATGGAAATCGAACGGGCGGCTCTCCGTGCTGGAAAGCTTCTCCGCTTCGTAAACGATGTTCTCGCCTCCGGCGCTCTTCGTGCCGACCTGTTCCAGGTCTGCCAGGTCGTTCAGGTCCTTGCCCATCATCTTGGCGACGAGTTCCACCTGCGGCAGGTCCTCCACCACATACTCGCCCACCAGTTCGCCGTTGCGCAGCACCGTGATCCGGTCGCTGACCGCGTATACCTGCTCCAGGAAGTGGGTCACAAAGATGATGCCCACGCCCCGGCTCTTCAGGTCCCGCATCAGGCCGAACAGCATTTCCACTTCCTTCTCGTCCAGCGAGGAGGTCGGCTCGTCCAGGATCAGCACCTTGCACTGCATATCCACTGCCCGGGCGATGGCCACCATCTGCTGAACCGCCAGCGAGCAGCCGGACAGTTCCTGCTTCGGCCGTGCGGGAATTCCCAGGTTGGCCAGGATTTCGGCCGTGCGCTTTTCCCGTTCCTTCCAGTGGATCAGGTTGCCCTCCGACCGGCCGATAAACATATTCTCCGCCACAGTCAGGTTCGGGCACAGCGTAATTTCCTGGTACACTGTACTGATTCCGGCATTCTGTGCGTCCTGCGGGGAACGGATATGCGCGTCTTTTCCGTCCACCGTGATGCTGCCGCTGTCCTTTTCATAAACACCGGTCAGCACCTTGATCAGGGTGGATTTTCCCGCGCCGTTTTCCCCCATCAGGGCATGGATTTCGCCCTTCCGCAGGGTAAAATCCACATTGTGCAGCGCCCGGGTGCCCGGAAACGATTTGCAGATTCCGCGCATCGTCAACACTACGTCGTTTTGCATCTGGGATGGCTCCTTCCCGGCCTTTGCTTTCCCGTCAGACCGTTACTCTTCAAAGAAAGCGCGGTATGGACGCGCGTTTCCGTTCGTCCATACCGCGCCGTGGGGTTATGGGTTAATTACAGTCCGTAAGCGTCGATGTCTTCCTGGGTGATGGTCTTGGCATCGAAGCCCTTCTCAACAGAGATGATCTGGTTGAGTTCGTTCAGGCCTTCGATTTCGCCGCCGGCTTCCAAGGTCTTGATCATTTCGTCGATCACAACCGCCTGGAAGGGGCTGCACTGTCCGTCGTAGTTCCATTCGCCGGCCAGCAGCTTTTCGAGCGCCCACTTGTTGCAGTCAAATCCCATGATGATGACGTCGCCGTTCACGCCGTGGGTGATGCCCTTCGCGTCCAGGGCCGCCACAACGCCGTCAGCCATGCCGTCGTTCTCAGCGTACACGATGTTGAAGCTTTCACCGGCATCGATCGCGGCTTCGGCGATCTTCCGGGCTTCGTTGGGATCCCAGCTGTCTCCGCCGGTGCCTTCGCGGACGATGGTCCACTTCTCGTCAGCGGCGCACTTTTCGGTCAGCGGATCAGAGCGGCCGATCTGCGCGGCGCTGCCCAGCTGTCCCTGGATGTGCAGGATCTTGTACTCTTCCAGGCCCAGGCTCTCCAGCCAAGCCACAGCGGTTTCGCCTTCCTGCCGCATGTCGGAAACGACAGCCGCGGTGTAGTTGGAAGGATCGGTCTCGATCATACGGTCGAACAGGAACACTTTGATGCCGGCTTCCTTGGCTTCTTCCAGCACTTCGTCCCAGCCGGTGGTCTCCGCAGCAGAAACCAGGATGTAGGACACTTCAGCCGTGATGAAGGAGCGGGCCGCTTCCAGCTGCTTGTCAGCAGTGGGGGCGGTAACGAAGGTCGCGTCGTAGCCGTTCTCGGCGGTGAAGGTATCGGTCAGATTCTTCACGTTCGCCTGGCGGTATCCGGATTCAGCGGGGTCCAGGTTGATGATGCCGACCTTGATGCCATCCGCAAACGCGAGGGACACGGACAGGATCATCACAAGAGCGATAACCAGAGCCAACAGTTTCTTCATGATTCTTTCCTCCCAAAGATTATTCTTTTTTGGCATGCCTGCCATTTACCTGAATTATAAAAAAGAATCCCCTGCTTTTAAATGCAGAGGATTTCGATTTTGGTTGAAATTTTTCCGTATTTGGCATGTTTTTCGTCCAAAAAAGGGAAGTATCTTTGGATCAGGGGTTCATTTTTTTTGGTCACGCCAGCTCTTCCGGTACTCGCTCGGCGTCATTCCGGTGCTCCGCTTAAACATATAGCTGAAGTAGTGCGCGTCGTTGTACCCGACCTCCTCCGCAATCCGGAAGGACCGCAGCTCCGTGGTCTCCAGCAGCTCCTTCGCCCGGGAGATCCGCAGCCCGGTCAGGTACTGCGTAAACGTCATTCCCGTCTCCTGCGCGAAGATGGTGGACAGGTGGCTTTGGCTCAGGTGCACCGCTTCCGCCGCGTCGGAAAGCATCAGGTTCGGGTCGGAGAAATGCTCCTCCAGGAACAGCCGCGCCTTCAGCACGGAGCCTTCACCGTAACCGCTTCCACGCCCGCCGGGGCTTACGATACTGCGCTTGGCCGGGCCCTCCGCCGTCTGCAGGTGGCGCAGGTGCCGTGCGCTGCGCATGCTCCTGCGGATTTCGTGGAAATCATCCACCGTATCCCCAATGGTGATCAGTAGGTTCTGCTCGTTCTCCAGCTCCGGCAGGTGCATCGCGGAGTTGGCATAGGAATATGCCCGCTCCTCCACGTCCTCCGGGTGGTCGCCCAGCACCAGTGCCCGCGCGCCCTTCGCGCCGGAGCACACAAACACCGTGCCCCCGCTCATTTCCGCCAGGCTCGTCAGCGCGCTGCGGCAGGCCGCCCGCGCCTCGCCCTCCGAGGCAAAGGAGATATCCAGCACCGCGTAGCATCCGGCCATCAGGTTCACGCCCAGCCCGCGCATCTGGCTCACCACCGCGTCATCGTCCGCCGGATCGCCCTCGTCGGTGAACAGGCTTTCCAGCAGCTTGTCCCGCAGGAAGGCGTTCTCGTTCATCGCGCGGTTTTTCAGTGCCGTCAGGTTCTCCCGTTCCCGGCGCTTTTCCTCAATCTGGCTGCGGGCCCGGTCCAGCACGTCCCCGAGTTCCTTCGCCGTCACCGGCTTCAGCAGGTATTCCCGCACCCCCAGGCTGATCGCCTTCCGGGCATATTCAAAGTCGTCATATCCGGACAGGATGATCCGCTCCACCCACGGCATCGTCCGCTGCACCTCTTCGCACAGCTTCATTCCGTCCATAAACGGCATCCGGATATCCGTCAGCAGGATATCCACGTCCAGGTCGCGGATCATCGGCAGGGCCATTTCCCCGTCCGGCGCCTCGCCCACCAGCTGGAATCCCTTCTCCTCCCAGGGAAAGGAATTCCGCAGGTTCTCCCGGATGGCTATTTCATCGTCTACCAGAAAGACCTTCATCATGGTCAATTTCCTCCCTTGACCGGATCGGGATCACAAAGGATACCTCCGTCCCCTCCGGACCGGATTTAAGGGTCAGCCCCTTCTTCTTTCCATAGTACAGCCGGATGCGCATGTCCACGTTCCGCAGGCCGAATCCGGAATAACCCGGCTCCAGCGCTGCCTGCAGGCTCGGCTTTTCGGCATCCAGCGCCCTGCGGATTTCCTTCAGCTGTTCCGGTGCCATACCCTTGCCGGTATCCGTCACAGTAAAGCGCATCAGCGCGCCTTCCGCCTGCATGCGCACGGTGATCCGCCCGCCGCCGCGCTTTTCCTTGATGCCGTGGTACAGTGCATTTTCCACCAGCGGCTGCAGCAGCAGCTTCAGCATGTATACGTTCTCCATCCCCTCCGGGGAATCCACATCATAGTTCAGGATATCCCGGTACCGGGTCTGCTGGATGCTCAGGTAAGCGGATACATGCTTCAGCTCCTGGGTCACCGGGATCCAGTCCGCGCCGGAGGACAGGGAGATGCGGAAGAAGTCGCTCAGGTTCCGTGTCAGGCGCACCACCTCGTCGCCCTTCCCGCTTTCTGCCTGCCATACGATCGCGTCCAGCGTGTTGTACAGGAAGTGCGGGTTGATCTGCGCCTGCAGCGTCCGCAGTTCGGCCTTCGCCAGGTGTTCCTGGTTCCGCCGGGTTTCCGCGATCAGGGTTTCCAGCCGTTCCGCCATCTGGTTGATGTGCTCTGCCAGCTCCTGCAGTTCCTCCACGCCCAGGTCGCTCACCCGGTCGCGCAGGTCGCCCTCGGCGATCCGGCGCACCGTGGTTTCCAGGGAGGAAAGCGCCGTCCGGATGTTGTCTGTCAGCCGGTTCATGGCAAACCGGGTATAGAACAGTGCCAGGATCAGCAGCAGGAATTCCGCGCCGGCCGTAATCAGCACCGCCCGGTTCAGGTGGGTGCTGGTCGCCCGGGCGTTCAGGATTTCCTGCCCGATAAACGCGTCCACCATGTCCGCCACCTGTGCGCCGATTTTGCGGATTTCATCCACGATTTCGATGATTTCGTCAATCGGGATACCCTCCGCCATGCCGTCCCGGACCTTCAGGATATACTGCTCCAGCGTCTCCATTGTCCGCCGTGCCACCGTCAGCTGCAGGTGGCCGTTCCCGGAGGTTTCCGCCAGCAGCTCGTCCAGCGTCCCGTCCACCCGGGCAATCAGCTTCTCCGCGCCGCTGTCCGCGAATGAGGATCGCCCGGCCGCCACGGCAAACATATTTTCCGCCAGTGTGGTTTCCACCACCGGCTTCTGCTCCGCAGCCCGGTCCATCCGGCGGATCATCGCCTGGTACTGTTCCGAGTAGATAATCGTGGTAACCAGCCCGCCGATCACCGGCAGGATCAGCAGCAGCGCAATCGTGGTAACCGATATGCGCACCTGCCGGACAATGCTGGTCATTCTTTGCTGTGCCATGCTCAGAAGCCCTCCACCCGGGGATCTGTCAGGTCATCCAGGTCGGAGAATGCGCCTTCGTCCGGATGCGTGACCCGTGGGATATCCTTTCCCGCCTTCAGGTCCTGCACCAGCTTCATCACCTCGTCGCCCAGGTCCGGGGAGCACTGCACCACGCAGTTGATCTTCCCTGCCTTCAGCGCCTCCACTGCTTCCTTTTCGCCGTCCACCGTAATCAGGATGATATCCTGGGCCGGCCGGATTCCGTTCTTCTCCAGGATATCCAGCACGCCCAGCGTCATGGAATCGTTGTGGGAGTAGATCACGTCGATTCCGTCTTTCCCGTATTTTTCCAGCAGGTAAGTCATGCATTCCTCGCCCTTCGAGCGCAGGAAATCCCCGCAGATGCTGTCGATGATTTCAAACCGGCTGTCCTCCCGGATCGCGTCCTGGAACCCGCGCTGCCGGTCCCGCATCGGGGTGGAGTCAAGTGTTCCGCTGATCTCCGCGATCCGGACGTGGTCCATCTTCTCCGCGTCCGCCTTCCGGATCAGGTACTCCCCGGCCCGGCGGCCTTCCGCGTAGAAATCCGCGCCGACGATCGCCGTGTACAGCGAATCCGCGTTCTCCGATTCGATCATCCGGTCCACCAGGATCACCGGGATGTTCGCCTGCTTCGCCTCGTTCAGCACATTGTCCCACCCGGTTTCAACGATCGGTGAAAACACGATCACGTCCACCTGGTACGCGATAAAGGAGCGGATTGCTTCAATCTGCTTCTCCTGCTTCTGGTTGGCGTTTTCCATCATCAGGCCGAATCCGTACTGCTTTGCCGCGGCTTCCACGCTCTTCGTGTTGGCCATCCGCCAGGAGCTTTCCGCCCCCAGCTGGGAAAACCCGACCACAATCGCGCGGCTTTCCGGGTCCGTCGGTTTTCCCGCACATCCGCCCAGCATGCCCAGCAGGATCACTGCCAGTATCATGATTGCGATTTTCCGCATAAGCTCTCCCCCGGTTCGTTTTTTCTTCTGTCCTGCGCATTTGTGTATCATTATAGATACAAATTCCGGTTCGCGCAATCCCCTTCTCCCGGGACATATCCGCCGGTATACTCCGTGCGTCCCGGAACATGGGCGCAGAGTAAAGATCCACCGGCATAGCCGGTGGCTTTTCTTATGCGGCCATAGGCCTAGAATACTAGCCCGCGCCCTCGCAGGCGCAATTACGGTCTGCCAACCGCGTAGACTGTTACTGGCCACCCGTAAACGGGTTATCGTTGGCCTTTCCCAGCATTGTTAACTGTTCTCCCATCTTGTCCTCTTCCAACTGATGCCGGATATACTCTGCGATTGCCTTAGTATTCTTTCCTACCGTATCTACGTAATACCCCCGGCACCAAAATTCACGGTTCCTGTACTTGTACTTTAGTTCCCCAAACTTTTCGTAGATTAGCACACTGCTTTTTCCTTTCAGGTAACCCATGAAACTTGATACCGCTACCTTGGGTGGTATGCTCACCGACATGTGGATATGATCCGGGCATACCTCTGCTTCATGGATTTCTACACCTTTCCATTCACATAACTGTCGGATGATCTTTCCGATCTCCGTTTTCTTTTCCCCGTAAAACACCATCCTTCGATACTTCGGCGCAAACACTATGTGATATTTGCAGTTCCATCTCGTGTGTGCTAAACTCTGTAAGTCGTTAGCCATCTAATGACCTCCTTTTGCTCCTTTGCAGTTGGCAGACCGCATTGGCATTATAGCAAAAGGAGTTTCTCTTTCATTCGCATAGCTATAAGCTCTCCCGAACCCCACGCCTAGCGTGGGGTTTTATGAATACAAAAAGCCGGAGGCATCTGCCTCCGGTTGGTTGGATGATGATTGGGTTGGGTCCGGCTGATGATTTCCCCCGCTGTTACGGAATTTCAGTCAGTTCCTCCGCAGCTTCTTCTTCCGGTACTTCCTCCACATACTCGGCCAGGTATGCGGGCACAATCGCCTGTGCCCAGGTGCTCTTCGTGCCCACCGCGTAGTCATGCAGCGTATTGGTGTAGAAGTCAAAGTACACATTGGAGTAAACCGGCAGGATCGGAAGGGTCTCGTTGATCCGCTTCTGGAAATCCAGCCAGTTCTTCAGGTAGCTGAGGATATCGCCGGGTTCCGTCTCACGCATCTTCACCGCGCAGTCATACAGTTCTTTGTCCGAATGGTTCGTGTAGGACCAGTTGGGTGTGCCGTCCTCGTCGATGATGAACTGCACGGAAGGATCGAACACCAGCTCAAAGTTGCTGGCCAGGTAGATCATGTCCGCGCTCCGGTCTTCATCCTGCTTGTAGTATGTTTCCAGCAGCCGGCTCATTTCCATGGGCTCCAGCGTCAGCCTGATGCCGACCTGCTCCAGGTTGGGCACCAGGCGTTCCTGGAATACTTCCCCGATTTCGTTGCCTTCGGGATACAGCATCGTCAGCTCCAGGGTCACCTTTTCGCCTTCGATTTCCTTTTCCCGGATACCGTCTTCGTTGACCTTCCAGCCGTCTTCATCCAGCAGGGCAGCTGCTTTTTCCAGGTCTTCCGCGTATACGGTCAGGTCATCCATGTTCAGCTCTTCCAGGGCTTCCTTCAGCTTTTCAAACTCGGCCTGGGCCTGCGCATCGCCTTCCTCCGGAGCTTCCAGTGGGGACGAGGTTCCGATTACGGTTTCATACATCCACTGGCCGATTCCGTAATAGCCGTCCACCCGCAGGCCGTAGTCTCCGGCATAGTCTTTTGTCACCTGGTCCCGGTCCATGCACCAGGCAATCGCCTGCCGCACCTTTTCGCCGGATACAGCCGG
This sequence comes from Clostridiales bacterium, assembly GCA_017569285.1. Classification (NCBI taxonomy): domain Bacteria; kingdom Bacillati; phylum Bacillota; class Clostridia; order Eubacteriales; species Clostridiales bacterium. Next base: position 1,197,639 of record CP069419.1, read on the forward strand.
TTTTTCGCACGCAAAGGCGATATAGCTCAGGCCGTTTCGGGTATAGTTTTCCACCAGGAAGGGATCTTCCTGCCGCAGGGCCAGGCCGGCGTCGATGGCATCCTTCCGCAGCACCTTGTTCAGCAGGCCGAACTCTCCGTTCTGCAGTTTTTCCACCATCGTCCCGTTCTCTGCCAGCGTATAGGTCAGGGAGGGAATTGTAGGCTTCACGCCGTTTTCATCTCCCTTAAAGAAGGGATTCAGGCTGAATTCGGCGGTGGTTCCGTCAAAGGAAGTCAGCGTGTACGGACCGGATACAACGGAGGGATGGCTGCAGTATCCCGTTTCCGGATCCAGCAGTGTTTCCCGAAGCAGCTCACCTGTAAATACAGGTTCTTCCAGCGTATCATCAATATTGGCCAGGTATACGCCCTCACCGTCATCCTTTACCTGGACGCCGGGGGCAATCACACGGATCGGATAGGGATTGCAGCGCAGCAATGCCAGTTCATAGAAGAACGGCAGGTATTCGCCCCGGAGGGTTACAACGAGAACGTTGTTTCCCTCAACCCGGACGCCTTTCAGTGCCTCTGTTTCACCGGAATGATATGCATCATATCCGAGCAGGTAGTCCGTCTGTGCCGGTACCGCGCCCAGTTCCGCTATTTCCGGGGAGATCTGCAGCAGGAAGGAGAACGCATAGTCCCATGCGGTAATCCGGCTGCCGTCAGAATAACGCAGGTCATTCGCGAGGATCAGCGCGAATGTCTCGTCTCCGGCCTGGTCCGTCATCGGCATTACTTCATTCACTACAGTCGGGTTGAAGGAGAACATGCTCTTTTCAGAGTTCCATACAACCAGGTTGTAGCCATGCAGCAGGTCCCGGACATCGGCGTCGCTTGTGGCGTTGCCCCACATGCCGGTAAAAAAGTCCCCGCGCATCTGCGTCGTATTGCCGACCACCAGGTGGTCATACAGGCCCTCTTCCGCTTCACCCATGGCGGCAGCCAGGGGAAGCACGGCCAGCATCAGCACGATCAGCCATGTTGCAAATTTCTTCATCTGCGCACACATCCTTCCGAAATGGGGTTCCCGCTCCTTCCGCCTGTGAAGGCGGAAGGAGCATGCTGCATACTGGTAATTATTCGTAGCAGTCACCGATGTTCAGGCTCACATTGCCAAGGCCCAGCGGGGTATCATACTCATCGAAGGGCACCAGGTTATCGCCGGGGATGTACAGCACCACAACGGTTACATCGTGGTTCGGCATCGTTCCCTGAACTGTCTTGATGGTGGGCGTATAGTTGGGAATACCAGGAGAATCAATACTGTAGTTTTCACCCGGTCTGCGGTTCACGACAGCGGTCGGAGCGGCAGGTCTGCCATCCAGGTACTCATACCGCACTGTCACGTTATAGGTCGCCGGTCCGCCACCGCCGCCAGTTACCCGGTTCGTCAGCGTAGTGACCTGTCCGACCGTCGTATTGCTTTCCAGTGTATAGCCCACAACGGCTTCTTCTGTCCAGCTGTATGTGATTTCCTTGCCATCCGCGAACTTCGGCAGCTCATTTACCGTGATGCTCCAGTTGTTCGCTGCGTTCAGCTCAGCCTCCTGTACAGTGGTGTTACCGTTCTTCAGCTGTACGGTCAGCTTCACCGGACGTCTGCCCGCCGCATTGTTGTTGTCATTCCAGACCTTATTGATGGTGGCGTTGACAGTCTGGTACGTATAGCTGTTCGTAATCGTCTCGGTTCCGCTTACTGCTGCGGTCAGCTGGCCTTCACCGTTGTCTGTTACGGTCACTTTCACCTTGGTGTCGTTGTCCGTGATGATCCAGCCGTATTCCGGCTTATAGTTGCCGACAACTTCAGAGATGCTGTATTCAAACTCTCCGACTTCAGTGAATGTGATCTTGCCGAACGGAATCGTCTTTGTGCCGGCTTCATTTGCCGCGTAATTGACTGTAGCGGTCGGGGTTCCGGGCATCGGTGCGCCTGCGGTTTCCGCCTTCAGTGTGAAGTTGAAGCTGTAGGCTTCCCCGTCACCCTTCACCAGGATCAGGTTCTTCCGGCCAAACAGGGTCGCCGTATCCGTCGGATCCACCACAACAGGTTCCGCATTGTATTCATTCGTGATCTCACCGCCGGTTACCTGCGCATCCAGCGTACCGTCACCGTTATCCGTCACTTCAACCGTCACGGTCACCGGGCTGTTCGTTACCGTCCAGCCGGTCTCTGCCGTGTAGCCTTCCGTGTCTTCGGTGATTGTGTACTTGTACGTTCCGGCTGCCGTGTAGGTGATCTTTCCGAACGGAATCACCTTCACGCCGGTCTCAGCCGCTTCATAGCTCACGCTGGCAGTTGCGCCTTCGGGCATCGGAGCGCCGTCTTCTGCAGCCAGGGTGAAGCTGAATTCGTGATCCTTGCCGTCCTGGGTAGTCTTGGCCAGGTTCTTCTTACCGAATACAGTCTCAGCCTCTTCATCCGTCGGATCAATCGTGATTTCCGCATCATACGTATTCTCGATTGTACCGCCGGTCACAGCCGCGCTCAGCGTGCCGTCGCCGTTGTCCGTCACTTCAACCTTTACGGTTACCGGACTGCCGCTGGTTGTCCAGCCGTCGCCCGCATCCGCTTCAGTAATTGTGTACTCGTATGTTCCAGCCGCCTTGTAAGTGATCTTTCCGAACGGAATCACCTTGCTGCCGGTTTCGTCCGCTGCGTAGCTGACGCTCACCGCTGCACTCGCGGGCATCGGGGCTCCGGTCGTTACCGCCGCCAGCGTGAAGTCGAACTTCTGGCCTTCACCGTCTTCGGTGGTCTTCACCAGGTTCTTCTCGCCGAATACGGTCTTGGCTTCTTCATCCGTCGGGTCAATTGTGATTTCCGCGTTGTACGCGTTCTCAATCGCGCCGCCGGTCACAGCCGCGCTCAGCGTACCGTCGCCGTTGTCCGTTACGACTACCTTCACGGTCGCCGGGCTGCCGGTTGTTGTCCAGCCCTTGCCCGCATCCGCTTCAGTGATCGTGTACTCATACGTTCCGGCTGCCTTATAGGTGATCTTCCCGAACGGAATCACCTGTTCGCCTGTCTTACCGGCTTCGTAGCTGACGCTCGCTGCCGCGCTCGCAGGCATCGGGGCGCCGGTCGTTACCGCCGCCAGCGTGAAGTCGAACTTCTGGGCCTCGCCGTCTTCCGTCGTCTTGGTCAGGTTCTTCCTGCCGAATACGGTCTTGGCCACTTCATCCGTCGGATCAATTGTGATTTCTGCGTTGTACGCGTTCTCAATCGCTCCGCCGGTCACAGCCGCGCTCAGCGTGCCATCGCCGTTGTCCGTTACGACGACCTTCACCGTCACCGGGCTGCCGGTTGTCGTCCAGCCCTTGCCCGCATCCGCTTCAGTGATCGTGTACTCGTACGTTCCGGCGGCCTTGTAGGTGATTTTTCCGAACGGAATCACCTGTTCGCCTGTCTTGCCGGCTTCGTAGCTGACGCTCGCAGCCGCGCTCGCAGGCATCGGCGTGGGAAGTTTGTCCGCCGTGGTGTTGGTTCCCGCCGTCAGCGTGAAGCTGAATGTCTGGGCCTTGCCGTCTTCCGTCGTCTTGGTCAGGTTCTTCTTGCCAAATACGGTCTTGGCTTCCTCATCCGTCGGATCAATCGTGATTTCCGCGTTGTACGCATTTTCAATTGCTCCGCCGGTCACGGCCGCGCTCAGCGTGCCGTCGCCGTTGTCCGTTACGACTACCTTCACGGATACCGGGCTGCCGCTGGTCGTCCAGCCCTTGCCCATCGCCGCTTCGGTAATGGTGTAATTGTACTCGCCAGCTGCCTTGTAGGTGATCTTTCCGAACGGAATCACCTGCTCTCCGGTCTTGCCGGCTTCGTAAGTTACGCTTGCCGCTGTGCTCGTGGGCATCGGCGTGGCAAGCTTGTCCGTCGTAGTGTTGGTTCCCGCCGTCAGCGTGAAGCTGAACGTCTGGTCCTTGCCGTCTTCAGTCGTCTTGGTCAGGTTCTTTCTGCCGAATACGGTCTTGGCTTCTTCATCCGTCGGATCAATCGTGATTTCCGCGTTGTACGCATTTTCAATTGCTCCGCCGGTCACGGCCGCGCTCAGCGTGCCGTCGCCGTTGTCCGTTACGACTACCTTCACGGATACCGGGCTGCCGCTGGTTGTCCAGCCCTTGCCCGCTTCCGCTTCAGTAATCGTGTAATTGTACTCACCAGCCGCCTTGTAGGTGATCTTTCCGAACGGAATGATCTGCTCGCCAATCTCACCTGCTTTATAGGTTACGCTTGCCGCTGCCGTTGTTGCGCTCGTAGGCATCGGCGTGGGAAGCTTGGCCGTCGAGGTGTTGGTTCCCGCCGTCAGCGTGAAGCTGAACGTCTGGGCCTTGCCATCTTCGGTGGTCTTGGTCAGGTTCTTCTTACCGAATACGGTCTCAGCCTTTTCATCCGTCGGATCAATCGTGATTTCCGCGTTGTACTCGTTCGTGATTGTTCCGCCGGTCACAGCTGCGCTCAGCGTACCGTCGCCGTTGTCTGTTACGACAACCTTTACGGCAACCGGGCTGCCGGTTGTCTTCCAGCCCTTGCCCGCGTCCGCTTCAGTGATCGTGTAATTGTACTCACCGACTGCCTTGTAGGTAATCTTTCCGAACGGAATGATCTGTTCCCCGGTCTTACCGGCTTCGTAGGTTACGCTCGCCGCTGTGCTCGCAGGCATCGGTGTCGGAAGCTTTGCTGCAGTTGTATTGGCTCCTGCAGTCAGGGTGAAGCTGAACGTCTGATCCTTGCCATCTTCCGTGGTCTTGGTCAGGTTCTTCTTGCCAAACAGTGTCTCCGTCTTTGTCGGATCAATTGTCACTTCCGCGTCATACCTGTTTGTGATCGTCCCAAAGACGACACTCGCGCTCAGCGTACCGTCGCCGTTGTCGCCCACAGTGACCGTTACATCCACCGGATTATCCGTTACCGTCCAGCCTTTTTCCTTTGTATAGGCCTTCGTGTCCTCGGTGATCGTGTAATAGTAAGTACCGGTCCGTGTATAAGTAATCTCGTCGAACGGAATAATCTTCTTGCCGGTTTCATCCTTCACATAGCTGACAGTGCCATTCGCGCCTTCAGCACTTGCAGGCATTGGCGTATCAATATTGCCCGCCGCTGTGTTCTTGCCGGCGCTCAGTGTGAAGGTGAAATCATGACCCAGATTGTCTTCCGTAGTCTTCGTCAGATTCTTTACGCCGAACTTGGTTTTGTCTTCCTTCGGCTTTACGATAACCTTCGCGTCATACGTATTTGTGAAGGTTACGCCTGTGACCTCAGTGATTGTCAGTTTCCCTTCACCATTGTCTGCAACAGTTATGGTTGCGGTTTTGCCAGCTGCATCATCATCATTTTTCACGCCGGCAATTGTACCGCTCTCACTTACCGTATAGCTGTATGTTCCCGGCATCGTGAACGTAATCGGTCCGATCGCGATAGCACCGTCTTTTGTAGACTTGCTGATCGTTCCGGTCATTGTTGCTGCTTCCGGCGCATCATCTATAGCCGTGGCAGTGATACCATAACTCCATTCCTTCGGTCCGGTTAGTCCTTCCGGAATCGTCAAAACCTTCTTAACAGGAATGGACTCTTCGACAGGTGTCGGTTCATATTTATTTGTTACCGTCAGCGTTGTTTGATCAATACTCTTTTTGTAGCCAGGCAGTTCGCCTGTTTCATCCACAGTGTAGCCGATCACTTTACCGCCATTGGCATACACCGGAACCATGAATTCATGGCTTTGGGTATCTCCTATCGCATCTGCAGCAATATCATATGTCTCTGTGACTACTGTCGTTCCTTCGGCCTTTCCGGTCAGAATAAGCTGAATGGCTTTACGAGTATTGAACTTATTGCTGCTGTCTTCCCAGACCTTTGTGATCGTTACAGCCTTCGTCTCAGGCGTATGGCTGTTCGTTACCGTGATCGTTCCCAGATCTGCAATCTCGGTTGCCTCGATGCCTGTGCTCTCGCCGTCACCGGTCGCGGTGTATTCGCTCGCAGTCGTGCCGGTCTTCGTCTCAACTACGTAGTACTTGATCGCTACGCCGCCTTCGTATACCGGCAGGCCTTCCCACACCTTGACTTCGCCGTCTGTCGCAGGCACATCCACTGCCTCGCCGACCGCCGTCGATGTTTCGCCAACCTTCTTGTACAGCTGGAATTTCGCGCCGACATTCGCACGCTTGCCGTCCTGGTTGTTGCTGTCACTCCAGGTCTTCGCTGCGTGAATCTTTGTCGTCTTCGCCGCATAACTGTTCGTTACCGTGATCGTTCCCAGATCTGCAATCTCGGTTGCCTCGATGCCTGTGCTCTCGCCGTCACCGGTCGCGGTGTATTCGCTCGCAGTCGTGCCGGTCTTCGTCTCAACTACGTAGTACTTGATCGCTACGCCGCCTTCGTATACCGGCAGGCCTTCCCACACCTTGACTTCGCCGTCTGTCGCAGGGACAGCGCCATTTCCTAGGTCCGCTGTCGATGTTTCGCTAACCTTCCTGTACAGCTGGAATTTCGCGCCGACGTTCGCACGCTTGCCGTCCTGGTTGTTGCTGTCACTCCAGGTCTTCATTTGCGTGAATCTTTGTCGTCTTCGCCGCATAACTGTTCGTTACCGTGATCGTTCCCAGATCTGCAATCTCGGTTGCCTCGATGCCTGTGCTCTCGCCGTCACCGGTCGCGGTGTATTCGCTCGCAGTCGTGCCGGTCTTCGTCTCAACTACGTAGTACTTGATCGCTACGCCGCCTTCGTATACCGGCAGGCCTTCCCACACCTTGACTTCGCCGTCTGTCGCAGGCACATCCACTGCCTCGCCGACCGCCGTCGATGTTTCGCCAACCTTCTTGTACAGCTGGAATTTCGCGCCGACGTTCGCACGCTTGCCGTCCTGGTTGTTGCTGTCACTCCAGGTCTTCGCTGCGTGAATCTTTGTCGTCTTCGCCGCATAACTGTTCGTTACCGTAATCGTTCCCAGATCTGCAATCTCGGTTGCCTCGATGCCTGTGCTCTCGCCGTCACCGGTCGCGGTGTATTCGCTCGCAGTCGTGCCGGTCTTCGTCTCAACTACGTAGTACTTGATCGCTACGCCGCCTTCGTATACCGGCAGGCCTTCCCACACCTTGACTTCGCCGTCTGTCGCAGGCACATCCACTGCCTCGCCGACCGCTGTCGATGTTTCGCCAACCTTCTTGTACAGCTGGAATTTCGCGCCGACGTTCGCACGCTTGCCGTCCTGGTTGTTGCTGTCACTCCAGGTCTTCGCTGCGTGAATCTTTGTCGTCTTCGCCGCATAACTGTTCGTTACCGTGATCGTTCCCAGATCTGCAATCTCGGTTGCCTCGATGCCTGTGCTCTCGCCGTCACCGGTCGCGGTGTATTCGCTCGCAGTCGTGCCGGTCTTCGTCTCAACTACGTAGTACTTGATCGCTACGCCGCCTTCGTATACCGGCAGGCCTTCCCACCTTGACTTCGCCGTCTGTCGCAGGCACATCCACTGCCTCGCCGACCGCCGTCGATGTTTCGCCAACCTTCTTGTACAGCTGGAATTTCGCGCCGACATTCGCACGCTTGCCGTCCTGGTTGTTGCTGTCACTCCAGGTCTTCGCTGCGTGAATCTTTGTCGTCTTCGCCGCATAACTGTTCGTTACCGTGATCGTTCCCAGATCTGCAATCTCGGTTGCCTCGATGCCTGTGCTCTCGCCGTCACCGGTCGCGGTGTATTCGCTCGCAGTCGTGCCGGTCTTCGTCTCAACTACGTAGTACTTGATCGCTACGCCGCCTTCGTATACCGGCAGGCCTTCCCACACCTTGACTTCGCCGTCTGTCGCAGGCACATCCACTGCCTCGCCGACCGCCGTCGATGTTTCGCCAACCTTCTTGTACAGCTGGAATTTCGCGCCGACATTCGCACGCTTGCCGTCCTGGTTGTTGCTGTCACTCCAGGTCTTCGCTGCGTGAATCTTTGTCGTCTTCGCCGCATAACTGTTCGTTACCGTGATCGTTCCCAGATCTGCAATCTCGGTTGCCTCGATGCCTGTGCTCTCGCCGTCACCGGTCGCGGTGTATTCGCTCGCAGTCGTGCCGGTCTTCGTCTCAACTACGTAGTACTTGATCGCTACGCCGCCTTCGTATACCGGCAGGCCTTCCCACACCTTGACTTCGCCGTCTGTCGCAGGCACATCCACTGCCTCGCCGACCGCTGTCGATGTTTCGCCAACCTTCTTGTACAGCTGGAATTTCGCGCCGACGTTCGCACGCTTGCCATCCTGGTCGTTATTATCGGTCCAGGTCTTCGCAGCGTGGATCTTCGTCGTCACAGGCGTATGGCTGTTCGTGACTGTGATCGTTCCCAGATCTGCAATCTCGGTTGCCGTGATGCCCTTGTTCTCGCCGTCACCGCTCGCGGTGTATTCGCTCGCGGTCGTGCCGGTCTTCGTCTCAACTACGTAGTACGTGATCGCTACGCCGCCTTCGTATACCGGCAGGCCTTCCCACACTTTGACTTCGCCGTCTGTCGCAGGCACATCCACTGCCTCGCCGACTGCTGTCGATGTTTCGCCAACCTTCTTGTACAGCTGGAATTTCGCGCCGACGTTCGCACGCTTGCCATCCTGGTCGTTATTATCGGTCCAGGTCTTCGCAGCGTGGATCTTCGTCGTCACAGGCGTATGGCTGTTCGTGACTGTGATCGTTCCCAGATCTGCAATCTCGGTTGCCGTGATGCCCTTGTTCTCGCCGTCACCGCTCGCGGTGTATTCGCTCGCGGTCGTGCCGGTCTTCGTCTCAACTACGTAGTACGTGATCGCTACGCCGCCTTCGTATACCGGCAGGCCTTCCCACACTTTGACTTCGCCGTCTGTCGCAGGCACATCCACTGCCTCGCCGACCGCTGTCGATGTTTCGCCAACCTTCTTGTACAGCTGGAATTTCGCGCCGACGTTCGCACGCTTGCCATCCTGGTCGTTATTATCGGTCCAGGTCTTCGCAGCGTGGATCTTCGTCGTCACAGGCGTATGGCTGTTCGTGACTGTGATCGTTCCCAGATCTGCAATCTCGGTTGCCGTGATGCCCTTGTTCTCGCCGTCACCGCTCGCGGTGTATTCGCTCGCGGTCGTGCCGGTCTTCGTCTCAACTACGTAGTACGTGATCGCTACGCCGCCTTCGTATACCGGCAGGCCTTCCCACACTTTGACTTCGCCGTCTGTCGCAGGCACATCCACTGCCTCGCCGACTGCTGTCGATGTTTCGCCAACCTTCTTGTACAGCTGGAATTTCGCGCCGACGTTCGCACGCTTGCCGTCCTGGTTGTTGCTGTCACTCCAGGTCTTCGCTGCGTGAATCTTTGTCGTCTTCGCCGCATAACTGTTCGTTACCGTGATCGTTCCCAGATCTGCAATCTCGGTTGCCTCGATGCCTGTGCTCTCGCCGTCACCGGTCGCGGTGTATTCGCTCGCAGTCGTGCCGGTCTTCGTCTCAACTACGTAGTACTTGATCGCTACGCCGCCTTCGTATACCGGCAGGCCTTCCCACACCTTGACTTCGCCGTCTGTCGCAGGCACATCCACTGCCTCGCCGACTGCTGTCGATGTTTCGCCAACCTTCTTGTACAGCTGGAATTTCGCGCCGACGTTCGCACGCTTGCCATCCTGGTCGTTATTATCGGTCCAGGTCTTCGCAGCGTGGATCTTCGTCGTCACAGGCGTATGGCTGTTCGTGACTGTGATCGTTCCCAGATCTGCAATCTCGGTTGCCGTGATGCCCTTGTTCTCGCCGTCACCGCTCGCGGTGTATTCGCTCGCGGTCGTGCCGGTCTTCGTCTCAACTACGTAGTACGTGATCGCTACGCCGCCTTCGTATACCGGCAGGCCTTCCCACACTTTGACTTCGCCGTCTGTCGCGGGCACATCCACTGCCTCGCCGACCGCTGTCGATGTTTCGCCAACCTTCTTGTACAGCTGGAATTTCGCGCCGACGTTCGCACGCTTGCCATCCTGGTCGTTATTATCGGTCCAGGTCTTCGCAGCGTGGATCTTCGTCGTCACAGGCGTATGGCTGTTCGTGACTGTGATCGTTCCCAGATCTGCAATCTCGGTTGCCGTGATGCCCTTGTTCTCGCCGTCACCGCTCGCGGTGTATTCGCTCGCGGTCGTGCCGGTCTTCGTCTCAACTACGTAGTACGTGATCGCTACGCCGCCTTCGTATACCGGCAGGCCTTCCCACACTTTGACTTCGCCGTCTGTCGCAGGCACATCCACTGCCTCGCCGACCGCTGTCGATGTTTCGCCAACCTTCTTGTACAGCTGGAATTTCGCGCCGACGTTCGCACGCTTGCCATCCTGGTCGTTATTTTCGGGCCAGGTGTTCGCGCGGCGTGGATCTTCGTCGTCACAGGCGTATGGCTGTTCGTGACTGTGATCGTTCCCAGATCTGCAATCTCGGTTGCCGTGATGCCCTTGTTCTCGCCGTCACCGCTCGCGGTGTATTCGCTCGCGGTCGTGCCGGTCTTCGTCTCAACTACGTAGTACGTGATCGCTACGCCGCCTTCGTATACCGGCAGGCCTTCCCACACTTTGACTTCGCCGTCTGTCGCGGGCACATCCACTGCCTCGCCGACCGCTGTCGATGTTTCGCCAACCTTCTTGTACAGCTGGAATTTCGCGCCGACGTTCGCACGCTTGCCATCCTGGTCGTTATTATCGGTCCAGGTCTTCGCAGCGTGGATCTTCGTCGTCACAGGCGTATGGCTGTTCGTGACTGTGATCGTTCCCAGATCTGCAATCTCGGTTGCCGTGATGCCCTTGTTCTCGCCGTCACCGCTCGCGGTGTATTCGCTCGCGGTCGTGCCGGTCTTCGTCTCAACTACGTAGTACGTGATCGCTACGCCGCCTTCGTATACCGGCAGGCCTTCCCACACTTTGACTTCGCCGTCTGTCGCGGGCACATCCACTGCCTCGCCGACCGCTGTCGATGTTTCGCCAACCTTCTTGTACAGCTGGAATTTCGCGCCGACGTTCGCACGCTTGCCATCCTGGTCGTTATTATCGGTCCAGGTCTTCGCAGCGTGGATCTTCGTCGTCACAGGCGTATGGCTGTTCGTGACTGTGATCGTTCCCAGATCTGCAATCTCGGTTGCCGTGATGCCCTTGTTCTCGCCGTCACCGCTCGCGGTGTATTCGCTCGCGGTCGTGCCGGTCTTCGTCTCAACTACGTAGTACGTGATCGCTACGCCGCCTTCGTATACCGGCAGGCCTTCCCACACTTTGACTTCGCCGTCTGTCGCAGGCACATCCACTGCCTCGCCGACCGCTGTCGATGTTTCGCCAACCTTCTTGTACAGCTGGAATTTCGCGCCGACGTTCGCACGCTTGCCATCCTGGTCGTTATTATCGGTCCAGGTCTTCGCAGCGTGGATCTTCGTCGTCACAGGCGTATGGCTGTTCGTGACTGTGATCGTTCCCAGATCTGCAATCTCGGTTGCCGTGATGCCCTTGTTCTCGCCGTCACCGCTCGCGGTGTATTCGCTCGCGGTCGTGCCGGTCTTCGTCTCAACTACGTAGTACGTGATCGCTACGCCGCCTTCGTATACCGGCAGGCCTTCCCACACTTTGACTTCGCCGTCTGTCGCAGGCACATCCACTGCCTCGCCGACCGCTGTCGATGTTTCGCCAACCTTCTTGTACAGCTGGAATTTCGCGCCGACGTTCGCACGCTTGCCATCCTGGTCGTTATTATCGGTCCAGGTCTTCGCAGCGTGGATCTTCGTCGTCACAGGCGTATGGCTGTTCGTGACTGTGATCGTTCCCAGATCTGCAATCTCGGTTGCCGTGATGCCCTTGTTCTCGCCGTCACCGCTCGCGGTGTATTCGCTCGCGGTCGTGCCGGTCTTCGTCTCAACTACGTAGTACGTGATCGCTACGCCGCCTTCGTATACCGGCAGGCCTTCCCACACTTTGACTTCGCCGTCTGTCGCAGGCACATCCACTGCCTCGCCGACTGCTGTCGATGTTTCGCCAACCTTCTTGTACAGCTGGAATTTCGCGCCGACGTTCGCACGCTTGCCATCCTGGTCGTTATTATCGGTCCAGGTCTTCGCAGCGTGGATCTTCGTCGTCTTCCTCTTATTTGTAACAGTAACGACTACATCGCCTTCAGGAGCAGTAAATCCATTATTAGTTAGAGTTATAGCTTCCGGATTTGTCAAAGCATTACCGTCTTTGTCTGTCACACGCTGTGCGGTAATTGACACCAATGTATAACCAATTGGCACATTGGTCTCATTAATGGTTACGGCAGTCCCCTTTGCGATATCCGCGAACTCTTTCTGACCATTATGCGCAAGTGTGAAATTCGCGGTTTCATCCAAACCAGTCTGAGAAATAGTGAAAGTCGTACCATCGTATAGTCCATCAACAACCTTTTTGACTGTCACCTTGTAAAGTTTTTCCCATACGGCAAACATGTCATGATATGGGTATTCCTCATCTGCAGCCACTTGTGTTACCGATGTACCTGATTTGGTTTTAAAGTTATTATTGCTTTCATCATACACAAGATAAAGGTCATCTTCTGTAAGGTTATAAATCGTAGGATGTCCTGAGATAGGATTTCCTTCATCATCAGTGCTCTCAATCCTCGCCCAGCCAAGGAATTTATAGCCTTCCCGGGTAAACGTATTGGCAGGTTTAATGGCTACAGCCTGGTTAATTCCCAGATTTAAAATTCCTGTTGTATCACCAATCGTATTCCCTTTTACTACTTCATTGCTGCCAAAGTTCGAATACCACCAAATATGTGTGGGAGTCGGGGAATCCTTCGGCCCGTATTCTGCGCGCAGCTGGACCGTATATATATATTTCGGATTTCCTTGGTTATCACAACCATTGGGTTGCGTGCGTGCATTCTCCAGCAGTACTGTAAATGTATCACCAGGAACAAATTGCTTTATGGGTTCGATATCAACAAACTTTCCAGCATCCTCATCCCACTTCTGAAGAACCCAATAACGGAAAGCTTCCTTGTCTGAAACAGGTGTGGCTGCAGATTGGACAACAGCCAGAGCACTATCAAGGTAAAGAGTGTGATCCTCTGGCGCATTGGTTCCGCGCCCTTCTACTGCATCATACTGAACATTGATACCCTCTGCACCGATAAGAATGCTGCGCCAGGTTGCATACAGGTCAATCTTTTTCTGGACCCATTGGCGATCAAGGTCCGCATTTGTTGGGTTCGGGCCAAGAATGCCATATTCGTTGATCGGATCTGTAAATTCATGCTCCTTGTCATAAGGATGGGTTGTGCTGTCATTTAGTTTAGTTTCTTCATCATTAAAGAGCTCTGTACAAGCTTCATTTTGATACCAGCCAATCAGTTCTGCTGTTTCCTGCCGACCATCCGGAAGACTGATTTTCCCGTTATAGGGAACTTTAAAGGACATTTTCTGGTTATCACTACCCCAGTCAACGTCTTTGTCCTCATCTGGAACATTCGGATGAAGGAATACACGGTATTCCTTCTGTTTCCATTTAGCATATACTTTTATACCATCCATGGGCATCTTGTACCATGGATAAGGTGTCGTGCAAGATTTATCAAAATACCAGCCATCAAAAACATACTGTTCTTGAAGTTCAGCAGTTAATTTTGATGTAGGATCAAAATTTCTTGCATTATCAGGTATTGTTTCATTATAGAGATAGTTTTTCCCAAATTCATTCATGCTGGATGTCAAAGGATTGTTGCCACCGACATCAAGCTGTACACCATCTCCATCTACATAAATACCATCATAATATGTAATGGGCCACGACTGCCGATTGTAATAATAATTCAGCCTGGGATAATGCCCAGAATTTCCAGTGCCCACCGGAATACTGTCGTCAACGCCATCATAATAAGCTCTGCTTTCAGACTGCATTACTACAGTGAAGCCCTCATACTGCGAGGGATTTTGACTATATGGCTGAGTATTACTAGACCTGGTATGCATACAGTCTCTGTGATTCGTATAATGATAATATGTTTTTCCAGTAAATTCGAGAACCTTACTTTCCGCGCCTTCAGGTATTTCTCCGTTAACAGCTTCAAACCAGAGATGATATGTCCATTCATTATAAGAGTTGAAACGAACAACGAGGAAATTGCCATTTACATTATTTGTCGCGCCCAGGATATCTTCATTCATGCGTGAAATGATACCCTTAACCGTCCCGTCGCCACTGGCAGATGGATTCGGCTTAAGACGAGTCCCGACCATCATGACAAAACTAACAGGCTGTCGATTGTTATTCGGACCAGTAATTTGATCGTAAGTTGGCCATTGCTGACTTATATTCTCTCCGTAATATGCAGATATTGTGAAGTAAGTAGCATTATAGTTTCTCTCTGTATTATCTTCGTTAATTACACTTCTTACAACACTGGTCGTTGTTGCACGGGATGTTGTAGGCAATTGATTTGTATTTGTTGCTGTATAATGAGATACAACTCCAAATGTATTATTACCGGCTGCCGAGTTGTTGCCATAATAATATGTTCCATTTCTTTCCCAATACAGATAGAATCTAAGATTATATTTTATTCTGTTAAAGTATAAAGGCAAAACTGCTTCGCCGTCGGCTGTAATTTCAACATCTTCTGTTGGTTGTTCGCAGTTGAATCCCTTATAATGGAATGTTTGGCCATTTACCGTTACAAAGTCTTCATCACCATTGTTTGTAATGGTATATGCTATATTTGAATGAACTCTCCCACTTGCAACAGGCACAGATGCCACCAGAACATAATCTTCCGGTGTCAGTTGGGCTGCGGTCTTTCCTATACTGCCTTCCGACTGCTGATAGATAAGATATCTGTATGGAGCAGTCGTGTTTTCTTCCCACTGCGCATATATTACAGTACGGTCAGTAATTCTCCCGCCGGTAAATGCCTGTCCGGATCCGTCTCTTTGTGTATTCCATCCCATGAAGTGATAGCCGGTTTTATGCATATCATCATTTTGGGGCATAACAGCCGACTCTTCCGGTTCCAGGAACTGAGGAGCAATATAGTTACCACCTTCGCTCTCAAATACAAGCCAGAAGCCTTCAGGGGCGTTAACTCTAAACGTGACATCTCCTTCCAGAATGATTTTTGTACCATTTAGATAAGGAGGCTCCACATTCGTCGTTGTACCGCCACTGGTATAGGTTGCGCTCTTAATGTTGCCAGCGCCTTCTTCTACATTCCAGCCCTCAAAATTATGCATTCCGTCATGGGGCGTATAAGGCATGGCAATGGTATATTCGCCTTGAGTCTCATTTCTTGTAAGATACACACTGTGAGCGCCCAAAGAAAGGCTTGTTTCACTGTCTGGCGAATAAATATCAAGATCCAGATAAGTAACTACGAAGTGTGTGAATATCATAGCATAGATATTCACTGACTCGCCTTCAGTTATCAACTTATCCTCTGCCCATTTGCGGATATCCTTAATGGTCATCATACCATTCGGATTCGTTTCCGCATTATAGCGAGAGTTTGCAGTGTCTGCAGTATAATTCGGATCGAATGTCCACCCTCTGAATGTTTCCCGCTCTCCCAGCGTGCCAGTACCCGGATCATAAAGAATTGTTTCCAGATCATCGAGTTCATCGCTGTTCTTGACATACATTGTGGCAAGCAGTGTAGAGCCATTATAGAAGTTTATCTCTATACGAGCTTCATCTTCTTGAGATGGCGGATTCACAACTGCATACACAGTGAAGCTGTTCGCCTGGAAGATGACGTTGTCGCCTTCCAGGGTGAAGGGAACGGTCTCTGTGGTATTGTCATCCTTGATGTGCAGGACGGTCAGGTTGGTGGTGTCCATGCCGGCAATGGACATGGTGACTTCAACCGGCTTCTCGGGTTCGACTGCTTCGTCGATGAATGTATCCGTCAGGGTGATGTCCACCGCGCGGATCTCGCCAGCTTCTCCGCCCATTGTTTCTTCAACAATGGCGGCAATCTCTTCCGCTTCGACAGGTACAGCGGTGATTTCCGTGTTTTCCGGAACAGCCCCGGCGGGTACCTCAACCTTGAGGTCAGGCTGTTCCAGCTTGATCTCCTCTTCGTTGATGCCCACAGGGGTCAGGGTCATGTCCTCTTCAACGGGGGTTTCCGCCGTGACATACTCTCCCTTATTGCGGTTGAACCAGCCGTATACATGCTTCTTTCCTTCCGCTTGTTTCGGGAGTTCGCCGATCGGCTCACCGCGGCGGCGGATACGGGACTCACGCCGGTCACTGTGTTCCGTCTTCGGCTCTCCAAGCAGCCAGGAGAGCCACTTGCGGAACGTAGAAACCGTCTCCTCCGCTTCTTTATCATCCATATCAAAGATGATACTAAACGCTTGTTCAACAGCAGCAGCTCCAACGATATCGTTGGACTCAACCTGCTTGAAGTGCTTGCCCGCAGATTCGCCCGGCTCAGCGATAACGCTTACAGGCATCACCTGAAGAAGCATCATGAACGTAAGGAGCAGCGCCACAGCTCTCTTCATCTTCATATCTGGAAACCTCCGATTTCTTTGGGTCCTATTCTTTGCCAACAGTTACGGGGGAATTTCGATCTATAGTCGGGAATACCGCAAGGAGAATCCGTCTCCTTGCGGTTGTGATTATCAGTAGTACAGGACGGTCAGGTGCCAGGACCAGGTGAGGGTTTCTTCCGTCGCAGCAAAGGTGTAGGTTGCCTCATTAGCACCCGGGATTTCCTCAAATCCGTTGCCCTTGTTCACCTTCCAGACGTAGAGGATTTCTTCAGCATCCTCAAAGCCTTCCAACTTGCTGGTCAGGTACACCGGTTCGCCTTCTGTCATCAGCATGGTCCGGGAAGAGAAGATCGTAACCTTTTTGGGCGTTTCTTCCTTTTCTTCGGGCTGTGCTGGCTGTTCGGGTTCCTCCTCAGACAGCGTGGTCAGGTCATCCACATATACATAGCCGATCTTGTCTTCAATCAGGACAACATACCAGTCATCCTTCTGCTCCAGCACGGTGACTTCGGTGCCTTCTTCCAGTGTCTCGAAGATTGTGCTCAGTCCGTCGGGATTCATACGAACACCGGCTGTTGTTACAGTCTCCAGTGTCACAATTTCAAGTTCGTCTATTGGGGATTCATATTCTTCAATTGTCTTAGGCTTCTCTGTCTCCTTGATTACCTTGGGTACTATATTCTCTTTTTCTTCGTCGGATTCCTCTTCCGCCAAAGCCTGCTGCTCAATTTCTTCTTTCTCAATTTCAGCAATTTCGATCTCGGCATTCTCTTCAGCAGGTTCTTCTTCTGCCGGTTCCTCAGCGGGTTCCTCTTCTGCAGGCACTTCGGTCACAGGTTCCTCAACCGGTTCTTCTGTGATATTTTCTTCCGCAACGGGTTCCGTTGCCGGTTCTTCTACCACGGGTACTTCCACAACGGGTTCTGCTGCCGGCTCTTCCGCCGCGGGTTCTTCGGTCACAGGTTCTTCAGCTACAGGTGTTTCAACCGGTTCTTCCGCGACAACTTCTTCCGCAACGGGCTCCGCTGCCGGTTCTTCAGCAACAGGTTCCTCCGCAGCAGGTTCTGCTGCCGGCTCTTCAGCGGCAGGTTCTTCCACCGCGGGTTCTTCAGCCACAGGTGTTTCAACCGGTTCTTCCGCGACAACTTCTTCCGCTACGGGCTCCGCTACCGGTTCTTCCATAATGGGTTCTTCCACAGCAGGTTCTTCTGCCGGCTCTTCAATGACAGGCTCTTCCACCGCGGGTTCTTCGATTACGGGCTTTTCTGCCGGTTCTCCTGCAGGCGCTTCAGGCTCTTCCTGAGCTGCCGGTTCAGCTTCATTAATCTCATCCAGGCCAAGGGGCGTCTGATATTCTTCGATTTCCTCGGCTTCCTGCTCTTCATTTGCAGAAGGTTCTTCGACTACAGGCTCTTCAGCCTTCGGTTCTTCGGCCTTCCTGAAAGGAATGATCGGCAGGTCTTTGCCATTCAGACTGTTCTTCAGGCTGACTACTTCGGCATCGGTCAGTGCAATCACAGATTCTGCTCTGACATAGCCGCTCAGTTCGCCATTCTCTGTCAGGAAACGAATCTTCAGCCAGTCTTTCTGGGGATTCTCTGCCTTAAACGCGGATGATGCATACGCAACAGACTTGGTGGTAAAGGATCCTACCACCGAGCTCTTGCGCATATCAGAATAGACTTCGGTACCGCCTTTAACGTAGACATAACCTTTTTCAAAATGCACAGGTTCCTCTTCAGCAGGTTCCTGAGCAGGTTCTGCTACGGGCTCTGCTGCGGGTTCCTGAGCAGGTTCTTCAACAGGTTCGGCAGCCGGCTCTGCTGCAGGTTCTGCAGCGGGCTCTGCCGCGGGTTCCTGAACAGGCTCTTCTGCAGGTTCGGCAACCGGCTCTGCCACAGGTTCCTGGACTGGTTCTGCTACGGGCTCTGCCACGGGTTCCTGGGCAGGCTCTTCAACAGGTTCGGCAGCCGGCTCTGCTGCAGGTTCAGCAACAGGTTCAGTAGCGGGCTCAACCACGGGCTCCTGGACAGGTTCTGCTACGGGCTCTGCCACGGGTTCCTGGGCAGGTTCAGCAACGGGCTCTGCCGCAGACTCCTGAACAGGTTCAGCAACGGGCTCTGCCGCGGGCTCCTGGGCAGGTTCAGCTACCAGCTCTGCCGCGGGTTCCTGGACAGGTTCAGCAACCGACTCTGCCGCAGGCTCCTGAACAGGTTCAGTAGCGGGCTCTGCCGCGGGTTCCTGGACAGGCTCTGCCACGGGCTCTGCCGCAGATTCCTGGACAGGTTCAGCTACGGGCTCTGCCGCGGGTTCCTGGACAGGCTCTGCCACGGGCTCTGCCGCAGGTTCCTGGACAGGTTCTGCTACGGGCTCTGCCGCGGGTTCCTGGACAGGTTCTGCTACGGGCTCTGCCGCGGGTTCCGCAACATGTTCTGCCACGGGTTCTGCCGCGGGTTCCGCAACAGGTTCGGCGGGTTCTTCTGCCGGTGCAGCTGTCGGTTCCTCATTAACGACCTGTACGGATTCGGTCACCGGAGCCTGTTCCGGAGCGGCTTCCTGTCCTTCTTCGGCCAGGATTCCAACGGGCAGCAGGCACGCGATCATCGCAAACACACAGGCGATTGCCATCCACTGTTTCATTGTCTTCTTCATTGGTCTTCCTCCCATGCTGGTAAACTCGGTATCGATCAGCCTTTTATCGTCCAAAATGATTAGTGCATACTCTTCTACACATCCAACTTATCACATAATGTCCATCAGTTGTCCAACAAAAAACGTGCAATTTTGATAAAATGAAAGAAAAATTTATAAATTTCTATATTTGATCATCGAAAAAAGCCTAAATTCTGTCCTTTCTCAGTCTGTTCTGGCTGTTCATGGTTTTTGTTGAGTCCCGGTTGTGAATCAGAATGATCCGGAGTCCTAAAATCCCCGGAGACTTCTGTCTCCGGGGATTGGATGGTTTATTGGGGTATTGGATTATTGAGCTGTTTCCGCCGATTCTTCCGCCACGTCGCTGAAGTAGCTGCCGACAATTGCGTCCGCCCAGGAGATGTACTGGGTGATCTTGTAGTTCTGCAGTACTTCCGGATGGAAGTCGTAATACACGTTGGAGTATACGGGGATCATCGGTTCAACTTCGGTGAAACGCTTCAGGAAGCTGAGCCATTTCGTGCAGTACGTCAGCAGGTCACCCTGCTCCGTCTGCCGCATTTCCCCTGCCAGCTTCACCAGTTCCTCATCCTTGACGCCGCATACGTTCACTGCGCCGCCTTCCATAAACATCGGGGAAGGATCGAACGCAACCTCAAAGTTGGTACCAAGGTAAAGCATATCATAGTCCGTATCTGTCTGACCGTAGTAAATCGGCAGTATGGCGTCACTCGTCTCTGTTGTCAGGGAAATCCCAGCTTCCTTCAGGGGGGCTGCAAACCAGATGTCCAGCGCTTCGCCGATATCCGTGGTTACCGGATAAAACAGTTTCAGCTCCAGCGGAACCAGTTCCCCGTTAATATTCTTGCAGCGGACATCGTCCTTGCTGCTGTCATAAGTTCCACCGGTCCGGTTCAGCGTCCATCCGGCCGCGTCGAGAATTTGGTTGGCCCGATCGGTGTTGAATTCATATGTTTCCAGATCGGCAAGGGTTACTTCTTCCCAGTCCTTCTGCAACTGTTCCTTTTCAGCCTCGGTCATACCCTCATCCGGTTCCTGGGCAAGCGTACCGCTTACCATCTGGTACATCCACTGTCCAAGGCCATAGAAACCGTCTGTTTTGACGCCGTATTCACCGACATAGTCATCCTTCAGGGCTTCCTTATCCAGGCACAAAGCAATCGCTTTGCGCACTTCAGGATCCGCCGTCGCGGGGTTCTCCCCGTTGAAGGTGATAAAGCTCAGCCCAGGCCGGGGATATGCGTCTGCAGCAAATGATCCTTCGCCGACTGCACGGGTCATTGCGTCCTGGACCACGTCTGCACGGGACACCTTGTTCAGCAGGCCGTATTTTCCCTGCAGCAGTTCGTCAATCATTGTTTCATTGTTTGCCATTTTGTAAACAATCCGCGGAATAACCGGTTTCATGCCTTCGGAGTTCCCCTTGTAATACGGATTCAGTTCAAACCGAGCTTCTCTTCCGTCAAATGATACCAGTCGATAGGCACCGCTCACCACTTCCGGATGGCTTACATAGCCGCTCGTGGTATTCAGCAGTGTATTCTTCAGCAGGTCTGCCGTAAAAAGTGCGTCACCGCCTGCATTTCCCTTATTCCGGATATACACTCCGTTTCCATCGTCCGCTACTTCGCATCCGGGTGCGATAACCTGAATCGGATAGGGGTAGCAGTCCAATAAACTGACTTCATAGAAGAAAGGCAGGTATGCCGCGTTGATGGTAATTTTCAGCGAATAATCTCCGGTCACCTGTACACCGGCCAGATAAGGGGTATTCCCCGCCGCATAGTCATTCCAGCCAAGCAGGTAATCTGCCTGTTTGGTCGCTCCGCCGATTTCACTGATCAGGGGAGATGTGCGCAGCAGCCAGCTGAATGCATAATCCCAGGCCGTAATCTTCGTTCCGTCGGAATAATACAGGTCATCGTACAGCGTCAGGCTGTAAACATGGTCTCCGGCTGTGTCCCGGGTAACAACACTTCCAATGGTCACCACGGACGGATCCAGCTGGAAGCCGCTGACTGAGGTATTCCACTCAACCAGGTTGTATCCGTGAATCAGCCTCCGCACGTCCACGTCACTGGTGGAGTTTCCCCAGTTGTCCAGGGAGAAAGCTCCGTACATCGGCATTACAGTGCCGACGACCAGTTCATCGTAGTCATACAGGACTGTTTCCGGCTTACTCTGCGTCTCTTCCGCGCCGGGGGTCCCCTCCGCAAATGCCGCGGAAAGGATCATCGTCAGCATTAACAGGACCGCTAATACTTTTTTCATAATACCCCTCTTGTCATACTGATTTCTGGTTTCTTCTATCGATATTATACTGTTTTTTCTGTTTCGCACAACTCAGTATAATCAAATGTGAAGGTGTAATTACCCGCCGCGCAGCACAGGCTGCGCGGCGGGGTTTTGCTTTTTGATTATTCGTAGGTTTCACCGATGCATACACCGAATCCGGACAGGCCCAGGGGCGTATCATAGTCATCGATGATGATGCCGTTGCCCGCTGCCTGGTAGCGGATCGTGTATGCCATGTTCCGTGCCGGCATCTCACCATTCACCACGCGGAAGTTCGCGGTATATCCATCAATCACCGGGCTCAGCACTGAGTACGCTTCACCGTAAGTCAGCGTCCTCTGGTAGGTCGGCGCAGCCTGGGTACCATCTTCGTATACATACAGGATTGTCAGCGTATACTCGTTGGCCGTATAAACCACATCCAGCGTAGTATCCGACATAATGGTACCGCTTACGCGTTCCTTGTCTGCCTTGTGGCCAGTCAGGATCGGCGAAGCCACGTTGTACACCGATCCGGCCATGTACTGGGCTGTGAAGGTATCTGCAGCCTTTTCGCCGTTCACCTGGCCAATCCAGTAGTTCACAGTCAGCCGATACCTCTGGATAACAGGAACCGTATCCGTGCCAGGTTCGCTGGGCACTTCTTCGTCTGTCGGATCGGCGCCCTTTGCGGTTGCAACGTTCACAACATTGCCCGCTTCGACATCCTTTTCCGTCACCACATAGCTGGTCGTGAATTCCTTTTCTTCACCGGGTGCCAGGCTTTCGATCGTCTCGTTCAGGCCAGTCAGTTCATCCTCAACCTTCACGTTGGTCATCGTCAGGTTACCGTCATTGGTAACCACAATCCGGTACTCGATCGTCTCACCCAGCATGTAGCCGTCTGCACTGGCAGGCTCGCTGGTAGAGATCTTCGTCACCGTCATATGGCCCTTCGGATCATCCGTCGGATCGTCCTTAGTGCCTGTGCCGGGATCAGTCGGATCTTCCGTCTTGTTGTCACCGTCAGCGGTTGCTACGTTCTTCACGCCGCCCGCCAGGATGTCGTCCTCGGTCACCGTATAGGTTGTCGTGAATACCTTTTCCTCGCCGACTGCCAGGCTCTCGATTGTCTCGTGCAGGCCCGTCAGTTCGTCGTCCACCTTCACGTTCGTGATCGCCAGGTTGCCGTCATTCGTGACGGTGATCTTGTAGCTGATGGTTTCACCCAGAGCATAGGTCTCACCGTTCGCCGGCGTGGAGGTCGTTTCCTTCACGACGTTCAGGCTCGGATCCGGCTTCTCGGTCGGGTCTTCCTTCGTTCCCTTGCCGGGTTCGGTCGGTTCTTCCGACTTGTTCTCACCGTCCGCCGTCGCTTCGTTCTTCACGCTGCCCGCCAGGATGTCGTCCTCGGTCACCGTGTAGCTCGTCGTGTATACCTTGTTCGCGCCGACTGCCAGGCTCTCGATTGTCTCGTGCAGGCCCGTCAGTTCGTCGTCCACCTTCACGTTCGTGATCGCCAGGTTGCCGTCATTCGTTACGGTGATCTTGTAGCTGATGGTTTCGCCCAGAGCGTAGGTCTCACCGTTCGCCGGTGTGGAGGTGGTTTCCTTCACGACGTTCAGGCTCGGATCCGGCTTCTCGGTCTTCACCGTCGCATCCGCAGTCTTGGTGAGATTGTCAAGCGCTGCCGTCACCGTATTGGTGAATTCGCCCTTGAGGATATCCTCTTCTGTGATCGTGTAGGTTGCGGTAGTATTGACCGTTTCGCCGCCCGCCACATTCTCGAAGGAGTTCTTTGCAAGGGTTACGCCTTCAATCTCGCTCAGCGCGATCGTCTTTGCTGCTTCATAGATATTGGTTGCAGTGATGGTGAAGGTTACTTCATCGCCCAGCCCGTACGGTCCTTCTTCCGCAGTCTTGGTGACTACCAGGGACGGATCCACAGGCTTTTCGCCTTCTCCTTCGCCGTCGGTCACTGTCAGGTCACCAAACACGGTCTTGATCTCATAGTTGGCAGCCTTGGTCCCTTCATTCAGCGTGTAAGTGAACTTGTTCTCGCTGCTGCCCACCAGGGTCTGGGTACCGGTCACGTTATAAGTCGCGCCTTCTTCACCGACAAATCCTTCTCCCGTGACCGTAACCTTGTTATTTGTCAGCGGAGTACCATCATAAACCTTCTGACCGCCTTCGCTGATCAGGTTGACCGTACGCTTGTTGATCTTCAGCGTTGATGTCAGTGTCGCTTCAGATGAGTAGTTCGGGTTCGTCGCCTTCACGTAGATCGTGTACTCGCCGGCGTCAACCTTCGTCAGGCTGCTCAGGTCGGATACATACTCACCGTCTTCGGTGAAGCTGTAACTGTACGTCGTGGTTCCGGTCTTGGCTGTGCTGCTCGGAGTCTTCGTACTCGCATGAGCGGTTCCGTCATACGTATACTCGTCATCTTCCAAGCTGATCGTGAACTTCTCGCTGGTCTTTTCAATTGTCAGCTTGCCCGGTGTGACGGTGATGTCATAGTTCTTCGTCACATCATTCTCGCCCGCCAGGATCTTCACATTGGTCTTTTCGGTGATGGTTCCGTTGTAGGTACCAACTTCGGTTCCCTTTGCGGAGTACTTCACATTGTCCGTATGTCCGCTTACCAGGCCGTCTCCGCTTACCGTTACCGTCGTCAGTTCGATCTCGCTGCCGGTATACGTCTTCGTGTCTGTCTCGCCCGTGAACGTCACCTTCCGGGCATTGATCGTCAGCTTCGCTGTCGTCTTTGCTCCGTCTGTGTAGTTCGGGTTTGTCGCCTTCACGTAGATTGTATACTCGCCGGCACTTACCTTCTTCAGACTGCTCAGGTCAGACACATACTCGCCATCTTCAGTGAAGCTGTAACTGTACGTCGTGGTTCCGGTCTTGGCCGTGCTGCTCGGAGTCTTCGTACTCGCATGAGCGGTTCCGTCATACGTATACTCGTCATCTTCCAGGCTGATCGTGAACTTCTCGCTGGTCTTTTCAATTGTCAGCTTGCCCGGTGTGACGGTGATGTCATAGTTCTTCGTCACATCGTTCTCGCCCGCCAGAATCTTCACGTTGGCCTTCGCCGTGATGGTGCCGTCATACGTGCCGACTTCGGTTCCCTTCGCAGAGTAAGTCACATTGTCCTTATGTCCGCTTACCAGGCCGTCACCGCCTACCGTCACCTTTGTCAGCTCAATCTCGCTGCCGGTATATGTCCTCTTGTCTGTTTCACCCGTGAAGGATACAGAACGCGGATTGATCGTCAGCGTGCCGGCCTCGGCCGTAATCACGTAGTTCTCGGTCACGTCCGTATCGCCGTGCATGATCTTGTAGCCCGCAGCAATCGGGTTGTTCCCTTCTGCTGTGTCTGCCACATTCGTTGCACTGCCCGTCGCGGTCGCTACCAGCTCATCGCCTTCCAGCAGTTCGCCGCTCGTTACCGTCACTTCCGTGTTCGTCAGGGCGTTGCCGTTATAGGTCTGTTCGCCATCCCCTGCCGTGATTGTGATCTCCACGGAAGCCTTGGTTACTTCCAGTTCTCCCTGCTTATAGGCAATGGTGTAGTTCTCCGCCTCGGTGTTCTCTTTCAGCGTATGGCCCGTAATCGTGTTCGCGCTCTTGCCGACCACCGTCTGGCTGCCTTCAACCGTTACGCTCGCCAGGCCTTCTTCGCCGACAAACGCGCCCTTTGTAATCTTGTATGTATTCTTGGTCAGTGCGGTTCCGTCATACTCCTTCGTCGCACTGTCCGCAGTCAGTTCAATCTCCACGGGATTGATCGTCAGCGTGCCGGCCTCGGCCGTAATCACGTAGTTCTCGGTCACGTCCGTATCGCCGTGCATGATCTTGTAGCCCGCAGCAATCGGGTTGTTCCCTTCTGCTGTGTCTGCCACGTTCGTTGCACTGCCCGTCGCGGTCGCTACCAGCTCATCGCCTTCCAGCAGTTCGCCGCTCGTTACCGTCACTCCGTGTTCGTCAGGGCGTTGCCGTTATAGGTCTGTTCGCCATCCCCTGCCGTGATTGTGATCTCCACGGAAGCCTTGGTTACTTCCAGTTCTCCCTGCTTATAGGCAATGGTGTAGTTCTCCGCCTCGGTGTTCTCTTTCAGCGTATGGCCCGTAATCGTGTTCGCGCTCTTGCCGACCACCGTCTGGTTGCCTTCAACCGTTACGCTCGCCAGGCCTTCTTCGCCGACAAACGCGCCCTTTGTAATCTTGTATGTATTCTTGGTCAGTGCGGTTCCGTCATACTCCTTCGTCGCACTGTCCGCAGTCAGTTCAATCTCCACGGGATTGATCGTCAGCGTGCCGGCCTCGGTCGTAATCACGTAGTTCTCGGTCACGTCCGTATCGCCGTGCATGATCTTGTAGCCCGCAGCAATCGGGTTGTTCCCTTCTGCTGTGTCTGCCACATTCGTTGCACTGCCCGTCGCGGTCGCTACCAGCTCATCGCCTTCCAGCAGTTCGCCGCTCGTTACCGTCACTTCCGTGTTCGTCAGGGCGTTGCCGTTATAGGTCTGTTCGCCATCCCCTGCCGTGATTGTGATCTCCACGGAAGCCTTGGTTACTTCCAGTTCTCCCTGCTTATAGGCAATGGTGTAGTTCTCCGCCTCGGTGTTCTCTTTCAGCGTATGGCCCGTAATCGTGTTCGCGCTCTTGCCGACCACCGTCTGGCTGCCTTCAACCGTTACGCTCGCCAGGCCTTCTTCGCCGACAAACGCACCCTTTGTAATCTTGTATGTATTCTTGGTCAGTGCGGTTCCGTCATACTCCTTCGTCGCACTGTCCGCAGTCAGTTCAATCTCCACGGGATTGATCGTCAGCGTGCCGGCCTCGGTCGTAATCACGTAGTTCTCGGTCACGTCCGTATCGCCGTGCATGATCTTGTAGCCCGCAGCAATCGGGTTGTTCCCTTCTGCTGTGTCTGCCACATTCGTTGCACTGCCCGTCGCGGTCGCTACCAGCTCATCGCCTTCCAGCAGTTCGCCGCTCGTTACCGTCACTTCCGTGTTCGTCAGGGCGTTGCCGTTATAGGTCTGTTCGCCATCCCCTGCCGTGATTGTGATCTCCACGGAAGCCTTGGTTACTTCCAGTTCTCCCTGCTTATAGGCAATGGTGTAGTTCTCCGCCTCGGTGTTCTCTTTCAGCGTATGGCCCGTAATCGTGTTCGCGCTCTTGCCGACCACCGTCTGGTCGCCTTCAACCGTTACGCTCGCCAGGCCTTCTTCGCCGACAAACGCGCCCTTTGTAATCTTGTATGTATTCTTGGTCAGTGCGGTTCCGTCATACTCCTTCGTCGCACTGTCCGCAGTCAGTTCAATCTCCACGGGATTGATCGTCAGCGTGCCGGCCTCGGTCGTAATCACGTAGTTCTCGGTCACGTCCGTATCGCCGTGCATGATCTTGTAGCCCGCAGCAATCGGGTTGTTCCCTTCTGCTGTGTCTGCCACATTCGTTGCACTGCCCGTCGCGGTCGCTACCAGCTCATCGCCTTCCAGCAGTTCGCCGCTCGTTACCGTCACTTCCGTGTTCGTCAGGGCGTTGCCGTTATAGGTCTGTTCGCCATCCCCTGCCGTGATTGTGATCTCCACGGAAGCCTTGGTTACTTCCAGTTCTCCCTGCTTATAGGCAATGGTGTAGTTCTCCGCCTCGGTGTTCTCTTTCAGCGTATGGCCCGTAATCGTGTTCGCGCTCTTGCCGACCACCGTCTGGCTGCCTTCAACCGTTACGCTCGCCAGGCCTTCTTCGCCGACAAACGCGCCCTTTGTAATCTTGTATGTATTCTTGGTCAGTGCGGTTCCGTCATACTCCTTCGTCGCACTGTCCGCAGTCAGTTCAATCTCCACGGGATTGATCGTCAGCGTGCCGGCCTCGGCCGTAATCACGTAGTTCTCGGTCACGTCCGTATCGCCGTGCATGATCTTGTAGCCCGCAGCAATCGGGTTGTTCCCTTCTGCTGTGTCTGCCACATTCGTTGCACTGCCCGTCGCGGTCGCTACCAGCTCATCGCCTTCCAGCAGTTCGCCGCTCGTTACCGTCACTTCCGTGTTCGTCAGGGCGTTGCCGTTATAGGTCTGTTCGCCATCCCCTGCCGTGATTGTGATCTCCACGGAAGCCTTGGTTACTTCCAGTTCTCCTGCTTATAGGCAATGGTGTAGTTCTCCGCCTCGGTGTTCTCTTTCAGCGTATGGCCCGTAATCGTGTTCGCGCTCTTGCCGACCACCGTCTGGCTGCCTTCAACCGTTACGCTCGCCAGGCCTTCTTCGCCGACAAACGCACCCTTTGTAATCTTGTATGTATTCTTGGTCAGTGCGGTTCCGTCATACTCCTTCGTCGCACTGTCCGCAGTCAGTTCAATCTCCACGGGATTGATCGTCAGCGTGCCGGCCTCGGCCGTAATCACGTAGTTCTCGGTCACGTCCGTATCGCCGTGCATGATCTTGTAGCCCGCAGGAATCGGGTTGTTCCCTTCTGCTGTGTCTGCCACATTCGTTGCACTGCCCGTCGCGGTCGCTACCAGCTCATCGCCTTCCAGCAGTTCGCCGCTCGTTACCGTCACTTCCGTGTTCGTCAGGGCGTTGCCGTTATAGGTCTGTTCGCCATCCCCTGCCGTGATTGTGATCTCCACGGAAGCCTTGGTTACTTCCAGTTCTCCCTGCTTATAGGCAATGGTGTAGTTCTCCGCCTCGGTGTTCTCTTTCAGCGTATGGCCCGTAATCGTGTTCGCGCTCTTGCCGACCACCGTCTGGCTGCCTTCAACCGTTACGCTCGCCAGGCCTTCTTCGCCGACAAACGCGCCCTTTGTAATCTTGTATGTATTCTTGGTCAGTGCGGTTCCGTCATACTCCTTCGTCGCACTGTCCGCAGTCAGTTCAATCTCCACGGGATTGATCGTCAGCGTGCCGGCCTCGGCCGTAATCACGTAGTTCTCGGTCACGTCCGTATCGCCGTGCATGATCTTGTAGCCCGCAGCAATCGGGTTGTTCCCTTCTGCTGTGTCTGCCACATTCGTTGCACTGCCCGTCGCGGTCGCTACCAGCTCATCGCCTTCCAGCAGTTCGCCGCTCGTTACCGTCACTTCCGTGTTCGTCAGGGCGTTGCCGTTATAGGTCTGTTCGCCATCCCCTGCCGTGATTGTGATCTCCACGGAAGCCTTGGTTACTTCCAGTTCTCCCTGCTTATAGGCAATGGTGTAGTTCTCCGCCTCGGTGTTCTCTTTCAGCGTATGGCCCGTAATCGTGTTCGCGCTCTTGCCGACCACCGTCTGGCTGCCTTCAACCGTTACGCTCGCCAGGCCTTCTTCGCCGACAAACGCACCCTTTGTAATCTTGTATGTATTCTTGGTCAGTGCGGTTCCGTCATACTCCTTCGTCGCACTGTCCGCAGTCAGTTCAATCTCCACGGGATTGATCGTCAGCGTGCCGGCCTCGGCCGTAATCACGTAGTTCTCGGTCACGTCCGTATCGCCGTGCATGATCTTGTAGCCCGCAGCAATCGGGTTGTTCCCTTCTGCTGTGTCTGCCACATTCGTTGCACTGCCCGTCGCGGTCGCTACCAGCTCATCGCCTTCCAGCAGTTCGCCGCTCGTTACCGTCACTTCCGTGTTCGTCAGGGCGTTGCCGTTATAGGTCTGTTCGCCATCCCCTGCCGTGATTGTGATCTCCACGGAAGCCTTGGTTACTTCCAGTTCTCCCTGCTTATAGGCAATGGTGTAGTTCTCCGCCTCGGTGTTCTCTTTCAGCGTATGGCCCGTAATCGTGTTCGCGCTCTTGCCGACCACCGTCTGGCTGCCTTCAACCGTTACGCTCGCCAGGCCTTCTTCGCCGACAAACGCGCCCTTTGTAATCTTGTATGTATTCTTGGTCAGTGCGGTTCCGTCATACTCCTTCGTCGCACTGTCCGCAGTCAGTTCAATCTCCACGGGATTGATCGTCAGCGTGCCGGCCTCGGTCGTAATCACGTAGTTCTCGGTCACGTCCGTATCGCCGTGCATGATCTTGTAGCCCGCAGCAATCGGGTTGTTCCCTTCTGCTGTGTCTGCCACATTCGTTGCACTGCCCGTCGCGGTCGCTACCAGCTCATCGCCTTCCAGCAGTTCGCCGCTCGTTACCGTCACTTCCGTGTTCGTCAGGGCGTTGCCGTTATAGGTCTGTTCGCCATCCCCTGCCGTGATTGTGATCTCCACGGAAGCCTTGGTTACTTCCAGTTCTCCCTGCTTATAGGCAATGGTGTAGTTCTCCGCCTCGGTGTTCTCTTTCAGCGTATGGCCCGTAATCGTGTTCGCGCTCTTGCCGGCCACCGTCTGGTCGCCTTCAACCGTTACGCTCGCCAGGCCTTCTTCGCCGACAAACGCGCCCTTTGTAATCTTGTATGTATTCTTGGTCAGTGCGGTTCCGTCATACTCCTTCGTCGCACTGTCCGCAGTCAGTTCAATCTCCACGGGATTGATCGTCAGCGTGCCGGCCTCGGTCGTAATCACGTAGTTCTCGGTCACGTCCGTATCGCCGTGCATGATCTTGTAGCCCGCAGCAATCGGGTTGTTCCCTTCTGCTGTGTCTGCCACATTCGTTGCACTGCCCGTCGCGGTCGCTACCAGCTCATCGCCTTCCAGCAGTTCGCCGCTCGTTACCGTCACTTCCGTGTTCGTCAGGGCGTTGCCGTTATAGGTCTGTTCGCCATCCCCTGCCGTGATTGTGATCTCCACGGAAGCCTTGGTTACTTCCAGTTCTCCCTGCTTATAGGCAATGGTGTAGTTCTCCGCCTCGGTGTTCTCTTTCAGCGTATGGCCCGTAATCGTGTTCGCGCTCTTGCCGACCACCGTCTGGCTGCCTTCAACCGTTACGCTCGCCAGGCCTTCTTCGCCGACAAACGCGCCCTTTGTAATCTTGTATGTATTCTTGGTCAGTGCGGTTCCGTCATACTCCTTCGTCGCACTGTCCGCAGTCAGTTCAATCTCCACGGGATTGATCGTCAGCGTGCCGGCCTCGGCCGTAATCACGTAGTTCTCGGTCACGTCCGTATCGCCGTGCATGATCTTGTAGCCCGCAGCAATCGGGTTGTTCCCTTCTGCTGTGTCTGCCACGTTCGTTGCACTGCCCGTCGCGGTCGCTACCAGCTCATCGCCTTCCAGCAGTTCGCCGCTCGTTACCGTCACTTCCGTGTTCGTCAGGGCGTTGCCGTTATAGGTCTGTTCGCCATCCCCTGCCGTGATTGTGATCTCCACGGAAGCCTTGGTTACTTCCAGTTCTCCCTGCTTATAGGCAATGGTGTAGTTCTCCGCCTCGGTGTTCTCTTTCAGCGTATGGCCCGTAATCGTGTTCGCGCTCTTGCCGACCACCGTCTGGTCGCCTTCAACCGTTACGCTCGCCAGGCCTTCTTCGCCGACAAACGCGCCCTTTGTAATCTTGTATGTATTATTGTTGAGTGCGACTGTATCACACTCCTTCGTCGCACTGTCCGCAGTCAGTTCAATCTCCACGGGATTGATCGTCAGCGTGCCGGCCTCGGTCGTAATCACGTAGTTCTCGGTCACGTCCGTATCGCCGTGCATGATCTTGTAGCCCGCAGCAATCGGGTTGTTCCCTTCTGCTGTGTCTGCCACATTCGTTGCACTGCCCGTCGCGGTCGCTACCAGCTCATCGCCTTCCAGCAGTTCGCCGCTCGTTACCGTCACTTCCGTGTTCGTCAGGGCGTTGCCGTTATAGGTCTGTTCGCCATCCCCTGCCGTGATTGTGATCTCCACGGAAGCCTTGGTTACTTCCAGTTCTCCCTGCTTATAGGCAATGGTGTAGTTCTCCGCCTCGGTGTTCTCTTTCAGCGTATGGCCCGTAATCGTGTTCGCGCTCTTGCCGACCACCGTCTGGTCGCCTTCAACCGTTACGCTCGCCAGGCCTTCTTCGCCGACAAACGCACCCTTTGTAATCTTGTATGTATCTTGGTCAGTGCGGTTCCGTCATACTCCTTCGTCGCACTGTCCGCAGTCAGTTCAATCTCCACGGGATTGATCGTCAGCGTGCCGGCCTGGGTCGTAATCACGGAGTTCTCGGTCACGACCGTATCCCCGTGCATGATCTTGTAGCCCCGCAGCAATCGGGTTGTTCCCTTCTGCTGTGTCTGCCACATTCGTTGCACTGCCCGTCGCGGTCGCTACCAGCTCATCGCCTTCCAGCAGTTCGCCGCTCGTTACCGTCACTTCCGTGTTCGTCAGGGCGTTGCCGTTATAGGTCTGTTCGCCATCCCCTGCCGTGATTGTGATCTCCACGGAAGCCTTGGTTACTTCCAGTTCTCCCTGCTTATAGGCAATGGTGTAGTTCTCCGCCTCGGTGTTCTCTTTCAGCGTATGGCCCGTAATCGTGTTCGCGCTCTTGCCGACCACCGTCTGGCTGCCTTCAACCGTTACGCTCGCCAGGCCTTCTTCGCCGACAAACGCACCCTTTGTAATCTTGTATGTATTCTTGGTCAGTGCGGTTCCGTCATACTCCTTCGTCGCACTGTCCGCAGTCAGTTCAATCTCCACGGGATTGATCGTCAGCGTGCCGGCCTCGGTCGTAATCACGTAGTTCTCGGTCACGTCCGTATCGCCGTGCATGATCTTGTAGCCCGCAGCAATCGGGTTGTTCCCTTCTGCTGTGTCTGCCACATTCGTTGCACTGCCCGTCGCGGTCGCTACCAGCTCATCGCCTTCCAGCAGTTCGCCGCTCGTTACCGTCACTTCCGTGTTCGTCAGGGCGTTGCCGTTATAGGTCTGTTCGCCATCCCCTGCCGTGATTGTGATCTCCACGGAAGCCTTGGTTACTTCCAGTTCTCCCTGCTTATAGGCAATGGTGTAGTTCTCCGCCTCGGTGTTCTCTTTCAGCGTATGGCCCGTAATCGTGTTTGCGGCCTTGCCGCCGACCGTCTGGTCGCCTTCAACCGTTACGCTCGCCAGGCCTTCTTCGCCGACAAACGCGCCCTTTGTAATCTTGTATGTATTCTTGGTCAGTGCGGTTCCGTCATACTCCTTCGTCGCACTGTCCGCAGTCAGTTCAATCTCCACGGGATTGATCGTCAGCGTGCCGGCCTCGGCCGTAATCACGTAGTTCTCGGTCACGTCCGTATCGCCGTGCATGATCTTGTAGCCCGCAGCAATCGGGTTGTTCCTTCTGCTGTGTCTGCCCCATTCGTTGCACTGCCCGTCGCGGTCGCTACCAGCTCATCGCCTTCCAGCAGTTCGCCGCTCGTTACCGTCACTTCCGTGTTCGTCAGGGCGTTGCCGTTATAGGTCTGTTCGCCATCCCCTGCCGTGATTGTGATCTCCACGGAAGCCTTGGTTACTTCCAGTTCTCCCTGCTTATAGGCAATGGTGTAGTTCTCCGCCTCGGTGTTCTCTTTCAGCGTATGGCCCGTAATCGTGTTCGCGCTCTTGCCGACCACCGTCTGGTCTGGCCTTCCACCGTTACGCTCGCCAGGCCTTCTTCGCCGACAAACGCACCCTTTGTAATCTTGTATGTATTCTTGGTCAGTGCGGTTCCGTCATACTCCTTCGTCGCACTGTCCGCAGTCAGTTCAATCTCCACGGGATTGATCGTCAGCGTGCCGGCCTCGGCCGTAATCACGTAGTTCTCGGTCACGTCCGTATCGCCGTGCATGATCTTGTAGCCCGCAGCAAGCGGGTTGTTCCTTCTGCTGTGTCTGCCACATTCGTTGCACTGCCCGTCGCGGTCGCTACCAGCTCATCGCCTTCCAGCAGTTCGCCGCTCGTTACCGTCACTTCCGTGTTCGTCAGGGCGTTGCCGTTATAGGTCTGTTCGCCATCCCCTGCCGTGATTGTGATCTCCACGGAAGCCTTGGTTACTTCCAGTTCTCCCTGCTTATAGGCAATGGTGTAGTTCTCCGCCTCGGTGTTCTCTTTCAGCGTATGGCCCGTAATCGTGTTCGCGCTCTTGCCGACCACCGTCTGGCTGCCTTCAACCGTTACGCTCGCCAGGCCTTCTTCGCCGACAAACGCGCCCTTTGTAATCTTGTATGTATTCTTGGTCAGTGCGGTTCCGTCATACTCCTTCGTCGCACTGTCCGCAGTCAGTTCAATCTCCACGGGATTGATCGTCAGCGTGCCGGCCTCGGCCGTAATCACGTAGTTCTCGGTCACGTCCGTATCGCCGTGCATGATCTTGTAGCCCGCAGCAATCGGGTTGTTCCCTTCTGCTGTGTCTGCCACATTCGTTGCACTGCCCGTCGCGGTCGCTACCAGCTCATCGCCTTCCAGCAGTTCGCCGCTCGTTACCGTCACTTCCGTGTTCGTCAGGGCGTTGCCGTTATAGGTCTGTTCGCCATCCCCTGCCGTGATTGTGATCTCCACGGAAGCCTTGGTTACTTCCAGTTCTCCTGCTTATAGGCAATGGTGTAGTTCTCCGCCTCGGTGTTCTCTTTCAGCGTATGGCCCGTAATCGTGTTCGCGCTCTTGCCGACCACCGTCTGGCTGCCTTCAACCGTTACGCTCGCCAGGCCTTCTTCGCCGACAAACGCACCCTTTGTAATCTTGTATGTATTCTTGGTCAGTGCGGTTCCGTCATACTCCTTCGTCGCACTGTCCGCAGTCAGTTCAATCTCCACGGGATTGATCGTCAGCGTGCCGGCCTCGGCCGTAATCACGTAGTTCTCGGTCACGTCCGTATCGCCGTGCATGATCTTGTAGCCCGCAGCAATCGGGTTGTTCCCTTCTGCTGTGTCTGCCACATTCGTTGCACTGCCCGTCGCGGTCGCTACCAGCTCATCGCCTTCCAGCAGTTCGCCGCTCGTTACCGTCACTTCCGTGTTCGTCAGGGCGTTGCCGTTATAGGTCTGTTCGCCATCCCCTGCCGTGATTGTGATCTCCACGGAAGCCTTGGTTACTTCCAGTTCTCCCTGCTTATAGGCAATGGTGTAGTTCTCCGCCTCGGTGTTCTCTTTCAGCGTATGGCCCGTAATCGTGTTCGCGCTCTTGCCGACCACCGTCTGGCTGCCTTCAACCGTTACGCTCGCCAGGCCTTCTTCGCCGACAAACGCGCCCTTTGTAATCTTGTATGTATTCTTGGTCAGTGCGGTTCCGTCATACTCCTTCGTCGCACTGTCCGCAGTCAGTTCAATCTCCACGGGATTGATCGTCAGCGTGCCGGCCTCGGCCGTAATCACGTAGTTCTCGGTCACGTCCGTATCGCCGTGCATGATCTTGTAGCCCGCAGCAATCGGGTTGTTCCCTTCTGCTGTGTCTGCCACATTCGTTGCACTGCCCGTCGCGGTCGCTACCAGCTCATCGCCTTCCAGCAGTTCGCCGCTCGTTACCGTCACTTCCGTGTTCGTCAGGGCGTTGCCGTTATAGGTCTGTTCGCCATCCCCTGCCGTGATTGTGATCTCCACGGAAGCCTTGGTTACTTCCAGTTCTCCCTGCTTATAGGCAATGGTGTAGTTCTCCGCCTCGGTGTTCTCTTTCAGCGTATGGCCCGTAATCGTGTTCGCGCTCTTGCCGACCACCGTCTGGCTGCCTTCAACCGTTACGCTCGCCAGGCCTTCTTCGCCGACAAACGCACCCTTTGTAATCTTGTATGTATTCTTGGTCAGTGCGGTTCCGTCATACTCCTTCGTCGCACTGTCCGCAGTCAGTTCAATCTCCACGGGATTGATCGTCAGCGTGCCGGCCTCGGCCGTAATCACGTAGTTCTCGGTCACGTCCGTATCGCCGTGCATGATCTTGTAGCCCGCAGCAATCGGGTTGTTCCCTTCTGCTGTGTCTGCCACATTCGTTGCACTGCCCGTCGCGGTCGCTACCAGCTCATCGCCTTCCAGCAGTTCGCCGCTCGTTACCGTCACTTCCGTGTTCGTCAGGGCGTTGCCGTTATAGGTCTGTTCGCCATCCCCTGCCGTGATTGTGATCTCCACGGAAGCCTTGGTTACTTCCAGTTCTCCCTGCTTATAGGCAATGGTGTAGTTCTCCGCCTCGGTGTTCTCTTTCAGCGTATGGCCCGTAATCGTGTTCGCGCTCTTGCCGACCACCGTCTGGCCGCCTTCAACCGTTACGCTCGCCAGGCCTTCTTCGCCGACAAACGCGCCCTTTGTAATCTTGTATGTATTCTTGGTCAGTGCGGTTCCGTCATACTCCTTCGTCGCACTGTCCGCAGTCAGTTCAATCTCCACGGGATTGATCGTCAGCGTGCCGGCCTCGGTCGTAATCACGTAGTTCTCGGTCACGTCCGTATCGCCGTGCATGATCTTGTAGCCCGCAGCAATCGGGTTGTTCCCTTCTGCTGTGTCTGCCACATTCGTTGCACTGCCCGTCGCGGTCGCTACCAGCTCATCGCCTTCCAGCAGTTCGCCGCTCGTTACCGTCACTTCCGTGTTCGTCAGGGCGTTGCCGTTATAGGTCTGTTCGCCATCCCCTGCCGTGATTGTGATCTCCACGGAAGCCTTGGTTACTTCCAGTTCTCCCTGCTTATAGGCAATGGTGTAGTTCTCCGCCTCGGTGTTCTCTTTCAGCGTATGGCCCGTAATCGTGTTCGCGCTCTTGCCGACCACCGTCTGGCTGCCTTCAACCGTTACGCTCGCCAGGCCTTCTTCGCCGACAAACGCACCCTTTGTAATCTTGTATGTATTCTTGGTCAGTGCGGTTCCGTCATACTCCTTCGTCGCACTGTCCGCAGTCAGTTCAATCTCCACGGGATTGATCGTCAGCGTGCCGGCCTCGGTCGTAATCACGTAGTTCTCGGTCACGTCCGTATCGCCGTGCATGATCTTGTAGCCCGCAAAGCAATCGGGTTGTTCCTTCTGCTGTGTCTGCCACATTCGTTGCACTGCCCGTCGCGGTCGCTACCAGCTCATCGCCTTCCAGCAGTTCGCCGCTCGTTACCGTCACTTCCGTGTTCGTCAGGGCGTTGCCGTTATAGGTCTGTTCGCCATCCCCTGCCGTGATTGTGATCTCCACGGAAGCCTTGGTTACTTCCAGTTCTCCCTGCTTATAGGCAATGGTGTAGTTCTCCGCCTCGGTGTTCTCTTTCAGCGTATGGCCCGTAATCGTGTTCGCGCTCTTGCCGACCACCGTCTGGTCGCCTTCAACCGTTACGCTCGCCAGGCCTTCTTCGCCGACAAACGCGCCCTTTGTAATCTTGTATGTATTCTTGGTCAGTGCGGTTCCGTCATACTCCTTCGTCGCACTGTCCGCAGTCAGTTCAATCTCCACGGGATTGATCGTCAGCGTGCCGGCCTCGGTCGTAATCACGTAGTTCTCGGTCACGTCCGTATCGCCGTGCATGATCTTGTAGCCCGCAGCAATCGGGTTGTTCCCTTCTGCTGTGTCTGCCACATTCGTTGCACTGCCCGTCGCGGTCGCTACCAGCTCATCGCCTTCCAGCAGTTCGCCGCTCGTTACCGTCACTTCCGTGTTCGTCAGGGCGTTGCCGTTATAGGTCTGTTCGCCATCCCCTGCCGTGATTGTGATCTCCACGGAAGCCTTGGTTACTTCCAGTTCTCCCTGCTTATAGGCAATGGTGTAGTTCTCCGCCTCGGTGTTCTCTTTCAGCGTATGGCCCGTAATCGTGTTCGCGCTCTTGCCGACCACCGTCTGGCTGCCTTCAACCGTTACGCTCGCCAGGCCTTCTTCGCCGACAAACGCACCCTTTGTAATCTTGTATGTATTCTT
The DNA here is from genome assembly GCA_017569285.1 of Clostridiales bacterium. Classification (NCBI taxonomy): domain Bacteria; kingdom Bacillati; phylum Bacillota; class Clostridia; order Eubacteriales; species Clostridiales bacterium. The sequence goes on from CP069419.1 coordinate 1,234,769, forward strand.
GGTCAGTGCGGTTCCGTCATACTCCTTCGTCGCACTGTCCGCAGTCAGTTCAATCTCCACGGGATTGATCGTCAGCGTGCCGGCCTCGGTCGTAATCACGTAGTTCTCGGTCACGTCCGTATCGCCGTGCATGATCTTGTAGCCCGCAGCAATCGGGTTGTTCCCTTCTGCTGTGTCTGCCACATTCGTTGCACTGCCCGTCGCGGTCGCTACCAGCTCATCGCCTTCCAGCAGTTCGCCGCTCGTTACCGTCACTTCCGTGTTCGTCAGGGCGTTGCCGTTATAGGTCTGTTCGCCATCCCCTGCCGTGATTGTGATCTCCACGGAAGCCTTGGTTACTTCCAGTTCTCCCTGCTTATAGGCAATGGTGTAGTTCTCCGCCTCGGTGTTCTCTTTCAGCGTATGGCCCGTAATCGTGTTCGCGCTCTTGCCGACCACCGTCTGGCTGGCTTCAACCGTTACGCTCGCCAGGCCTTCTTCGCCGACAAACGCGCCCTTTGTAATCTTGTATGTATTCTTGGTCAGTGCGGTTCCGTCATACTCCTTCGTCGCACTGTCCGCAGTCAGTTCAATCTCCACGGGATTGATCGTCAGCGTGCCGGCCTCGGTCGTAATCACGTAGTTCTCGGTCACGTCCGTATCGCCGTGCATGATCTTGTAGCCCGCAGCAATCGGGTTGTTCCCTTCTGCTGTGTCTGCCACATTCGTTGCACTGCCCGTCGCGGTCGCTACCAGCTCATCGCCTTCCAGCAGTTCGCCGCTCGTTACCGTCACTTCCGTGTTCGTCAGGGCGTTGCCGTTATAGGTCTGTTCGCCATCCCCTGCCGTGATTGTGATCTCCACGGAAGCCTTGGTTACTTCCAGTTCTCCCTGCTTATAGGCAATGGTGTAGTTCTCCGCCTCGGTGTTCTCTTTCAGCGTATGGCCCGTAATCGTGTTCGCGCTCTTGCCGACCACCGTCTGGTTGCCTTCAACCGTTACGCTCGCCAGGCCTTCTTCGCCGACAAACGCACCCTTTGTAATCTTGTATGTATTCTTGGTCAGTGCGGTTCCGTCATACTCCTTCGTCGCACTGTCCGCAGTCAGTTCAATCTCCACGGGATTGATCGTCAGCGTGCCGGCCTCGGTCGTAATCACGTAGTTCTCGGTCACGTCCGTATCGCCGTGCATGATCTTGTAGCCCGCAAAGCAATCGGGTTGTTCCCTTCTGCTGTGTCTGCCACATTCGTTGCACTGCCCGTCGCGGTCGCTACCAGCTCATCGCCTTCCAGCAGTTCGCCGCTCGTTACCGTCACTTCCGTGTTCGTCAGGGCGTTGCCGTTATAGGTCTGTTCGCCATCCCCTGCCGTGATTGTGATCTCCACGGAAGCCTTGGTTACTTCCAGTTCTCCCTGCTTATAGGCAATGGTGTAGTTCTCCGCCTCGGTGTTCTCTTTCAGCGTATGGCCCGTAATCGTGTTCGCGCTCTTGCCGACCACCGTCTGGCTGCCTTCAACCGTTACGCTCGCCAGGCCTTCTTCGCCGACAAACGCGCCCTTTGTAATCTTGTATGTATTCTTGGTCAGTGCGGTTCCGTCATACTCCTTCGTCGCACTGTCCGCAGTCAGTTCAATCTCCACGGGATTGATCGTCAGTCCGCCTGCATTAGTTGTGATTTCATAATTAGAAGTAACATTTGTTCCGTTCCGAGAGATAGATATGGTTGCCTCATCAAAAGAGCCATTGGTATAAATACTGGCATCTGTTCCGAAAGAAGGCTCATATCCTGTAACCTCCAACACGTCGCCTTCTGCTAGACCTGTAATTGTATACTCGTCCATATCGATTGGTGATCCAGTACCAGTTACTGTTTCTGGTGCTGCATAACCATTCTGTTCAGATCCATTATAGGTGGTTGTCTTATTTTTAATTGTGATACTCAGTGTTGCGTCGTTTATCGTCAGTATACCAAGGTTGTCTATAATACTATAATTTTTCGCCTTGGCAGTATACTCATTTTCACCTGCCCAAGTGATGATATAGCTGTTTAGACTGTTACCAACCTCGGTCTGAGATCCTGTAATCTCAAGCCCATAGGTTTCGCCTTCAACGATTCCATCAACAGTATATCCATCCTCTTTGGTCAGCGCAGTTCCATCATATACCTTCGTAGCACTTCCTGTTGTAATCGTCACAGGCTTCGGCTTGATTTCCAGGCGCCCTGGACGAACATACAGATTGACACTGTAATTGTCATTCTGCGGAAGATCAGCAAGCGTCAGTACATTTTCAAAATAGGTATAATCACCGGCATCAGCTTCTGCAATGCCATAATACTTATGACCGCCGGCTGTTGCATCGTATGTTGCTTTTCCTACGACTGTAGCCCAGATATCATTAAGGTATTGTGTTTTATACCCATCATGAGAGATGATTACATACTCATCAATGCTCTTGTTGTTTGTAAAACCGGCCTTCCTTACAGTTCCGTCATAAACGTTTCCTGTCCAGCGGTCAGGTTCCACGCGGACAGTGACATTGATCTTTGTCACTTCCAATGTGCCGCTGATATAACGGATCTGATAATAATTTTCACTTGCCCCGCTGATTGTCGCGTTCTCGGGAGTGACTGTAGCCACACCGGCATTCTCGCGTCCATCGCCCTCTGCATTGTCTGCACCGGAATAAGTATATCCGATGCTTGCCAACGTATGTCCTTTATCACTCAAAAGGCCTTCTATGGTCACCTGGTCACTAATGGTGGAAGCAATCTTCAAAGCTGTTCCATCATATGGTTTAATCCTGTTCACTGCTGTGATGGTCAGCTTCTTCTGATAAAACAGGGTGAAGATCAGTCCATTATTCGCGATCTCTGTCGTGATCTTATAAGTGGATCCGGCATCGTCGCCATTATAATTGGTTCCTACAACCGCTTTATTGAGCGCCCATCCGGTAATAGGCGTCCGGCTCAGGGTATAGGTCTTACCGATCTTCAGGATCTGAGTGTCTTCGTCAGCGATCGCGTTGCCGTCCATGTCGACAAAGCGGACCGTGACCGTAGCGCTCTTGAACTTGGAATAGTAGAAGTAGAAACTGTTCTGTTCGGCAGTTGCGGTCAGGGTCAGCGTCTTCTCGACCTCATCCGGGAAGAACTCATATCCTTCGAATTCCGGATGTGCCGCTATAAGCGAATCGTAATCCACAGCCGCTGCCAACTCAATTACGGAAGCCGTATCGCCGGGAACATTTTCAACTGTTTTCGCTGCTGCAACAGCAATATCTTCATCAGGGTAGTCATTCGGATCCAGGATATAATAGACCTTATAGCTGGTCGTCTCCGCTTTCTCACTGTAGACGAAAACCAACACGTTTTTGGAAATGTCATCGGAAAGTTTCAGGGTTTGGCTGGCATCCTGCGGCCGATAACCCGCGACTGCGATCGCCTGTTCTGTAATGTTCTGATCAACCGTCAAATTCGGATTGGAAACATTCTTGTCGTCCGCAACCGGATTGCCTTCTTCATCGACATAGCGGACTGTATAACTCAGCGTTGCTTTTGTCCAGTGAGCATACACTGTGGTGTCTTCAGTGATCTGGGTGTTCCAGTCGAAGAGGGTATCACCGTCCGCCGTGGAATACCAGCCATCGAAAGTATAACCCTCTTTGGTCGGGCTGGTCGTCGGCGCGCTTGCCCTCTTGTATTTCTCAACCGTCTGACTGTCCGACATCTCGGTTGACGGATTGTCTCCATCCACAAAGCTGACCGTATAGGACGGAGCGGTCCACTTCGCGTAAAGCACAACATTGGTAGCCGGCATAGTGGAGAATGTATATTGGGCAGTCAAACCGGAATTGGAATACCAGCCTCCGAAAGTATAGTCACTGTCAACTCCGCACTGGGCGGCAGTGGGCGTCCAGACGTACGGCGCCTTGTTGATGTTGGCGTCAAATTTGATGTTTTCTATTGTGTCCAGATTCGTACTGCCGTAGAAGTAGTCAATCTGGAAAGTGTCCCTGTTATAGTAGAAATCATATTGGGTAACATTCTGCGCTCCGGAGTTGCCATGATCATACGTGTAACCGGCAATTTCTTTTGCGCCCAGGTTGCCACCGGATGACGTATACGTCTGGCTGTATTCCTCAGACTTGGTATAGCCATCATCATCCGCATTCTGGAGCCAGTAATTGACTGTATATGTGTATGCATTACCAGTCCATTGGGCTGTATACGTAATGGATGTTCCGCTGTTGGGCAGCATCTCAGGCGTCACAATCGTGCGTTTTGTCACATAACGGCTCTGCTCCTGCGGATTATACCAACCGTTAAAGGAAACATTATTCCAAACCGGCCACCAGTTGGTACCAGAGTTATACCTGCCAGTCACGTTTCCAGGCCACGCTGAAGAAATGTCTTGTCCCAGCTTGACTGTAATAGTATAGTTCAATGTTCCCGTGCCGGTAACATTTTTGCCGGTCAGCGTAGCTTCAACGTTGTAAGTATACCATTGGGTATATGTACCTCCATTGAAGATAAAAGTGTACTCCCTCAGCTTATAATACACATACAGGACAGACGATCCGTCTGCAGCAATCTCCACGCTGGAAGAGGCATTCTGTGTATCGTCTTTGACCCATCCAGCTTTGGTCTTATCCGGGATGGTTCCATCTGTGGCATAGACAGTTTCACCTACTGTGCCACTTCCGGTTTCGGAATTTTCATATACAAAGCTAGATGCCGTACCGGCGTCATTGTACTTCTCGAACAAATAGACGATCGAGTAGTTGACTGTATCGCCGGTCCACTTCGCGTACAGGGTTGTGTTTTCTTCAATAGTAACCGTAGATCCTGCAGATTGTGTCAGATCGGCGTCTATATACCAACCGGCAAAGGTATAGCCGGTACGCGTCGGGACAGTGGAAGAAACTGCTGCTTCAGTGCCGTATGGTACTGTTGCGCCGCCCACATAACTGCCGCCGTTGGTTTCATAGGTCAGCTGGTATTGTTTACGAGTGTAATATACTTTCAGTTCCTGTCCTTCAGCCTGGTTAATGATCGTTCCTTCAGCCAGTTCAAGGGTCGCATAATCATAGGTGTTGACAGAAGGCGTAACATAACTGTTCAGGACGCCATAGATATGTTTCCGTTCAATCTCGCTGTATCCGTCCCCTTCCAGATCCTTAAGCATGTATACAAAGTCATATTCCGCTGTATACTTTACATACTTGATCCGAACCGTACACTCATTGTCATCATTAAAGTCGTCTTCTTCAACTGTTACAGTGGGTGTTTCAGGATAATAGATCGGAGCCCCTGGCACTTCATCCGGGTCTGTCTGCGTACTGGAGGGCGCTGTGATCGTGTAGGGTAATTGTCCTGCTTCCACCTGAAGGAGATCTGTATTGAAAATAACTTCGACTCCTCTGTTATTCAGGTAATAATATTCAGCAGTGATATCATAGATCGTTACCGTGCGGAACTTAGCTACAACCACCATATCGCCGTTGACAACGGTGTCGGCGGTCACTTCTGTGTCAGTGCCCTTAATAACCCACTTTTCGAAGGCTTTACCCGCCACGAAAGGATCCTGGGGCATCGTAGCGATGGCTTCGCCTCCCGTGCGGAAGAACTGAGACAACCGTTCCTGTTCTTCTCCACCATTCTCAACAATAAAGGTGACGGAGAACATATCAATAAATTGTGCGTCAAGAACGAGATCAGAGGTAACCTCTTCGCCTCCGACATATTCTGTTTCATCGACATACCAGCCTTCAAACTGCTTGCCTTCAATTACAGGGTCAGCAGGCAAAATCAGTTCGTCACCTATATAATATGTACCGGTCTGGTAAACATCGTCACCTGTCTTAAATGTAACGGTAAATACATTTTGGTCATATGCTGCCCAGACAGCTGTATCTTCGCTAACAGCCACCTGATTGTTATAATCTTCGTTAGTATTAGTCTTTTTATCGTAGTAGACCCATTTGCCAGTATACCCGGCCTTTTCGGGTACAGCAGGAAGGTCATTGACGCAGTAGTGGGTATCCGCATCAACGGTCCTTATTGTTACAGTCTCAGTTTTATCCGCATTTGTATAGAATGTGATGGTATAAGTAATCCTTTTATAACCAGCAACAATATCCAGATCATTCCCGACAACATAATCACTGGTCACTTGTTCGCCTGCGCTCCACTCAGCACTCTGGCCGGTTTGAGTTGCAATACCTATCCCCCAATAGCCATCTTTATAATCATCACGAGCCGGAACAGCAGGAAGATCTCCGATTGCTTCACCGTCAGGGACCTGTTTGGTTTCAATCACGTCTCCGTTATGGTTCCGGAAGCGGACTTCCCAACCGTACTTGGGCACGAATTCCATGTCAGAAGTAGGTCTATACTGTGTCGAGAACCATACCCCAACAGCTTCGCAGTACCAGCCTATGAATTGCTGGCCTTCCGGCGCCGGATCAGGATCAGGAGCTGGATTATTGATCATATTGCCCGCCGGGACAAAATTATCACCTGCGGGTATATCCTTAAATGAGATATGGTAGGTCCCAGCACCTGCGCGCAACGGTTGGCTGGTGATGCGGCCTTCGCCTGCCGCGAATGCGCCTGCCGGAATCATCTGGAAGATCATCATCAGGGACATGACAATCGCCAGAAGCCTTTTCTTCATGCTGTAGTACTCGTTATTCATTACCCGCATCCTCCTTGGATGTTTCGACGTCTCTATACGGTTTTACCCGGGGCGATTTTCCCGTCCCGGGATAGCATGTTGATTCCTGGTCAATAGTAGTAGACTGACAGGCGCCAATCCCAACTCATACTTTCCGCCGACGCGCTGAACGTATACGAATCCTCACACGCACCGCTGACATCCAGGAAGCCGGCTCCGTCATGCTTGTCGCATTCCCATTGATACCTGATCTCAAATCCGTCAAAGCCTTCAATCCGGCTGGTCAGGGTCACAGGCTCCCCAACACGGACTGTTTTCCTGCGGGAGGTAAAGATCGTCACCTTCATGTTGGCCGTGGGATCTTCCGCTTCTTCCTCAGCAGGAACTTCTTCCCCTGTTCCATCAGGTTCTTCTTCTATGGGCTTTTCCTCTGCAACGTCATCTGTTGGCAGCAGATAGGAACGAATATCCTCGATGAAGATATATCCTTCTGTTTCGCCGACAATGACCTTCACCCAATCATCTTCAACCTCAATCACTACGATTTCGGTATCCTTTTCCACATCCGCAATGATGGGAGACATACCGTCCGCTGCTTCACGAAGGCTTACGATCTCCTGGTCCGGATCGGTCAGGACAATCCTGGTATATTCATCCAGCCCGAGAGGCGTTTCATACTCTTCGAGTTCCTCAAGGCTTGGGGTTTTCACGTTTTCAGTTTTTTCAACTTTGGGTTCTTCTGCAGCATTCTTCTTCTCAATAGGCTCATTTATGATTATTTCTTCTCTGGCAGGCTCTTCTCCTGCAGGATCCTCGTCTTCAGTCTCTTCAGCCTCGGGTTCTTCTGCTTCGGATTCCTCAACTGCAGGTTCCTGGATTTCGGGTTCTTCTGCCACAGGCTCTTCGACTTCGGATTCCTCGATCGCAGGTTCCTCGACTACGGGCTCTTCAGCTTCAGGCTCTTCAGCTTCAGACTCCTCGGCTGCAGGCTCCTGGACTGCGTGTTCCTCAGCCACAGGCTCTTTGGCTTCGGCTTCCTCTGCTGCAGGTTCCTCAACTTCAGGCTCTTCAGCTTCAGACTCCTCGACTGCAGGCTCCTGGGCTTCGGATTCTTCTGCCACAGGCTCTTCGACTGCCGATTCCTCGATCACAGGTTCCTCGACTTCGGGTTCTTCTGCTTTGGGCTCCTCAACTGCAGGTTCATCGGCTTCGGTTTCCAGTTCGGGAACAATATAGTTCAGGAGCGAAGTGGTTCCGTCTTCCAGGCGGAAACGGATTTCCTTGCCGATCAGTTCGCTTCCGGGCACAATCAGGAGCGTCTGGGAATCGATTTCAATCCGGGTCCACTTTTCGTCGGCCTGGCCGGGATTTTTCATTTCCCAAATGACACTTCCGACAAGCTTCGGTTCTACCACAGCCGTCAGGAAAATCTTCCCGTCCCGTTGGGCCGCGGCAATACGGGCAGTATACGTTACTTTTTCTTCTTCCGGTTCAGCGGCAGGCCCTTCAGCGGGATTTTCCGTAACTTCTTCCGCTGGTTCGGTTTCCTGGACAAATTCTGCCACCGGAGCCAGGTCCGTGGGCGTGGCAACACTGTCCTCTGCCAGAATAGATACAGGCAGCAGGCCCGCGATCATCACAAGTACGCAGGTGATTGCTGTCCACTGTTTCAAAGTCTTTTTCATCGTTCTTCCTCCCATGCCGGTAAACTTGAATTTATCGTCAAATTCGTCCTTTATACGCTTTTGCATGTATAATATAGTACATTCAGTCCATCAGTTGTCCAACTAAATACAGTCAAATTCAACGTTTCAACCCTCTTTGGGGTAATTTTTTTGGCTTTTCCGAAAAAAAGTCAAAAACCTTACATTTCGTCTTTATTATATGCATAAATAGTTGCACAGATTGTTACATACATCTTGATGCACATTGTTTTTGCAGAAAAATTATGCATAAAATTGTTATTTTTTATTTTTGAGTAACTTAAATTCTGCTCTTAAGGGCTTTTCTCTGACTTGCAAACGAAATCCGTTTTGTGTTGTTTCTTCTTGTAAATACTAGCCGCCGGCTCCATTTATGGCGCCGGCGGCGGGTACATGTGGATTGGAATTTCGGTTACATGGCTCGTGTTTTTCATTCTTTCTGAATTGCTGCTCCGATGAACCCCAGGAAGAGGGGATGGGGGCGGTTCGGGCGGCTCTTGAATTCGGGGTGGAACTGAACGCCGATGAAGAAGTCTTCGCTTGGGATTTCAACAGTCTCCACCAGGCGGCCGTCCGGGGAAAGTCCGGAGAGACAGAGGCCGGCGGCCTGGAGGGTATCCCGGTATTCGTTGGCGAATTCGTAGCGGTGGCGGTGGCGCTCGCTGATTTCTTCCTTTTTGTAGAAGCCGGCGATTTTCGTATCAGGGCGGAGGATGCACGGGTATTTGCCCAGGCGCAGGGTACCGCCCTTGTCGATCTCGTCGTTCTGGCCCGGCATGAAGTTGATCACCTGGTAGGAAGAGGTTTCATCAAACTCATGGGAGTTTGCGCCAGAGAGGTGTGCGCAGTTCCGGGCGTACTCGATCACGGCAATCTGCATGCCCAGGCAGATGCCGAAGTATGGGAGATGGTGCTCCCGGGCATATTGGGCAGTGAGGATCATGCCCTCGATGCCGCGGCCGCCGAATCCGCCGGGGACGATCACGCCATGGAGGGGCGCCATTGTGCTTTTTATGTTTTCTTTTGTGAGTGTTTCGGAATCGATCCAGGTGATTTCCACCCGGGCGTCCAGCGCGTATCCGGCATGGCGGAGCGCCTCCGCCACGGACAGGTAGGCGTCATGCAGCTGGACGTATTTCCCCACCAGGCCGATCTTTACCGTCTTGTTCTGGTGGCGGACGCGCTCCACCATCTCCCGCCAGTCCTTCAGGTCCGGCTGCGGGGCGTCAATATGCAGCTCCCGGCAGACAATTCCGGAGAGGTGGGCTTCCTCGAGCATGAGGGGAGCCGCATAGAGGATCGGGAGCGTGACGTTCTCGATCACGCAGTCGGGTTTGACGTTGCAGAAGTGGGCGATCTTGGTGAAGATCGATCCGTCGGTAATCTTCTCGTCCACCCGCAGGACGATAATGTTCGGGTTGATGCCCATTCCCTGCAGTTCCTTGACGGAGTGCTGGGTGGGTTTGGATTTGTGCTCCCCGCTGGCCTTCAGGTACGGGACGAGGGTCACGTGGACGTACAGGGAGTTCTCCCTTCCGACCTCCAGGCCTACCTGGCGGATGGCTTCGATGAACGGCTGGCTTTCAATGTCGCCGATCGTGCCGCCGATTTCGGTGATCACCACATCCGCGTCCGTCTTTTCGCCGACGCGGTAGATGAAACGCTTGATTTCATCCGTGATATGCGGAATCGTCTGCACGGTGCTGCCCAGGTAGCCGCCTTCCCGCTCCTTCCGGATCACGTTGGAGTAGACCTTGCCGGTGGTCAGGTTGGAATACTTGTTCAGGTCCTCGTCAATAAACCGCTCATAATGGCCCAGGTCTAGGTCGGTTTCCGCGCCGTCCTCGGTCACGTACACCTCGCCGTGCTGGTAGGGGCTCATCGTCCCGGGGTCCACATTGATATACGGGTCCAGTTTCTGGGCCGCAACCTTCAGGCCCCGGGCCTTCAGCAGGCGCCCCAGGGATGCCGCCGTAATTCCCTTTCCCAGTCCGGATACCACACCGCCGGTTACAAAGATATACTTCGTCATACTGCTCTCCTCCGCATCATCGGTCCGCGCCATTGCTTTCCGCCCAAAAAATAAAAACAAAAAGAAAGGGCAAGAGCGCCGTTTGCACGGCGCCCTTGCCTTGTTGGGGATATCTTACACCCGGGCCGCGGGCATGTCAATATTCCGCATGCATTCCCGCTGTACTGGTTTGGATTGGGTTTGTTGGGGTTGTTGCCGTTGTTGTCGCTGCTGTTGTTGTTTTTGTCTTTGGCTGTTATTTCAGGGATTCCAGCAGGCGGTACATGCGTTCCGCGGCGGTCCTGGTCTCGTCGGCGTGGCCGAAGGCGGACAGGCGGAAGAAACCTTCCCCGCAGGGGCCGAAGCCTTCCCCGGGGGTGCCCACCACCTGGATGTCGTTCAGCATCCGGTCGAAGAATTCCCAGCTGCCCATGCCTTTGGGGCAGCGCATCCAGACGTAGGGCGCGTTCTTCCCGCCCCAGTATTCGATACCGGCTTTGTCCAGCGCGTCCATGAGGACCCGGGCATTGTTCTTGTAATAGTGGATATTCTTTTTGATCTGCTCCTGGCCTTCCGGGGTGAATACGGCAGTGCCGCCCTTCTGGATAATGTAGGAAACGCCGTTCGTTTTCGTGGTGCGGTTGCGCACCCACATCGCGTTCAGGTTCATGCCGCCGCGCTCCAGGTCCAGGGGGATCACGGTGTAGCCCAGGCGGGTGCCGGTGAATCCGGCGGTCTTGGACAGGGAGCAGATCTCAATCGCGCAGGTGCGTGCGCCCTCGATTTCAAAAATGCTGTGGGGCAGGCGGTCATCCTCGATGAACGCTTCGTATGCCGCATCAAAGAGGATTACCGCGCCGCAGGCATTGGCCCAGTCCACCCATTTCTTCAGTTGTTCCCGGGAGTAGACGGCGCCGGTGGGGTTGTTCGGGGAGCACAGGTAAATCAGGTCGGCGTCCGGATTTTCCTCCGGGGTCGGCAGGAAACCGTTCTCCGGTCCGGCGGACAGCGTGGTGATCCTCCGCCCGGCCATGATGTTCGCGTCCAGGTAGGCGGGATACGCCGGCTCCATGATGCAGGCGGCCGATTCACGGCTGAACAGGTCCAGGATATCGCCCAGCTCATCGCTCGCGCCGCTGGAGACAAACACCTCCGCCGTCTGCAGGGAGATGCCCCGACCGGCGTAGTAGTTTGCCACCGCTTCCCGGAAGAAGGGCATGCCGGGTTCCGGCGTATAGCCCTGGAAGCGCTCCGCACTTCCCTGGTCGTCCGCCGCTTCGTGCAGGGCTTTCACCGCCGCGTCGCACAGCGGCAGGGATACGTCCCCGATGCCGAGCCGGTACACCGGTTCGCCGGGATGGGCTTCCTTGTATGCCTTCACCTTCTGGCCGATCCGGTAGAAAAGGTAGGATTCCTTCAGCTTCGCGTAGTTGTCGTTGACCTTGATCATCCTGGTAGTCTCCTTGGTTTTTCCTTTTGGGGATTTTGGGGATGTTATTCCACCGTTACGCTCTTGGCCAGGTTCCGGGGCTTGTCCACGTCCAGGCCGCGGTTGACGCTGGTGTAGTAGCCAAGCAGCTGCAGCGGCACCACCGCGAGGGACGCGGTGAAGTGCTCGTCCGTCTTCGGGATGTAGACGGTGAAGTTCGCGGTATCCTCGACGGAGAAGTTGCCGTTGGTGGTCACGCCCATCAGGAAAGCGCCGCGGCTCTTGCACTCCACCATGTTGGACACGGTCTTCTCGTACAGGCCGGACTGGGTCAGCACACCGATGACCAGCGTGTTGTTTTCGATCAGGGAGATCGTGCCGTGCTTCAGCTCGCCGGCTGCATAGGCTTCGGAATGGATATAGCTGATTTCCTTCATCTTCAGGCTGCCTTCCAAGCTGATCGCGTAGTCCAGCCCGCGGCCGATGAAGAAGATATCATGGGCGTTGGCGATCTTGGAGGAGAACCACTGCAGGCGTTCCTTCTCGTCCAGCACCCGGCGGATCTTCTCCGGCAGGGTCAGCATTTCCCCGGTGTAGCGCGTGTATTCCTCATCCGTAATCTCCCCGCGGACGCCGGCCATGTGGATGGCCAGCGCATAGGCCGCCACCAGCTGGGCGCTGTAGGCCTTGGTGGTCGCGACGGCAATCTCCGGGCCGGCCATGGTGTAGAGTACATGGTCCGCCTCCCGGGCGATGGTGGAGCCGATTACGTTCACGATGGCCAGGGTCTTCGCGCCGCGCTCCTTCGCCACGCGCAGCGCGGCCAGGCTGTCCGCCGTCTCGCCGGACTGGGAGATGACGATTACCAGCGTGTTTGCCACCATCGGGGCGTTTCTGTATCTGAATTCGGATGCAAGTTCCACCCGAACCGGTATTTTGGCGATATCTTCGATGACATATTGGGCAGCCATCCCCACATGCCAGGCAGATCCGCATGCGACGATATCCACCTGCGGGATGGCTTTGATCTCCTCGTCCGTCAGTCCTGCCGCGCTCAGGTCGATCCGCCCGTCGTGAATCAGGGAGCTGAGGGTATCGCGGACGGCTTCCGGCTGCTCGTGGATCTCCTTGAGCATGAAGTGCTCGTATCCGCCCTTCTCCGCCGCGGCCGCGTCCCAGGTGATCTCCGTCAGCGGAAGCTCCACCTCGTCGCCGTTCAGGTCGTAGAAGCGGATCTGCCCGGGGGAGATCCGCGCGGCCTGCAGGTTGTCGATGTAGTACACGCTGCGGGTGAACTTCAGGATGGCCGGAACGTCCGAGGCCAGGTATGCCTCATCGTCCGAGGCGCCGATGATCAGGGGAGAATCCTTGCGGGCGGCGAAGATCTCATCCGGGTAGTCCTTGAACATCAGGGCCAGGGCATAGCTTCCGCGCACCCGGACCATGGTCCGGGTAATCGCGTCAATCGGCCCGATCTTATATTTTTTATAGTAGTAGTCCACCAGCTTCACCACCACCTCGGTGTCGGTGTCGCTGTAGAAGGAGTATCCGTGCCGGAGGAGTTTTTCCTTCAGCTCGATATAGTTTTCGATAATCCCGTTGTGGACGCCGGCCACGTCAGATTCCACCGCACCGCAGGCGGAGCCCGTGCAGTTGCCGCTCACATGCGGGTGCGCATTGGTCATGCTCGGATCCCCGTGGGTCGCCCAGCGGGTATGGCCGATTCCGCAGCAGCCCGGCAGGGCGCGTCCCTGGTCCGTCTTGTCCGCCAGGTGGTACAGCTTGCCCGTGGCCTTCACAATCTCCGCCAGTTCCGAGCCGTTCCGCACCGCCAGTCCCGCGGAATCATACCCGCGGTATTCCAGCTTTTCCAGTCCTTCCAGGAGAATCGGGGCGGCCTGCCGCCTTCCGGTATATCCTACGATTCCGCACATATTCCCAGCTCCTTTGCACGCCGCGCGGTTTTTCTTTTATACTATATACTATTATGCACGATTTAAATATTCAAGATATTCATCCGAAATAATCATCCGGAAATCCCTGATTCGCTCCGCAAAGTGTTCCAGGATCGCTTCGGCCTTTCGGGATCCGGTCGCCTGCACATGCATCTGCAGCAGGCGCCGCAGCTCGCCTTCCCGCTCCGCGGAGACAGGATACACGTGCGCATGGCCGTTGTTCATGCGCTTTTCCAGCATGCCGTCCTCATCCAGCACCCAGGCGATGCCGCCGCTCATGCCCGCGGCGAAGTTGTCGCCCACCGGGCCGAGCACGGCCACCCGGCCGCCGGTCATGTACTCGCATCCGTGGTCGCCCACGCCTTCAACGACCGCCCAGGCGCCGCTGTTGCGCACCGCGAAGCGCTCGCCGGCTCTTCCGGCGATGAAGGTATATCCGCTGGTCGCGCCATACAGCGCCACGTTGCCGATCAGGATATCCTCCGGCTTCCACACGCTGTCCGCCGACGGGCACACCGCCAGCGTTCCGCCGGACAGGCCCTTGCCCAGGTAGTCATTGGAGGTTCCGTACAGGGTAATCTTCTGTCCCTCCGGCAGGAAGGCGCCGAAGGACTGGCCGCCGCAGCCCTGTGCCTGGATCGTCCGTTCGCCCTTCAGCATCGTGCCGAAGGCCCGGTCGGTGGTGGACAGGTGGACGTGGTCCTGGTACAGCCGCGCGTCCGCGCGCTCGGCAAGATGGAAGTCGTGCTTCGCTTCCGGCCGCATATGCGTGTTCCGGGCAAAACCCACCAGGGCGGAAAGGTCCGCCGGCGTCCCGGGCTTCTGGGCCAGCAGGTCGCTCCGGCCCACCAGCTCGTCCACGGTCCGCGCGCCGAGCTTCGCCATGATCTTCCGCATATCCTCCGCGATATACAGCATGAACCGTTCCACATATTCCGGTTTCCCGATAAAGCGCTTGCGCAGCTCCGGGTTCTGCGTCGCAATGCCGAACGGGCAGGTGCCCAGCTGGCATACACGCATCATCCGGCATCCCATGGTCACCAGCGGCGCCGTCGCGAAGCCGAACTGCTCCGCGCCCAGCAGCAGCGCGACCATCACGTCATGGCCGGTCATCAGCTTTCCGTCGGTTTCCAGGGTCACCTTCTGACGCAGCCGGTTCCGGCACAGCACCTGGTGGGCTTCCGCCAGGCCGATCTCCCAGGGCAGGCCCGCGTGGTGCACGCTGCTCAGCGGCGCCGCGCCGGTGCCGCCCTCGCCGCCGGAAATCAGGATGCCGCCGGCGCCGGCCTTCGCCACGCCGCTGGCAATCGTGCCCACCCCGGTGGTGGAGACGAGCTTCACGGTCACCTTCGCCTGCTCGTTGGCGCACTGCAGGTCGTAAATCAGCTCCGCGAGGTCTTCAATGGAATAGATGTCATGGTGCGGAGGCGGGGAGATCAGGGAGATTCCCGGGGTCGAGCAGCGGGTCTTCGCCACGCTCTCTGTCACCTTCGCGCCGGGCAGGTGTCCGCCCTCACCGGGTTTCGCGCCCTGCGCCATCTTGATCTGGATTTCCTTCGCGCTCAGCAGGTATTCCCGCGTCACGCCGAACCGTCCGCTGGCCACCTGCTTGATGGCAGAGTTCAGCTCCGTGCCGAAGCGCTCGGGCAGTTCGCCGCCCTCGCCGCTGTTGGAGCGCCCGCCCAGGCGGTTCATCGCGCGGGCCAGGCACTCATGGGCTTCCTGCGAGATGGAGCCGTAGCTCATCGCGCCGGTGCGGAAGCGCTTCACAATCTCTCTTGCGCTTTCCACCTCGTCCAGCGGGATCTCCCGGCACATGTCATACCGGAAGGTCAGCATGGACCGGATCGTCCGCGGGCCCTCGTTTTCCACCCGCGCGGCATATATTTCAAATGTTTCCGGGCTGTCCGTCCACACCGCCTGCTGCAGCAGGTGGATCGTCTCCGGGCTGTACAGGTGCTCCTCGGTGCCTTCCCCGCCGCGCAGGCGGTGGCTGCCGACGGCCGGCAGGCCGTCGATGGATCCGCCGTACGCCGCCTGGTGGTGGTACCGGCTGTCCTCTTCGGTTTTGTTCAGGTCCGTGCCGCCCAGCACGCACGGGGTATTCGTAAAGTAGGTGTCCACATACGCCTCGTCCAGGCCCACCGCCTCAAACAGCTGCGCGCTCTGGTACGCCTGCAGGGTGGAAACGCCCATCTTCGAGGCAATCTTCAGCACGCCGGCAGTCAGCGCCTTGTTGTACCGGCGCACCGCCTCTTCCGGTTCAAAGTGCACCTGTCCGGCTTCGCACAGGGCACGCACGCACTCGTGCGCCAGGTACGGGTTCACCGCCCGTGCGCCGTAGGCCACCAGCAGCGCCAGCTGGTGCACGTCCCGCGGCTCGCCGCTTTCCAGCACCACTGATACCGCCGTCCGCTTCTTCACGCGGATCAGGTGCTGTTCCAGCCCGGATACCGCCAGCAGGGACGGGATCGCCAGGTGCTCCGCGTCCACGCCCCGGTCGGACAGGATCAGGATATTCATCCCGTCCGCGCAGGCCCGGTCGCATTCCGCGAAGAACCCGGCCAGCGCGTCCCGGAGTTTTTCTTTCTTATTATATAAAAGGGAAATGGTCCGCACCCGGAAGTCCGGGCTGTCAATCGTGCGGATCCGTTCCAGTTCCTCCTCTGTCAGCACCGGAGAAGGCAGTTCCAGCACCGTGCAGTTGTCCGCCCCGGCGTCCAGCAGGTTGCCGTCGTCGCCGATGTACACGGAGCAGTCGGTCTTGATCTCCTCCCGCAGCGCGTCAATCGGCGGGTTGGTCACCTGCGCGAAGCGCTGGCGGAAATAGTCATACAGCGGCGGGTGCGTCTTCGACAGCGCCGCCACCGGTACATCCGCGCCCATGGAGCCGATCGGTTCGGCGGCGTTTTCGGCCATCGGGAGAATGATATCCCGCAGGTCTTCCCACGTATACCGGAAGGCACGGCACAGCCGCGTGCGCTCTTCAGCGCTGCGCGCCTCCGCTTTTCCTGTCTGCTCCGGCAGGTCTTCCAGGCGGATCAGCTTCTTCATCCATTCGCCGTATGGGTGCTGCCCGGCATAGAAGGTCTTCAACTCTTTGCTTTCCCGCAGTTTGCCGCTGGCAAGATCCGCCTCCAGCACTTCGCCGCCGGTCAGCTTCCACCGGCGCACGATATGCGCGCTTTCCTCCGGCAGCACGCCCGCCTCGGAGGAAAGGATCAGCCGCCGGTCATCCGTCAGCGCGCAGCGCAGCGGGCGCAGGCCGTTCCGGTCCAGGGACGCGCATACGCGCTCACCGTCGGAGTACAGGATGGCCGCCGGGCCGTCCCAGGGTTCCATCATCGTGGCATAGTAGCGGTAGAGGTCCCTCCACGGGCTCTCCTCCCGCTGGTGCTGCCAGGGCTCCGGCAGCAGGATCATGCCCGCCAGCGGAAGCGGGAAGCCGTTCATCGCCAGGAACTCCAGAGTGTTGTCCAGCATCTGGCTGTCGCTTCCGTCGTCCGAAACCACCGGAAGCACCCGGCGCATTTCCCCGCCCATCACGGCGGAGCGCATGGTTTCTTCGCGGGCCTTCATGCGGTCATGGTTGCCGCGGATCGTATTGATTTCGCCGTTGTGCAGCAGCATCCGCTGGGGATGCGCCTTGCTCCAGCTCGGGAACGTATTGGTCGAGAACCGGGAATGCACCATGGCCATCCGGCTCGTATAGCGCACGTCCTGCAGGTCGTCATAAAAGGAACGAAGCTGGTTCACCAGCATCATTCCCTTGTAGACAATGGTCCGTGCGCTCAGGGAGCAGATATACGTGTCCGTATTCTGTTTTTCAAATGTCCTCCGCAGGACATAGAGATGCCGTTCAAAGTCCGCGCCGGCGTAAATGCCCGCCGGACGGCGCAAAAAGCACTGCCGGATCCGCGGCATGGTCCGCCGCGCGCCGGCGCCCAGCTGGGCCGGGTGGCAGGGCACGTCGCGCCAGCCGGCAGCCGGGATTCCTTCCGCCGCCGTCAGCTGTTCAAAGATCGCGCAGGCTTCCTGCATGCCGGTTTCATCCTCCGGCAGGAAGAACATGCCGACGCCGTAGTCGCCGGCCTTCCCCAGCGGGATGCCTTCCTCCTGCGCCCACGCCGCGAACAGCGTGTGCGGGAGTTCCGTCATGATGCCGACGCCGTCCCCGGTCGTTCCGGGCGCGTCGCTGCCGGCACGGTGGGCCAGGCGCTCCACGATGGCGAGCGCCTGCTCCACGGTGCGGTGGGTATATTTACCTTCCAGGTCCGCCACGGCGCCCACGCCGCAGCTGTCGTGTTCCAATTCTTCCCGGTACAGCGGAAATTGCCGGTCCCGCATGGCTGCTTTCGCCTCCCTGCTTCCGCCGAGAGCGAAAGCAACTGTGATCTTTTTCAAAGCCGAGCAGGAATCATCCCAGGCTCCGGATGATCTTTTCCGCGTATTCCGTCATTTTCATTCCGTGGTCCATCGCGAACCTTTGCAATGTCCGGTGCGCTTCGGCTTCACTGATTCCGTGCCGCCGCATCAGCAGCTCCTTTGCCTGCTCCACGATCTGTTTGTCCGCCCCGGTCCGTTTCGGCATCCGCATCCGGTGCATCTGGGTCAGCATTTCCACTGATCCAATCACCGTCTGCCCCGAAACCGGCAGGGCCAGCCTGAATATTTCCGGTGATTCGCATTCCTCCAGCACGGGTTCCCGGGCAATCAGCAGGATATGCACCCGGTCGCCGTAATCCCATACCAGGTCATCCGGCCTGCAGTCGGCCATCCGGCCCGCCAGGATCAGCAGGCCGTCCTCCGTCTCGTTCAGTGCGCGCCGGAGCTCGCCGGCGTTGCTGCAGATCCTGAATACCGGGTGTCCGGAGGAAGCGAGCAGCCGTGACAGCTGCTCCCGGCTCTGCTCTGTGCTGCCCGCAATGATGATGCGTGCCACTGGCTTCACCCCGCTTCATTTATATGTCTCCGAACTCTCGTATCCGGGCAGGTTCCTCCCGCCCGTCTGCTCAGTACATGACCAGGTACCGGTCAATCTCCCACTTGCTTACATGGGTGCGGTACGCGTCCCATTCCTTCTTCTTGCCTTCCACGTACTGGCTCAGCACATGCTCGCCCAGCGTCGCGCAGATAACTTCATCCTTCTGCAGGCATTCCACCGCTTCGATCAGCGTGCCGGGCAGGGACTGGATTCCCTTGGCCTCGCGGGTCGCCGCGTCCATGGCGAAGATGTTCTCGGTCGTTTCTTCCGGCGGGGTCATGCCCTTTTCGATGCCGTCCAGGCCGGCCGCCAGGCAGACCGCCATGTTCAGGTAGGGGTTGGTGCTCGGATCCGGGCAGCGCAGCTCCACGCGGGTTCCGTTTCCGCGGGCGGCGGGAATCCGGATCAGGGCGCTGCGGTTGCTGGCGCTCCATGCCATGTAGCAGGGGGCTTCATAGCCGGGAACCAGCCGCTTGTAACTGTTCACCAGCGGGTTGGTCACCGCCGCCATGCCGCGGATATGCGCCAGGATGCCGGCGATGAAAGCGTAGGCTTCCTTGCTCAGGCCGCGCTTGTCGGAAGGATCGGCAAAGACGTTCTTTCCGTCCTTGAACAGGCTCATGTTGGTGTGCATGCCGCTTCCGTTGATGCCGAACACGGGCTTGGGCATGAACGTCGCATGCATGCCGTTCTTCTGGGCCAGCGTCTTCACCGCCAGCTTGAATGTCATAATGTTGTCCGCCGCGGTCAGCGCGTCGGTATACCGGAAGTCAATCTCGTGCTGGCCGGCTGCCACTTCGTGGTGGCTGGCTTCAATTTCAAAGCCCATCCGTTCCAGCGCCATGCAGATCTCGCGCCGGGTGCCTTCGCCGTGGTCCAGCGGTCCGAGGTCGAAGTATCCGGCTTCGTCGGACGTCGTGGTCGTGGGCTTGCCCTGCTCGTCCGTCTGGAAGAGGAAGAACTCCATCTCCGGACCGACGTTGAAGGAATATCCCATCTTCGCGGCCTTTTCCAGCACGCCCTTCAGCACGTTCCGGGGATCGCCCGCGAAGGGGGATCCGTCGGGGTTGTGCACGTCGCAGATCATCCGGGCCACTTTGCCCTGCTGCGGCCGCCACGGCAGGATCGCGAAGGTGTCCAGGTCCGGATAGAGGTACTGGTCGCTTTCATTGATCCGCACGAAGCCTTCGATGGAACTGCCGTCAATCATGATCTGGTTGTTCACAGCCTTCTCAATCTGGCTGGCGGTGATCGCCACGTTCTTCAGCTGGCCGAAAATATCGGTGAACTGCATCCGGATGAACTCCACGTCATCCTCCCGCACCATGCGGATGATATCTTCCTTGCTGTACTTGCTCATATCCGGGGCCTCCTTTACGAAATAAAAAGCGGCAGGGGTGTGTTCACCGCAGCACCCTTGCCTTGATGGGCGAATATTATCACCGGATCCCGGCCGTGTCAATAGTCCCGATTGTATTCCCGCTGTTTTCTTCCGCCGGGCGATCCGAAAGTCCGGATTGTATTTCCCCTGTATCCCCGGTTGACAAGCCGGAAAACCGGTGCTAAAATCCGTCCCAATTTAATACATCAAAGCGTTGCGGAAGAAAAGTACCCGGAACCCGCGGCATCCCAGAGAGCGGCGCGCATGGTGAGAGCGCTGTATGGGCGGTCCGGCGAAGAACCCTTCCAAGCCCAAACTGAACGTAACCGGAAACGGTTATCAGTAGGAGCGGCGTGACTGGCGGCACGTTATCCCCGCCGGGGCTTGTCAGAGCCCTGCAAGAGAAGCAAATCAGGTGGCACCACGGAGAGGCGGCCTTCGTCCTGAAATATATCAGAACGATAGCCGACCCTGTCAGGAGGTGCTTTTTCTATGTGTTCCATCTTTGGCGTAACCGGTAAAAAATTCCCGGCGGACCTGCTTCAGACATGCTTCAACCGCACGATCTCCCGCGGCCCGGACATGAGCCGCTTCGAGCCCTACGGCCCGGAGGACGATCCCCGTGGTTACCTGGGCTTCCACCGCCTGGCCATCATGGGCCTGAACGAGCGCGGCATGCAACCCTTCCGCCTCGGCGATGACATGGTGGTCTGCAACGGAGAGCTCTACGGCTTCCGTCCCCTGCGCGAACGGCTCATGGAAACGTACCCGATCCGGGGCGAGTCCGACTGCGAGATCCTCCTTCCCCTTTATCATGAATACGGGGTGGAGATGTTCAAAACCCTGGATGCGGAATTCGCGCTCATCCTGTATGACAGCCAGAAGGACCAGCTGATCGCCGCCCGCGACCCCATCGGCATCCGGCCCCTGTACTACGGGCGCTTTGCCGGCGGCGAGTGGGCCTTTGCCAGCGAGCCGAAAAACCTCGTCGGCCTGTGCGATGAGATCCTGCCCTTCCCGCCCGGACACTACTGGATGGGTGGGGAATTCATCCGTTACGCGGATCCCGCGTATGTCGGATACTTCACCATGAAAACCGAAGAGGAGGTCTGTCCGAAGCTGCGCCGCCTGCTGATCGACGGGGTGGAAAAGCGGCTGGACGCGGATGCGCCCGTCGGTTTCCTGCTCTCCGGCGGCCTGGATTCCTCCCTGGTCTGCGCCATCGCCCGGAAAACGCTCGGCAAGCCGATCCGCACCTTCGCCATCGGCATGGATGTGGACGCCATCGACCTGAAGTACGCCCGCATGGTGGCCGATTACATCGGCAGCGACCATACGGAGGTCATTATTTCGGAAAAGGACGTGCTGGAAGCCCTGCCCACCGTGGTGGAGCTGCTCGGCACCTGGGATATCACCACCATCCGCGCGTCCATCGGCATGTACCTGGTCTGCAAATGGATCCATGAGAACACCGATGTCCGCGTGCTGCTCACCGGCGAGATTTCCGATGAGCTCTTCGGCTACAAATACACGGACTTCGCGCCCTCCGCCGCTGCCTTCCAGGAGGAGGCGGAAAAGCGCATCCGCGAGCTGCACGTCTATGACGTTCTCCGCGCCGACCGGTGCATTTCGTACAACAGCCTGGAGGCACGCGTTCCCTTCGGCGACCTGAAGTTCGTCCGCTACGCGATGAGCATCGATCCCGAGCTGAAGATGAACCGCCACGATATGGGCAAATACCTCATCCGCAAAGCCTTCGCGGATGACCATATCCTGCCGGACGCGATCCTCTGGCGGCAGAAGGCCGCCTTCTCCGATGCCGTCGGCCACAGCATGGTGGACGACCTCAAGGCACACGCGGAGCAGAAGTATACCGATGAGGAATTCCGCCGGAAAGCCGCGCAGTATGATTACTGCCCGCCCTTCACCAAGGAGAGCCTCCTCTACCGTGAATTGTTCGAGAAATTCTATCCCGGCCAGGCCCGCATGATCCCGGATTACTGGATGCCCAACAAAACCTGGCCCGGGTGCAATGTGGATGATCCATCCGCCCGCGTGCTGAGCAACTACGGTGCCAGCGCGGTGTAATCCCGCTGTTCCGCAGGACACGTATATCAGCTTTCGGCTGTTTCATCGCCGCGTTCCGCACGGAACGCGGCCTGTTTTTTCCGCCAGGAAATATACCGGGCGAAGCAGCTGATGCCCGCCAACATCCACGTGATCCCCGCGGTCAGCCAGATGGACATCACGCCGGCCGATGTGAAATTGATCAGCAGCAGCGGAAGCCCCACGCGTCCGGCAATCTCCACGATGCCGTTGATAAACGCGAAGAATGCGTCCCCGACGCCGTTCAGCACGCCGCGCGTGGCGTAGATCAGCCCCAGGAAAACATAGAACCAGCTGGTCGTCCGCAGGGCTGCGCGCCCGAGGTCGATCACCTCTGTCTCGCTCACAAACATGTTCACCAGGTTTCCGCCGAAGAACCGCATCATCAGCAGCATAACCCCGGCCAGTGCCGCGCTGGCCAGCGCGCTGTCGCGGAAGCCGCTGCGGATCCGCCCGGTTTTCCCGGCGCCCATGTTCTGCCCGCAGTAGGTGCTCAGCGCCATGCTCAGCGACCCGAAGGGCTGCTGCACCAGCTGTTCCAGCCGGTTGGTCGCGGTATATGCCGCCACGGCCACCGGCCCGAAGGTGTTCACCACGCGCTGCAGCGCCGTGGTGGAAATCGCGATCAGGCTCCACTGCAGCGCCAGCGGCAGGCCCAGTTTCACCGAACTGCTGATGATCTTCCGGTCCGGCTTCAGCATCTCGCGGCCCAGCCGGAAATAGGGATTCCGGCGGAACGCGTACAACAGCGAGCCGAACCCGGCCAGCAGCTGGGAAACCATCGTCGCAAGCGCCGCGCCGAATACGCCCAGGCCCAGGCTGCCCACAAACAGCAGGTCCAGGCATACGTTCAGCAGGCAGGAAACCACCAGGAAGATCAGCGGCGTCCGGCTGTCGCCCAGCGCCCGCTGCATGGAAGACGAGTAGTTGTAGATCGCGATCAGCGGGACCGACGCGGAGGTCATCCGCATATAGGTGATGGAATCCGGCAGGATCTCCTGCGGTGTTCCCATCCAGCCGAGCACCGTCGGCACCATGGAAAACGCGAGTCCCCCGGTCAGCAGCGAAGCGCCGATCATGATATACGCGGAGTTCGCGATCGCCCGCTGTACCATGTCGTGTTCCCGGGCTCCGAAGTACCGGGCAGTGATGATCCCGCAGCCCCCGCTGATTCCGTTGAAAATCGAGAAGAACAAAAAAGAAATCGAACCCGTTGCGCCCACCGCCGCCAGGGCATTCGCGCCCAGCAGCTGGCCGACGATCATCGAGTCCGCCATATTGTATGCCTGTTGGAATATATTGCCGATCAGGAGGGGCAGCGCAAATTTGGCCAGGAGCAGCAGCGGTGCTCCCTCGGTCATGTCCATGGTAACGGATCTGCGCGTCCTCATGAGAATCCTCCCCGCCGGTTTTTCTCCCGGCGGGGAGATCATAAACCCTTGAGTTGACTCTAAGTCAATATCTTTCCAGCGATTTGTCCATACAAATAACGGCCGGGAGGGTTTTCCCCTCCCGGCAGTATTCATGATGCAATATTACTTCTTCAGATTCAGCAGGCCCAGCGGGATATGGCAGTATCCGCCCGGGTTTTTCTCCAGGTACTTCTGGTGGTACTCCTCCGCCGGGAAGAAGTTCACCAGCTTTCCGGTCTCCACCGCCAGCGGCTGCCCGGCCTTTTCCTGTTCCTTTTTCATGTGCGCCTCAATCACCGGCACCTGGCTTTCCTCCGTCCAGTAAATCCCGGTGCGGTACTGGATACCCTCATCATGGCCCTGTTTGTTCACGGATGTCGGGTCAATCACCATAAAATAGTCATCCAGCAGTTCCTCCAGGGTGATCCGGCTTTCGTCATAGTCAATCCGCACGGTTTCCGCGTGGCCGCTGTCCGCGCATACGTCCTGGTAGGTCGGTGCCTGCTCCGGGCCGTTCGCGTACCCGGTCTCCGTCCGGACCACTCCGTCAAACTGGTCAAAAAAACGCTGGACGCCCCAGAAGCATCCCCCGGCCAGGTAAATCGTCTTCATCCTGTTTCCTCCCGTCCGTTTTCGGATACTCCCTGTATATCATCATGCCGGCCCGCGGTCAATGGTTTTTTCTGTATCCAGTTCAAAAATGCCGGTGGCAATTCCCGGCCGTCCGGATTATAATAATCTTATCAGATGAGTACTTTCCATATCCCTGCATCCCGCGTTTTTTCATCATTCCCGTTTTTCCTGCCGGCAGAACGGAATACGGAGGAACCTCACATGGAAGAATCACCCCGCAGGCAGTCCATCACCCGGATCGTCATCACCGGCGGTCCCTGTGCCGGAAAAACGACCGCCATGAGCTGGATCCAGAACGCGTTTACCCAGAAGGGCTACCTGGTCCTTTTTGTGGATGAAACCGCCACCCAGCTGAGCAACGGCGGTGCGCCGTGGCGGCTGACCCGCAACAACCGGGAATACCAGTACCGGGTCACCCAGCTGATGCTGGCCAAGGAAGAGGTTTTCACCGGAATTGCCCGGACCTTTGATGCGGAAAAAGTCCTGATCGTCTGTGACCGCGGTGCCCTGGACAACCGTGCCTATATGACCGCGGAGGAATTCCGCTATGTGCTGGATAAGCTGAACACCAGCGAAGTGGAGCTCCGGGACCACTACGACGCGGTCTTCCATCTCGTTACCGCCGCCAAAGGCGCGGAAGAATTCTATACCCACGCGAACAACGCCGCCCGCTATGAAACCCCGGAGGAAGCCGTCAAATCCGATGACGCCCTGATCGCCGCGTGGACCGGGCATCCCCATCTCCGGGTCATTGACAACCGGTATGATTTTGATGAAAAGATGCTGGCCCTGATCCGGGAGATTTCCGCTTTCCTGGGAGAACCGAAGCCGCTGGAAACCCGGCGGAAATATCTCATCGGATATCCGGATCTGCAGATGCTCGAAAGCCGTCCCAACTGCGAGCGGGTGGAGATCATGCAGGCCTACCTGCGGAGCGATATTCCGGGCGAAGTCATCCGAATCCGCCAGCGCGGCACGGACGGCAGCTATGTGTATTTCAAAACCCGCAAGCGGGAAATCGAGGGCGGGAAACGGATTGAGCTGGAAGAGCGCCTGACCCGTCGGGAATTCCAGGACCTGATGCAGCAGGCCGATCCGGATTACCGGATCATCCGCAAGGAGCGTTACTGCCTCAGCGAGAACGGCCTTTATTACAACATCGATATTTACCCCCAGTGGAAGGACCAGGCGCTGATGGAAATTGAACTGTACAGCATCGATGAGAAGGTCTGCTTCCCGGAGGGCATCCGCGTCATCCGTGAGGTTTCCGGGGAGAAGGAGTTTACCAACCCCGCGATTGCCCGGAAACCGCGCTGAGCCGGATCCGCAATCGCTTTTTTTCTGTATACAATCGAAGGATTATTGAACTCTGCGCTTCCCTATGGTATTGTATGCGCGTATTTTTTCATGATTTATTCCGGTGAAAGGCAGGGGAAGAAAATGTTCAGCGATCCCGCAGGAAACTCCGTCGCCATCGCAAGGCAGTACATGGATTCCCTCCTGGTGGAAAGCCGCGTTGCCGGCGCTGTCCGCCCGGATACCGTTTTCTCCTTCCTGGGAGAAACATTCCGCACACCGATCATGACCGCCGCGCTCAGCCACATCGACCTGGCCGGCATGGCAGAGGGTGCGCGGCAGGCCGGCGCCTGTGTCAGCATCGGCATGGGCGGCAATGAGGAATTTGCCGGCGTGCTGGCCACCGGCGCGAAGGTCATCAAGATCATCAAGCCCTACGCGGATGCGGAGGCCATCCGGAGCCGGATCGCCTTTGCGGAGGAAAACGGTGCGCTGGCGGTCGGCATGGATATCGAGCACGCCGTCAATACGGATGACGCGGAGGATTCCGTGGTGGTCGGCCTGCAGATGAAGCAGCCCACTCTGGAGGAGCTTGGCGCATACATCCGTTCCACCCGGCTGCCTTTCCTGGTCAAGGGTGTGCTCAGCGCGCACGATGCGGTCGTCTGCCGCGATCTCGGCGCCGCGGGCGCCATTCTCAGCCACCACAACGGGCTGCTGAAATACGCGGTTCCGCCCGTCATGCTGCTGCCGGAAATCCGCAAAGCTGTCGGCCCGGACTTCCTGCTCATCGCCGACGGCGGAATCGAATCCGGCTTTGACGCGTTCAAGGCGCTGGCCCGCGGGGCGGACGCCGTCACCATGGGCAAGGCGCTGATGGGTCCCCTGAAGGAGAAGGGGGCTGCCGGTGTCCGCGAGACACTGGAAAAAGCCACTGTCCAGCTTCAGGCCATGATGATCCGTACCGGTACGCCAGACCTTGCCCACATGGACCCGTCGGTCATCTGGGAGCCCGTCCCGTACCGCCATGGCTGATATCCGATTCTGATTCTGAATCCTGGAGGAATGATTTATGCAGAGGGAAACCGTTCTGATCCTGGACTTCGGCGGCCAGTATACCCAGCTGATTGCCCGCCGCGTCCGCGAATGCCACGTCTATTCGGAAGTCGTCCCGTGGAACCTTCCGCTGGCAGATATCCTGGCCCGCAGTCCGAAGGGCATCATCCTCTCCGGCGGTCCGTCCAGCGTCCGGGACGAAGACGCGCCCCGGATCGATCCCGCGCTGTATGACGCCGGCATCCCGGTCATGGGAATCTGCTACGGCATGCAGCTCACCGCCGACCTGCTCGGCGGCCGTGTGGAAAAGGCAAAGGAGCGGGAATACGGCCGGATCACCGTCCGGAAAAAGGAAAACACCGCCCTCTTCGGCGGAATGAAGCCGACCTCCGGCTGCTGGATGAGCCATACCTGGCAGGTCTGCGCCTGCCCGCCCGGCTTTGAAATCGTCGCGGAAACGGACAACTGCGCCATCGCCGCAATGGTCAATGAGGAAAAGAAAATCTGCTGCGTCCAGTTTCACCCGGAAGTCACCCATACCGAGGACGGCAGCATGCTGATCCGCAACTTCCTGTTCCGCTACTGCGGCTGCTCCGGTGACTGGACGATGAACGCCTTTGCCGAAACCGCCATTCAGCAGATCCGGGATGCGGTCGGTGAAAACGGCACTGTGCTGCTGGCGCTGTCCGGCGGCGTGGATTCCTCCGTTGTGGCCGCCCTGATCTACCGGGCCATCGGAAGCCGCCTTACCTGTGTGTTTGTCGACCACGGCCTGCTCCGCAAGGGCGAGAGCGACCAGGTCGTTCATGTATTCAGCCACCTGTTCCCGGTCCGCTTCGTCCGGGCGGACGCGTCCGAGCGGTTCTTCCGCGACCTGAAGGGCATCACCGAGCCGGAAGAAAAACGGCATATCATCGGCCGGGATTTCATTGAGGTCTTCAAGGAAGAAGCCCAGAAGCTCGGAAAGCTGGACTACTTCGCCCAGGGCACCATCTATCCGGATGTGATCGAGAGCGGCCAGGGCACCAACGCAGCCGTCATCAAGAGCCACCACAATGTGGGCGGCCTGCCGAAGGAGCTGGGCTTCACCGAGCTCATTGAGCCCCTCCGCATGCTCTTCAAGGATGAGGTCCGCGTCCTGGGCGAGGCCCTCGGCCTCCCGCGGGAACTGGTCTGGCGCCAGCCCTTCCCCGGTCCCGGCCTGGCCATCCGCATCATCGGGGAAGTCACCCCGGAAAAGGCGGAGATCGTCCGGGAGAGCGACGCAATCTTCCGGGAGGAGATTGCCGCCGCCGGCCTGGACCGCCATGTCAACCAGTACTTCACCGTGCTCACCGGCATCCAGAGCGTCGGCGTCATGGGCGATGAACGCACCTATGACTACACCATCGCCCTGCGCGCCGTCACCACGGACGACTTCATGACCGCCGACTGGGCCCGCCTCCCCTATGACCTCATCGCACGGATCTCTTCCCGCATCGTCAATGAGGTTCCGCATGCAAGCAGAGTGGTATTGGACGTTACGACTAAGCCTCCGGCAAGTATCGAGTGGGAGTGAGCGTCTGCGATTGACAAGCCGCAGGCGAAGTCAGAGCAGGTAACGCCACCCCTGTTACAGGAGCCCGCGATTGACGAGTGCGAAGCACGAAGTCAGAGCGGTTGCGACGATCACAGGGAATAGATTTTTCGACCGCCTGCGGGCGAAGAACCGATGACCGCCTGTGGCGGAAATCTCATCGGTTCTGAGGTCAGCCGAAAGGGAGTGGTCTCCACGGTTGTGGAGCCACGACCATTGAGGATGCGGAGGAAATCTCATCGATTTCATTCTCAACCGAAAAGGAGCACTGCCGCGCGCGGTGCGTGAGAGTCGTGACCACGACTCCGCGGTGCGCGTGCGATTCCTTGCTCCCCGGTGGGGAGTTGCGGCCATTGAGCTTGCGGGGAATGAGGGAAGCGTTGCCCCAGTGGGGCATCCTGCGAGGCAGGAAGCGACCCGAATGAGTCAACCGAAGCAAGCGATGCGACCGCTCCAAGGGAGCAGCGCGCCGACTGAGGTTGCGGAGCAAAGGCCAAGCCTCGCACACTACGTCAGAGTTATTAACCCCCCGGATCCCGTCTACGGGATCCGGGATTTTTTATGCCAAGCCCCATACCAGCGGTTGAATTATTTCCCATAAAATTGTACTAACTGTGTCTTCAAAAAGCCACGGGATCCCTTTATAATGTTTTCATCAGACGGAGGGAGGCCGGGAGATGGAAACCAGGATCGCGGAAAACATCCGGGCATACCGGAAACAGCGGGGGCTGACACAGGAACAGTTGGCGGAGGTACTGAGGGTATCCGTCGGCGCGGTGTATAAGTGGGAATCCAGATCCTCCCTGCCCGAACTGCGGCTGATTATGGAGATGGCGGATTTCTTTGACGTTTCCGTGGACACGCTGCTGGGATACCAGATGAAGGACAACCGGCTGGAAGCGATGGTGGACCGCCTGTGGAAGGCCACCGGTACCAAGGATTATGATACCCTTTCAGAAGCGGAAAAGGCAATTCAGAAGTATCCCCATTCCTTTGACGTTGTGTGGGCCGGAGCCTTTCTTTATTACACGTTCGGTGCAGAAACCAAAAAAGAAGCATGGATCCGCCGCGCAATCGAACTACTGGAAAGAACGCTCCTCCTGCTGCCCCAGTGTACCGATCCCCGGCTGAATGAATCCATCCTTTATGGCCGGATCGCAGATATGTATGTCATTCTGGGTGAAACGGACAAAGCGCTGGAGCTGCTGAAAAGCCACAACGCGGGGGGACAGTATGACGATACCATCGGCTTCATCCTGGTTTCAGAATGCAAAAAGCCGGAAGAAGCGGGCGTCTATCTGGAAAGGGCTTTCCTGCGGTCCGTTTCTTCGCTGATCCGAAGTGTCATGGGATACGTACTGCTGCTGGATGCGCGCGGAGATGACGTCTCCGGAAAAGAGATGATCCGCTGGGCGGTTCCCACGCTGGAAGGGCTGAAAAAGACGCAGGAACCCTGTTTCCTGGACCGATACAACGCTGTTCTGCTGGCCGCCCTGGCCGGATTCCAGATAAAGTCAGGGGAAAAGGAGGAAGCGGTCCGCTCCCTCCGGCAGGCCTGTGCCCTGGCCCGCTCCTTTGACGCCGCACCGAATTATGAAATGAACCGGATCAAATTTATCAGCAGGGTGGAAGCCGCCCACGATTCCCTCGGTGAAACAGCGATGGAAGCATTGGAAAACGCCCTTCAGTATCTGGATCCGGAACTGCGGGACTGCTGGAAAGAGGTGTCCGGACATGAAGAATAAGTCTCTGTTTCATCAGCTGAAAGAACAGTTTTTTCAGCATAACCGGTTTTCCTTCTCCATGGCGGCCAGTGTCTCCCTGCTGATGGGTTTCGGCGGGGTCGTCGTCTCGTGGATCCTGAAATCCCTGATTGATACCGCTTCCGGAACGGCCGGGGCGATATCCCTGCGGGAAAACCTGATGATCGTCGCCGCGTACCTGGTTTTCATGATTCTTTTCAGCATGCTGGATTACATATTTAAACCGGCTTTCATCCGGAAAGCCATGACGCAGTATAAGGATTTTGCCTTCCGGAAGCTGACGGAAAAAAGCATTTCCTCCTTCCGGGATGAAAGCACCGCGGCCTATCTGTCCGCCCTGACCAACGACGCCACCAGCGTGGAAGCAAATTACCTGTCCAGCCTGATGGGCATGTTCACAAAGCTGGTGATGTTTTGCGGATCGGTTGCCCTGATGCTGCTGTACTCGCCCATCCTGACCGCGGTAGCGGTCGGCGTGACGATCCTTCCCCTGGCCGCGTCCCTGCTGGCGGGCCGCAGGATGGAAGCGGCGGAAAAGCGGGTTTCCGGACAGAACATGGAATTCACAGCGGCTCTGACGGACTGCCTCAATGGATTCTCCGTCGTGAAGAGTTTCCGGGCGGAGAAAGAGATTTTCCGGCTTTTTGCCGGATATAACCGGGCGCTGGAAAACGAAAAGCTCAGCAAGCGGCGAATCCAGGCATTCATTGGAATGATCGGCGCACTGGCCGGGATGGGCGCGCAGTTTGGCGTTTTTGTTGCGGGCGCTTACCTTGCCCTGACCGGACAGGGAATGACAGCCGGTACCATCATCATGTTTGTGAACCTGATGAATTTCATGATTCAGCCTGCGTCCGACCTGCCGGGGCTGCTGGCCGGCCGGAAAGCAGCGCTGGGGCTGATCCGTAAGCTGGCGGATGAACTGGAAAAAAACTCGGAAGCCACGGGGACAGAGGAAATCCACAGGCTCTCCCGGGAAATCCGCCTGGAAGATGTCTCCTTCCGTTATGATGCGGAGAAAGAAGTGCTTCACAGCCTGGATGCAGCCTTCAGGGCGGGCGGCGCTTATGCGGTTGTCGGGGCCAGCGGCAGCGGGAAATCCACGCTGCTGAACCTGCTGATGTCCCCGGGTCTGGAATATACGGGAAGTATTCTGCTGGACGGAAAAGAACTTCGGAGTATCCGGGCTGAATCTCTCTATGAACTGATCTCGGTAATCCAGCAGAATGTATTTGTGTTCAACGCATCCATCCGGGATAATGTGACCATGTTCCGTGATTTCCCGGAGGAAGTCCTGGACGATGTCATCCGGCGCGCACACCTGGACAGCCTCATTGCGGAGCGTGGCGAAAACACGCTGTGCGGAGAAAACGGAAAGGGGTTCAGCGGCGGTGAAAAGCAGCGGATTTCCATTGCCCGGAGCCTGCTGAAAAAATCCTCCATCCTGCTGGCGGATGAAGCAACAGCAGCGCTGGACGCACAGACGGCCTGGCAGGTCTCCAATGACATCCTGGACCTGGTGGGGATCACCCGGATCGTGGTCACTCATTCGCTGGAGGAAGCCCTTCTGCGGCGGTATGACGGCATTCTGGTACTGAAAGACGGGCAGGTCACAGAATCCGGAACCTTCGAAGAGCTGATGGAAAGGAAAGGGTATTTCCACGCGCTCTTTACCGTGGCGCAATAATCACCTTGAATGGGTGATGCATACCACCGGCTTTGCCGGTGGTTTTTTTACACACTTGACAGCTAATTCAAATTAGCTTATGATAAGGCTAATCCGAATTAGCCATCACAGGAGGATGAGTATGGATACGAAGAGCAGGATCCTGGATGAGGCGCTGTCGCTTTTCTCTGAAAAGGGCTATGCCAATGTCTTTGTCAGTGAAATCGCTGAACGGGTCGGAATCAAAGCCCCGTCCCTGTATAAGCACTTTGAAAGCAAACAGGCCATATTTGACGCGCTCATCCGGGAAATGAACAATAAATTCCTGAAGCAGGCCGGTATGCTGCACATCCAGGGGAATGACGCCGCCCGGGACGCGGCGATCTATAAAAAACTTTCCGAAGAACAGCTGATCCGTCTCGGAACAGATCTGTTCATGTATTTTCTCCATGATGACTATACCCGGAAATTCCGGAAGATGCTTACGATGGCGGCGTATCACGACAGGGAGCTGTCGGAAGCATATATGAAGCATTATGTGGACGATCCCCTGTCCTACCAGGGCCTGCTCCTCGGCCTGATGGTCCAGGAAGGTGTGCTTCATACAGACAATGCGGAGATCATGACGCTGCACTTTTATGCGCCGATCTATATGCTGCTTACAGCCTGCGACCGGGATCCTTCCCGGGAAAAGGGAGCCGTTGAAATCCTGGAAAAACATATCCGCCAGTTCAACCGGCTGTACGGGCGGAAGGCGGATCAGCAGTAAATCGTTACAGGGGGAATATTCATCATGAAAATCGTCATGATTCATGGCCAGAACCATAAAGGAAGCACTTATCATATCGGCCGGATGGTTGCCGGAAAAATAGGCCCGGAGGAAACCCCTGTGGAGTTTTTCCTTCCCCGGGATCTGAATCATTTCTGCACCGGGTGTTACGCCTGCGTGGAAGATGTAACAAAATGCCCGTTTTATGAAGAAAAGAACCGGATTATGCGCGAGGTTGAATCCGCGGATATCCTGATCTTCACAACCCCCACCTACTGCCTGCGGGAATCGGCGCCCATGAAAAGTTTCCTGGACCTTACCTTCAATTACTGGATGTCCCACAGGCCGCGAAAATGCATGTTCAGCAAAAAGGCAATCGTCATATCAACCGCCGCGGGAAGCGGAGCGAAGAAGGCGGTCCGGTCTGTGGCGAACGCTTTGTTTTACTGGGGGATTCCGCGCGTATGGACCTGTGGAATCTGCGTCCAGGCGATGAACTGGGACGGCATCAGGGACCGGAAAAAGCAGAAGATCGAAAAAGCCGCCTCCCGGATCGCCGCGAAGGTATTACGGAATGATCATGTAAAAGCAGGCCTGCGGACAAAGGCGCTTTTCATGCTGATGCGGATGATGCAGAAAGCGAACCTCGGCTCCGGTGAGGCGGACAGGTCTTACTGGGAAAGCAATGGCTGGCTGGCCAAAGAGAGACCCTGGAGAAACTGATCAGATTATAATTTCACGGCAGTTCTGCCGGGCTTGCAGGAGGCATTGATGAACAGAACCGTATCCATGGCCGGCGCAGCGCTGGTCACAGTGACCGTCTTCCTTTTCGCGTTATTCCTTCTCCTGGATTTCCACTTCGGTTTCTATCTGGTCTGCATGTTCCTGCCCGTCGGCTATATCATGATGGCGGCGGGACTGCATCATGAAAGCGGCCGCGACCGGAAGGCGGCCGCCAATGCCGGCCTGGTGCTTGCCGGGGTCTATGCGGTGCTGGTCCTGCTGGTTTACTTTGCCCAGACCACCACCGTCCGGACAGATACGCTGAACGACCAGGCTTCCCGGATCCTCAATTTCCGGCGGGGCGGCCTGATCTTCAACTATGACCTGCTGGGATATGGCATGATGGCGCTTTCCACGTTCTTCATCGGCCTGTCCATGAAGCCGGAAAACAAAACGGATCAGTGGCTCAAGCGCCTGCTGATCATTCACGGAGTCTTCTTCCCCGGCTGCTTCTTTATGCCCATGACCGGTATGTTTACCGCCATGGCAGATGGAGAAAGCGGGAACGGCGGAACCGTTGCGCTGCTCCTCTGGTGTCTCTTCTTTATTCCGGTCGGGGTTCTGGCTTACCGGCATTTCCGCATGAGCCGGGAAAACACTTCGGACTGAGGCACGCCCGGCCGCATCCGTTTCCGCCATCGATCAGAGAATAAAAAAGCCCCGGAAACCCAGCTGTCACGCGGGTTTCCGGGGCTTCATATTTACATCCGGGACTGCACCATTGTCAGCGCAATCCGCTTTTTCTGCTCATCAACGCTGACCACCCATACCTTCACGATGTCCCCGACCTTCACGACCTCCGATGGATGCCGGATAAACTTCTCCGCCATCCGGCTGATGTGCACCAGGCCGTCCTGGTGAACGCCGATATCCACAAACGCGCCGAAGTCGATCACGTTGCGCACCGTGCCTGTCAGCTCCATCCCGGGTTTCAGGTCCTTCATCTCCAGCACGTCCGTGCGCAGCACCGGCCGGGGCAGCTCGTCCCGGGGGTCCCGGCCGGGCTTTGCCAGTTCCGAAAGCATATCGTTCAGCGTCGGCAGGCCGACCCCGATTTCCGCCGCCAGCTTCTCATGACCGTACCGGTTTGCCCGCAGGATCACGTCCGCTGCGCCGCCCCGGATTTCCTTCATGTCGTAGCCCAGCTTCTCCAGCAGCAGTTTCGCCGCGTCATAGCTTTCCGGGTGCACCGCGGTGGCGTCCAGCGGGTTTTTGCTGTCCATCACCCGCAGGAAGCCCGCGCACTGCTCAAAGGCTTTCGGTCCCAGCTTCGGCACCTTTTTCAGCGCCGCCCGGCTGGCGATTCCGTTTTCCTCCCGGTACGCCACGATATTCTTCGCCAGCGCCGGCCCGATGCCCGCCACATGGCTCAGCAGCTCCGCGGAAGCCGTGCTGACCTCCACGCCCACCTGGTTCACGCACTGTTCCACCACGCCGTCCAGCGCCGCGGTCAGTTCATTCTGTTTCAGGTCGTGCTGGTACTGCCCCACGCCGATCGCCTTGGGATCGATCTTCACCAGCTCGGCCAGCGGGTCCTGCATCCGGCGGGCAATGGAAACCGCGCTGCGCTGGGTCACGTCAAAGTCCGGGAATTCCTCCGCCGCCAGCTTGCTGGCGCTGTAGACCGAGGCGCCCGCCTCGCTGACAATCATGTAGGCCGTGCCCGGCATTTCCGGCAGCAGGGATACGATAAACTGCTCACTCTCCCGGCTGGCGGTTCCGTTGCCGATGGCGATGGCTGTGATCCCGTATTTCTTCACAAACCCCTTGATCAGCTTCGCGGAAGCCGCTTTTCCGGCTTCGTTCCCGGGCAGGGTGAAGTATCCGACGCCGGTGTCCAGCACCTTGCCGTTCTCGTCCACCACCGCCAGCTTGCAGCCCGTCCGGAAGCCCGGGTCCACGCCCAGGGTCACCTTGCCCTTGATCGGCGGCTGCATCAGCAGCTGGTGCAGGTTGTCGCTGAATACCTTGATAGCGCTCACGTTGGCCCGGTCGGTCAGGTCGTTCCGGATTTCCCGCTCCAGGGACGGGAACACCAGCCGTTCCCAGGCGTCCGCGCAGGCTTCCGCCACCTGTCCGGCGGCCTCGGTACTGTTCCGCACAAAGGCCTTCCGGATCAGCTCCAGCGCCTTCTCGTCCGGCACCTCCAGCGCCACCTTCAGGAACTCCTCCCGTTCGCCCCGGTTTACCGCCAGGATCCGGTGGGGCGCAATGGTCCGCACCGGCTCCCGGAAGTCATAGTACATGCTGTATACGCTGTCCTCTTCCTTCGCGGCCTTGCTGCGCAGCACGCCCTCCCGGTTCAGCAGCGTCCGCAGTTCCTTCCGGATCTCCGCGCTGTCGCTCACCGTTTCCGCCAGGATATCCCGTGCGCCGGCCAGCGCCGTCTCCGCGTCCGGCACGTCCTTTTCCGCGTCGATGTACTTCGCCGCTTCCGCTGCGGGATCCCCGGCCTGCTGCAGCATCAGCCACAGGGCCAGCGGTTCCAGACCCCGTTCCTTGGCCACGGTGGCCCGGGTCCGCCGTTTCGGCCGGTAAGGCCGGTAAATATCCTCCAGTTCGCTCAGCGTAACCGCCCGGGCCAGCTGCGCTTTCAGCTCATCCGTCATCACGCCCTGCTCTTCCAGGGAAGCTGCGATTTCCTCCCGGCGCTTCTCCAGGTTCCGCAGGTATTCCAGCCGTTCCGCCAGCTCCCGCAGCACCTGGTCATCCAGCGACCCGGTCGCTTCCTTCCGGTACCGGGCGATAAAGGGAATCGTGTTCCCCGCGTCCAGCAGATCCACGGCCGCCTGCACCTGCTGCGGCCGCAGCTTGAATTCTCCCGCCAGCCTGTTCACAAAATCCATGCGTTGTCTGCTCCTTGTCCTGAAAATGATCTCCGGTTTTCCGTCAGTCCGCCTGGTCATGGTTCATCGAATACCGGCATCCGCAGTAGTCCTGCCGGTACAGCCCGTATTCCTTCGACAGCTCCAGCGACCGCAGGTATCCGTTCTTTTTCTTGAAATCCGCAAAGAGGTATTTCACCCCGTGCTTCTTTCCCGCTTCCTCCCCGATCCGGTTCACGTTGTCCGCATTCTTGTGGGGGCTCACGGAAAGCGTCGTCGTAAAATACTCAAATCCGTGTTCCTTTGCCCGGGCCGCCGTATAGTCCAGCCGCAGTCCAAAGCAGGCCAGGCACCGTTCCCCGCCCTCCGGCGCGTCCGCCATGGCCGGGGCAAACGCCTCAAAGGCCGCGTTGTCATACCCGCAGGGCAGCAGCGGGATTTCTCCCGGCAGCAGTTCCAGCAGGCGCTTCTGCTCGTTCAGCCGGTGCAGGTATTCCGCCTCCGGCTCAATATTGGGATTGTAATACAGCAGCGTCACCCGGAAATGCTCCGTCAGCCGCTCCAGCACCGCGCTGGAGCACGGGCCGCAGCAGCTGTGCAGCAGCAGCGTCGGCCGACGGCCTTCCAGCCGCGCGATTTCCGCTTCCATCTCCCGCTGGTAGTTTCGTTTCTCCATGCCCTTTCTCCTTACACCTTCCTGAACCCCTTACGGCTGCGCGGCCTCCCGGCTTTTCCGCACCAGCACGCTGCGGGAATACCGGATCAGCAGCAGCGTGGAGCACAGGATCCATCCCACCGGATACGCCAGCGCGACCGCGATAAATCCCGCGCCCAGCGCTTTGGTCACGGCCAGGTAGATCTGCCGGAACACCACAAAGGAGGCCAGCATGATCACCGTCGGCATGGTGGCGTCCCCGACGCCGCGCAGGGCCCCCGCGTAAATCTGGTTAAAGCACACCGCAATATAGAACGGCGTCACAATCCGGATAAACCGGATGCCGTATTCCACCACTTCTTCCTCCGGAGAGAAAAAGCCCATCAGCGGCCGGGCCAGCACAAATACCAGCAGGCCCAGCACAACCGTGGAAATCAGGCTCATCAGCGTCGCCGTCCGGACCCCTTCCCTTGCCCGGGCCGGCTGCCTTGCGCCCCAGTTCTGGCCAACAAACGTCGTGGAGGACATGGAGATGCTCTGCACCGGGATCAGGGCAAAGGCGTCGATCTTGCCGTATACGCCGTAACCGGCCATGCATGCCGAGCCGAACGCGTTGATGTAGCTCTGCACAAACACGTTGGAAAAGGACGTCACCGCCGCCTGGATGCTGCTGGGCAGCCCCAGTTTCAGGATCATGGACAGGGATTTCCGGTCGATTCGCACCTTCCGCCAGCGGATTCCGTAGTCCCCCTTTTCCCTTGTCAGGGTCAGGAGGATCAGGGCGGCGGAGAGGATCTGCGCCAGCACCGTCGCGTAGGCCACCCCGTCCACGCCCATGCCGAAAGCCAGCACAAACAGCAGGTCCAGGCCGGTATTCAGCAGCGCGGATATGATCAGGAAGACCAGCGGTCTCCGGGAATCCCCGACTGCCCGCAGGATTCCGCTTCCCAGGTTATAGAACAGGATTCCGGAGATCCCCGAAAAATAGATGGACAGGTAGGCGCCGGATTCCGGCATCACGTCTTCCGGGGTCTGCATGAACCGCAGCATCGGATCAATGATCAGCCGGCCCAGGGCCGTCGCGATCAGGCTGATGATAAACGTCAGCGCCACCGTCGTATGCACCGCTTTGCCCAGGCCTTCCCGGTCATGGGCGCCGTAGCGCTGGGAAATGACAACAGACGCGCCTGTGGCTAGGCCCGCGCAGAAACCCACAATCGTGTTGATGATCGGCCCGGTGGAGCCCACCGCCGCCTGAGCCTGCTGCCCCACAAACTGCCCGACCACCAGCGTGTCCACGGTATTGTAAAGCTGCTGGAACAGGAGCCCGATCGCCATCGGAACGGAAAACCGCAGCATATGCGTCCAGATGTTTCCCTCGGTCATGTCCAGGTCCAGCCGCGCCAATCCGATCCCTCCCCGGCCAGCCCCTCCGGCCGTGCCAGGTCCATTATATCATCCGTTTTTTCCATGGCAAGCCGTCCGGGGCAGTTTTCGGCATCTCCGGATGAATCAAGGGTTTTCATTCGCATATGTTTCTGGTAAAATACGGGCATATGCGGAATATACAGTTTCAGATCCGGCGGGGCGTCCCCGCATCATCATCAAATCAATCCGGGAGAACGAGCTATGAGTGAAAACAAAGTATTCGGAACCTGTTTCCGGAATGATCCGGACCGTCCCCTGGTCTACGGGGAAATGAACCTCATCAATCCGCCCCGCCAGCGCCTCCGGGGGGAGCCGAAAAAGGAAGGCATCCCCGTGGAGCCGGTCATCGTCGGCTTCTGCGGCACGGACCACGAGCTGATGATGATGGGAAAGCGCGGGCAGCTCGGTCCCAAGTTTCCGGAAGGCCAGGACCGGCTCATCAACGGCCATGAGGGCGTCGTCTGGGTGCCTTCGCAGAACCGGTTTGCCATCGTGCTCATCCGGGGCGGTGACAGCATCGACCCCACCCGGTATACGGAGGATGAAAGCTATTTTGAATACGGCTGCGACCAGGCGGACGGCCTTTTCTGCGACCGGATGTACGTCAATCCGGACATGCTCCTGGAAATCCCGGACGGCCATGTCCATAACGGCCGGCTGGACCTGGGCTTCGCCAAGAAGATGGTGTTCCCGGATCCCTTTGCCTGCATGCTCTTCCAGCTGGAGCGCATGGAGGACCTGGGCTCCGCCCACTGGTTCCGCCAGACCGCCCGCCGCCTGGGCTGCGGGGAAGAGGAAGCCCGGGTCGCCGCGAAGGATGAAATCTTCGAGCGCACGGTGATCTTCGGCCTGGGAACCACCGGCATGTTCATCGGGGATATCATCCGCCAGGCCCACCCGGACGCGAAGATCGTGTTCGTCGCCCGCAGCCCGGAGGACAGCCCCAAGGTGCAGTTTGCCCTGAAGCAGGCCGGCGGCGTCTATGTCCGCAGCTGCCACGACCGGCCGGAAGACCTGGCCGCGGATATCTGCAGGGCCCTCGGCGGCCGGGCCACCACCTTCATCGGGGTCAGCGGCTCCTCCGCGGAGCATGAAATTGCCTTCACCCACCGGGTCCTCGGCTGCAACGGCCTGTACAACAGCTTTTCCCTCGGGCCGAAAATCACCTTTGACACCATGCCCTTCGGCTTTGAAAACCACCTGATTTTCGGTTCCATCAATTTCCGCCAGGACCATATGGAAAAAGCCATCCGGATGCTGGCCGAAAGCCCTTATGACCAGATTGTGGAGCTGATCGGCCGGGACGAGTTCGCCGCCGATCCCATCGGCGCCTATGAGAACAAAATCTACTGCAAAAACGCCCCGATGAAAACCGCCGTCATCTGGAACCCAGGCAAAATCATTATGGAAGGCTGAGGAGGCATTCTTTCATGAAAGCGATCTGCATTACCCAACCCTTTGAAACGGAAATCCGGGATATCCCGATGCCCGTTCCGGAAGCCGGGGAAGCCCTGCTCCGGATCCTGTACTGCGGAATCTGCGGGGCGGACGTCGCCAGCTTCACCGGCAACCAGCCTTTCACCACCTATCCCCGGATTCCGGGCCATGAATTTTCCGCCCAGGTTGTTTCCGTCCCGGATAACGACCGGGGCCTGAAGCCCGGGGACCTGGTCACCTGCAACCCGTATTTCAACTGCGGCGCCTGCTATGCCTGCCGGAAAGGCCGGGTCAATGCCTGCATGGACAACCAGACCATGGGTGTCCAGCGGGACGGCGCCTTCTGTGAATATATCCGCATGCCCCTGGAGCGGATCATCCCCGGCGGCGGGCTGAATGCCCGCCAGCTGGCGCTGATCGAGCCCTTCGCCATCAGCCGCCATGCCATCAGCCGCGGCGATATCCAGCCCGGCGACCGGGTGCTGGTGGTGGGCGCCGGCCCCATCGGCCTGTTCGCGCTGCTGGCCGCCAAGTCCAAGGGCGCGGAGGTCACTGTCTGCGACCTGCTGCAGGGCCGGCTGGATAAAGCCCTGCACTTCGGTGCGGACCATGTGGTCACCTCCGGTGCCGCGGATGAAGCGCAGCAGCTGGCCGCCATCACCGGCGGCAGCGGCTTCGATGTGTGCGTGGAAGCCTGCGGCCAGTCCGTCACCTTCCTGAAATGCATTGAGCAGGCCTGCCACGGCGCTTCCGTCATCCTCATCGGCAACGGCAAGAAGGAAACCACCTTCCTCCATTCCATCCTGCTGAAAAAGGAACTGAATGTCTACGGCAGCCGCAACGCCTATACCGCGGATTTCGAGGCGCTGATCCGCCTGGTTTCCTCCGGCGCCGTCCCCGTTACGGATATGGTCAGCGCGGAGTATGATTACAAGGACGCCGCGGCCGCCTTTGACGCCCTGTCCCATAACGACGGAAGCCTGGAAAAAGTGCTCCTTCGTTTCTCTGATCCTGCCTGACGTCCGGAAGGAGGTTCCGCCCCATGATCGATGCGCATGCCCATCTCTGGCTGGAACAGAACGGGGTTGTGGACGGCCTGCCCGTATATGCCCTGGGCGGCGGCCGCAGCCAATTCGGCCGGGAAGTCCGCCAGATGCTGCCCCCCGCGATGACGGACGGGGTCAACAGTGCGGAGCGTTTCCTTTCCCATATGGATTTTTCCCGGGTAGGCGGCGCCGTCATCACCCAGGAGTATATCGATGGAAACCAGGATGCCTACCTCCGGGAGGTCCGCCGGGAATACCCGGACCGTTTCCGGGTCTGCGCCCTGTATGAGGAAAACGGCGTTCCGGATACCGACGGAATGGACGGCATCAAGATCTGCGGAAGCCGCCTGGCGGATCCGGACCTGCTTCACCACGCCGCCGTCTTTGAGGAAGCAGACCGCCGCGGCCTGTTCATCGGCATCGATCTGGCGGACGGCAGCCTGCAGACCGGCGCGCTGCGGGAGCTGGCCCTGGAACATCCGTCGCTCCGGATTGCCATCGGCCACTTCGGCATGGTCACCCGCCCGGGATGGGAGGAACAGATCCGCCTGGCCTGCCTGCCGAACGTTTCCGTCGAATCCGGCGGAATCACCTGGCTTTTCAATGAGGAGTATTATCCCTATCCGTCCGCGGTCCGGGCCATCCTCACCGCCCGGGATATCTGCGGCATGGACAAGCTGATGTGGGGCTCGGATTACCCGCGCACCATGACCGCCATCACCTACCGCATGAGCTGGGACTTCATCGACAGATCCCCGCTCCTGACGGACGGGGAAAAGCGTCTCCTGTTCCATGAAAATGCCGCCAGATTCTATCGTTTCGGAACACTGCCGGACCTGCCGGTGATTCACCACATGGCAGAATAAACCAAGGATTCGGAATCTCGGAACCCCGAACTCAGAAAACGGAGGGAATCAGATGAACAGTATCTGCCTGGACCGCCAATGGACATTCCGGAAGGGACTGCTGGATTCAATCGGCCAGCTGAAGTCGGATCCGGGAACAATCGTCAGCCTGCCCCACGACGGCATGATCGGCACCCCGGTCACGCCGGACGCGCCGGCCCGGTCGGATATGGGATATTTCACCGGCGGGCTCACCAGCTACACGAAGATGGTGGAGATCCCCCGCGAATGGGAAAACGGCTGTGTCGGCCTGCAGATCGACGGGGCCATGATGAACGCCTCCGTGGAGATCAACGGCTGCAAGGCTGCCGTGCAGCATTACGGATACGCGCCGTTCTACGTGGACCTCACCGGCCTGGCGGAATTCGGCGCCGAAAACCGGATCACCGTCAATGTCAACACCAGCATGCAGCCCAACTCCCGCTGGTATACCGGCTCCGGGCTGTACCGGGGCGTGAAGCTCCTGCACGGCCCGAAGGTGCACCTCGCCCCGGACGGAATCTATGCCTTCACCCGGGAGATCGCGGACGGCCTGGCCTTCCTGGAGGTCCGGGCGGAGATCCGGAATGACGGAAGCACCAACCGCCTGGCGGAGGCTGAAGCGGTCCTGCTGGATGAACAGACAGGCGAAAAGGCCGCCGGGGCAAAACAGGTCATCCAGGTCAATGCCGGCACCACCGGAACCGCCCGCATCCGGTTTTCCGTGGAAAACCCGAAGCTCTGGGACGCCGCGGAACCCAATCTGTACCGGGTCCGGGTGCAGGTCCGTGACCTGGGGGAATTCCGCACGCATCTGGAGGCGGATCCCGCCCCCACGGTGGATGAGGATAGCACGCTTTTCGGCATCCGGACCATTACGGCGGATGCCCGGCGGGGACTGCAGGTCAATGGAAAGACCGTCAAGCTCAAGGGCGGCTGTGTGCATCATGACAACGGGCTCCTGGGTTCCGTCTCCCTTTATGAAACTGAAGCCCGGAAGGTCCGGAAGCTGAAAGAGCTGGGGTTCAATGCCGTCCGGACGGCCCATAACCCGCCCTCCGCGGCGCTGGTGGAAGCCTGCGACCGCTTGGGCATGTATATCTTTGACGAAGCGTTCGATGCCTGGGGCATCGCGAAGCGGGGTGGCGATTACAGCCAGTTCTTCGCGGACTGCTGGGAGAAGGACCTCACGGCCTTTGTCCGCCGGGACCGCTCCCATCCCAGCGTGATCCTCTGGTCCACGGGAAATGAAATCCCCGAGCGCGGCGGCCTGAACGAAGGATACCTGTGGTCCGGGCGCCTGGCGGATACCATCCGCCGCCTGGATGGAACCCGGCCGGTCAGCAACGGAATCTGCTCCTTCTGGAGCGGCCTGGATGACAAGCTGGCGGAAGGCCAGAACCAGGCCCAGAACGCGGAAGGCAGCGGGGATCTCCTGTGGGAGAATGGAACCGAGCCTTTTGTCAACGGCCTGGACGTGGTCGGATACAACTATATGGAAGGCCTGTATGAGAAGGATCACGCGCTCTATCCGGACCGGGTGATCCTCGGGTCCGAGAACTTCCCGAAGGAGATCGGCTGCCACTGGCCTCTGGTGGAGGCGCTGCCGTACGTCATCGGCGAGTTCACCTGGACCGCCTGGGATTACCTGGGCGAAGCCGGAATCGGCAAAGCGGTCCGCTTCGCCGAAGATGATCCGGGGCTGCAGAAGGGCGCGTGGGCGCTGATGCCGCCGGACGGTTCCCCCTTCCCCTGGCGGACGGCCAACGACGCGGATTTTGATATCACCGGCCGGATGACGCCCCAGGGCGCGTACCGGAGCACCGTATGGGGAAATCCCGCAACCTTCCTGTATACCCGGAATCCGGAGGACTTCGGCCGTCGGGAACTGATCACCCCCTGGGGATTCCCGGTCCTGCTTTCCTGCTGGAACTATGCCGGCCGGGAAGGAAAGCCCGTGGAGCTGGTCGTTTTCTCCGGGGCGGAGGAAGTCGAGCTCCTCGTCAACGGGGAAAGCGTCGGCCGCAAGCCGGTTTCCCGGGACGGGGAAATGCCGGGCAGCGCCTGCTTTGAGGCCGTGTACCGCCCGGGCCGGGTGGAAGCGGTCAGTTATACCGGCGGCGCGGAAGTCAGCCGCGCGGTGCTGGAAACCACCGGAGCCCCGGCGCGGATCCGCCTGCTGCCCGAAAAGAATCAGATGCAGGTGGACGGGCATGACCTGGTTTATGTGAATATCCGGGTGGAGGACGCGGAAGGCCGGGTCGTGCCCGATGCGGAAATCCGCCTCTCCGCCCAAACCGCGGGAGCGGGGTGGTTGGCCGCCTTCGGTACCGCCAACCCGGTCACCGCCGAAGACTATACGGATGGAAACACCGTCAGCTGGCGCGGCCGCGCCCAGGCGGTGCTCCGTGCCGGATATGA
This sequence comes from Clostridiales bacterium, assembly GCA_017569285.1. Lineage (NCBI taxonomy): Bacteria > Bacillati > Bacillota > Clostridia > Eubacteriales > Clostridiales bacterium. Next base: position 1,278,644 of record CP069419.1, read on the forward strand.
CCCCGGCAGCCTTTCGCTCACGGTTTCGGCCGACGGCCTGGCGGCGGAAACCGTCCAGCTGGATGTAGTTTGCTGAGCCGGCATTTCATCCATCAATACAGCAAACGGCCCTGCCCCGGTTTTTGCCGGAACAGGGCCGTTTTTGAATATCTTGTTTTTTATCCCAGGTGCACCGCGATTGCTTCAAACTCCGCCTTCAGCTGGACCCGGAGCGTTCCGCCTTCCAAGGTCACCCGGTTGCCTTCTGAGCACATCACGCCCAGGATCTTTCCGGCGTCCGCCGGCAGCGTGATTTCCTCCGGAATCTCCCCGGCAAAGGTATGGATCACCGCCAGCGTCTCCCCGCCGGTCTTCCGGACCACCGCCTGCCATCCGGCCGGATGGCGCCAGCTTTCCGATACGTTCCCGAAGAAGGCGCTCACGCCGTCGCGGATGATATGCCGCACCCGGCGGTAGAAGTCCGTTCCCTCCTCCACCTTCCGCCACTGCTCCGCGGAAAGGTGGTGGATATCCCCGGAAAGGCACATCACACCGAGGAAGGTGTTGACCAGGGAATAGTTGATCCGCCGGAGATCGTCCTCCGCCCGCAGCACCGCCCAGATCTGGCTCTGGGCCGGCAGGATCACCCGGTGCAGCGCCGCCGCGATGATCGGGATCTCCCGGCATTCATGGGCATCCGAGAAGGAAGCCATATCTGAAACCGCCATCAGGGAGGGTTCCAGCCGGTGGCCGCCGGAAGCGCAGTTCTCAATCACCAGTCCTGGGACCGCCTCCCGCAGCCGCCGGAAGAACCGGAGTGTCCCCTGCATGTTCTTCCGCAGGCCTTCCCCCAGTCCGTCCGGATCGTCGCAGCCGATGCCGATGCAGTCGTTGTAGTCAATCTTGATATACCCGAACCCGCACCGCTTCAGGAGCCCGGCCACCCGCTCATCCAGGTACGCCTGCACCGCTTCCTTCCGCATGTCCAGGAACCGCCGGTTGTCCGTGTCGATCACATACCCGTTCCGGGTCAGGAGCATCTCCTCCCGCCGGAAGATTTCGGAATCCCTGGCGCAGGTCTCCGGTTCAAACCAGAGTCCCGGCACCATGCCGTGGGCCCGGATCATGTCCGCGGCAGCCTTCAGGCCCTCCGGGAACATCTCCGTCTCCTCCGGAATCCAGTCCCCGCCGCAGTCGGACCAGCCTTCCCCGGGCTTCCGGTACCAGCCGGCATCAATCACGAGGTATTCCAGCCCCCGGCCGTCCAGGCATTCCGCGATCTGCTTCAGGTTTTCATACGTCGGGTTGCCCCAGGTGGTGCAGTATTCGTTGAACATCACCGGCAGCTCCGCGTCCGGCCGGGGCATGTTCATCCGCTGGACAGTCAGCAGCCGCTGGGAAACCTCATCCAGCCCGCCGCATCCGGCCGTGATATACGCTTCCGGCGTGGCAAAGCATTCTCCCGGGGCAATGGTTTTGGTCCAGTGCCCGAAATCCCCGTCCGCCAGGGATGCCATCAGGTTCAGGCAGTCGTCGTGCCGGCGGATTTCCATCTGCCACGAAGACGGACAGGCCAGCTGGCACGCCCAGGTCACCCCGGCCTTCCGGTCTTCCAGGGCCGCAAAGGGGAAATAATCCCGCACCGGCATGGATCCCAGCTGGCCGAAGCGGCACAGCCGCAGGGCATGCCCGGTCCAGGACCGTTCCAGCATAGCCTCCTCAATGCTTTCGGTCTGGACCCGCCCCTCCGCGCTCCACATGCTGCGGATCCGGTGCAGGTACAGGGCGCCGGAAGCGTCGCCTGCGGTAAACGGCGTAATCCCGGCCAGGTTCATGCTGGACAGCAGGTCCAGCGTCACCGGCCGGTCGCCCGTGTTTTCAAACTCACAGGAAACAATCAGGGCCTGCAGCCCTTCCGCCCACCGGACCCGGTGGCGGACGGTCCGTCCCCGGTCATCCGCCACCGTGGTGATCACGGTGTTCCCTTCCTGTTTCTGCCCGGCCAGCTTCAGCGCGGACGATGCCGCGGTATCGGCCAGGGTATGCCCGTTTCCGTATCCGTTCGGCAGCGGATCTCCCAGCGCATGGATCTGGACCAGCGGCTCCGGCCGGTATTCCTTTTCCAGCACCCGGCCTTCCATGGCCTCCGGAACCAGCGTCATGCTCACCCGCTGCTCCGCATCCACGAAATAGCAAAGAATCATATCCCCGAACCGGTATTGACGATCGCACTTCATTTCGCAGTCCTCCCGCGGGGCTTCCGCCCCGGATTCCGGCCCGGCCCTGCCGTGCGGCATCGGCCGTTCCGGTGCTTTTCATTTTTGCCTGGCTTCAGCATACCACGGATCCGCGGCGGATAAAAGCCCCTTTCAAAGCGGAACAGCCGGTTCTTTTCCCTGTCTTTCCGGCAGGTGAAAGAACCGGCTGCCCGTCTGGATGAATCGGTCAGTCCAGGTATTTCCGGAGGGTCGTCCGCACCGCTCCGGTTCCGGCGGGTTCCTCCCGGAAATACTCCTCAATGCGCGCGGCCAGGGGCGTCCGGGTCAGGTCGCTTCCGAAAATCAGGGAGTTCGCCAGGATCGGCTTCAGTTTGTTTCCCGCGGTTTCCGGCTTTCCAAGTTCGATTCCCTGCAGCTGCTTCTGCAGGTCTTCCAGCAGCGGATCGCTGGACAGGGGCATCTCGTTCCCTTCGTCGTCCACGCCCAGCAGATAGCGCAGCCAGCCCGCGATCACCAGCGGCAGCGCCACCAGCTGGTTCATGGAACGCCCTTCCGCCGCGTAGCTCCGGATGGTTTCCCCGAAGCGGATACCCACCTTCTGCGAAGTATCCGTGGCAATCCGCTGCGGCGCGTCCGGCATAAACGGGTTCGGCAGCCGCTGTTCCACCACCTCGTCGATAAACGCCCGGGGGCTCAGGATTCCGGGATCGGTCACCACCGGCAGGCCTTCCGTATAGCCCAGGCGGCGCACCAGCTTCACCAGGTCCCCGTCCTTCATTTCCTCACAGATCAGCGTATAGCCCAGCAGGCATCCGTACACCGCCAGCGCGGTATGCAGGGGGTTCAGGCATGTAGTCACCTTCATCCGTTCCGTCCGGTTCACGGTATCCCGGTCGGTAAAGTACACCCCGGCCTTTTCCAGCGGCGGCCGCCCGTTGGGAAAACGGTCCTCCACCACCAGGTACTGCGGCTTTTCCGCGTTGACGAACGGGGCCACAAACGTCCCGCGGGGTGTCTGGATCGGCGCCATATCCTCGATTCCGGCGTCCGCGAGCATCTGCTGCACGGCCGGCGCGGGGCGCGGCGTAATCTTGTCAATCATGCTCCAGGGGAACGAAACCCGGGTTTCATCCGTCAGCCAGGCGATAAAGTCCCAGGATACGAATCCCCGTTTCCACCAGGTCTCCGCCACCTCCAGGATGCTGCTCCGGAGTTTCTCGCCGTTATGGCTGCAGTTGTCCATGCTCACCACCGCCAGCGGCGCTTTCCCGTTCATGTAGCGGTACAGCAGCAGGGCGGTCACGGTGGTCATGGCATGGCGGGGATGTCCGGGCCCTTTTTCCAGGTCCTCCGCCACCGCCGGCAAGTAGGATCCGTTGATCTGCCGCAGGGCGTATCCCTTTTCGGTAATCGTGAAGGAAACCATCTGCAGGGACGGGGCGGCAAAGATTTCGCGCAGCCGTTTCCAGTCCGCCTTTTCCCCCGGCTGGGCCACCAGCGCTTCCGATACGGAGGCGATGATCTCCTTGTCGATGGTCGCGTCGGCGTTCAGCGTAACGCTCATGGTCAGGTTGTCGTATCCGCCGTAGATCATGCGGATATTGTCCACATCAAAGGTATCCGCGGCGATGATGCCGCATTCCGCGTCACCGCTGTCCAGCAGGCGCTGCTGCAGCGCGGCAATGAACGCCCGGAAGATATTGCCGGCCCCGAAATGCACCCATACCGGGGTTTTTCGGGTTTTTTCCCGCATGGCCGCGATATCAAACGCCGGCAGCCTGACTCCGGCCTGTTCCCACGCGGCGGTATCCCGGAGGCTGCTCAGATTTACTTTCATTTTTCTTCTCTCCAAAGCACGGGTGCCCGGATCCCGGGCACCCGTGAATACAGTCAGGTTTACAGGGTCGCCCCGGTCAGGGCCGGCAGCCAGAGGCTGATCGCTGGAATGAAGGAGATCAGCAGCAGGGCAGCCAGCATGCACAGGTAGAACGGCAGCGTCGCGCGGACCACGTTTTCCATCGGGCGCTTGGCCACCGCCGATCCGATGAACAGCACCGCGCCCACCGGTGGCGTCAGCAGGCCGATACCGCAGTTCAGCACCATCATGATGCCGAACTGGACCGGGTGCAGGCCGGCGCTCATCGCTACCGGCAGCAGGATCGGCGTCGCGATCAGGATGATCGGCGCCATGTCCATAATCATGCCCAGCACCAGCAGGATCAGGTTCAGCAGCAGGATCACCACGATGGGGTTGCTGGAGATGCCCGTAATCAGCGCGGCGGCTTTCGCCGGCACATGCAGCAGCGTCAGGTTGTTGCCGAACGCGGCGCTCATGGCGATCAGGATCAGCACGATGGAAAGCGTGCCCACGCAGCTCTCCAGGCCCTTCCACACGCCCCGCCAGTTCAGGCCCTTGTAGATGAATACGGATACAAACAGGGAATAGACCACCGCGATCGCGGCGGACTCGGTGGCGGTAAAGATGCCGCCCACCACGCCGAACACGACGATCAGGACCGCCGCCAGCGCCCAGAAGGACTGGATCAGCTGTTTTCCGAACACCTTCAGGGAGAACTTGTCCCCCTTGGGGTACTTCCGCTTCACGGAAAGCACGTAGGAGCCGATCATCAGGGCCGCCGCCAGCAGCGCGCCGGGCAGGTAGCCGGCCATGAACAGGGCGCCCACGGAGATGCCGCCGGCGGTCATGGCATAAATCACCATGTTGTGGCTGGGCGGCACCAGCAGGCCTTCGCAGGAGGACGTGATCGTCACCGCGGTGGAAAAGTCCGCGTCATATCCCTCGTCCACCATCATCGGGATGAGGATGGAGCCCAGGGAGGCGGTATCCGCCGCCGCGGATCCGGAGATTCCCCCGAAGAAGTAGGAAGCCACAATATTCACCATGGCCAGTCCGCCGCGCATCCATCCGACCAGCGAATTGGCCAGTGCAATCAGCTTTTCCGATATACCCCCGGTTCCCATCAGCACCCCCATGGTAATGAAGAACGGAACCGCCATCAGGGAGAAGGACCACACACCCTTCACCATCTGCTGGGGCAGGGTCACCAGGTTCTGCCCCATGGAAATCATGCACAGCACGGTGGAGATTCCCACCGCGTATGCAATCGGGAAACGAATCAGCACCAGGAGCAGGAAACTGCCCAGCAGGATGATTGTCGACAGGGTTTCAGCATCCATGCCCTTTTCCCTCCTCTGCTGTTTTTTTCACAACCAGGGCTTCCACATGCCTGAAAATCTGTTCCAGTTCAAAAATCACCATGCCGACGCCCGCCACCGGGATCGGCAGGTACTGCCAGAACTTGCTCAGCGTGGGAATCGCCACATACTTTCCGCGGATGCTCAGCGGGGAATTGCAGAACTTGATTCCGTAGATCACCAGGACCACGCCCAGCGCCAGCACTCCGATATCGGCAATCAGGTCGGATACGGTTTTCACCTTTTCCGGCAGGTACTTGTCAAAAGCGGTCATGCGGATATGCAGCCCGCGGCGGATGGCCAGCGTGGCGGAGAGCACCGCCATGTAGACCATCAGCGTCAGCACAATCTCTTCGCTCCACTTGGGGTCGGTAATAAACGGGATATACCGTCCGGCGACCGCCCACGTCGTAATGATGATATCCGCAACCAGCAGGAGCTTGCAGATAAACAGGATAATCCTGTGGGTCCAGTCAAACAATGGCTTGATTTTCTCAAGCGTCGTAAAGAAAGCCGGCATCGGGAAACTCCTTTCATGCTAAAGCGGAAAAGGGGCGCAGGGGATTTCCCCTGCACCCCTTCAATCATTGGATTCTCCGGATCCGGATTACTGCATATCCAGGATCTGCTGGTACAGCTCCGCCTGGTCCGCGGTGTTGGCCTGGATGGTGGGCTGGCAGGCTTCCACCCAGGGAGCCTTGTCGGTGACCTCGATCACGGTCACGCCCATGTCCGCCAGCTTCTGGAAGGTTTCCGCTTCGATCTCGGCGACCTTTTCGCGGCAGACCTGGGAAGCGTACGCGGCCGCTTCCATGATCCAGCCCTGCTGTTCTTCATTCAGCTTGGCCCAGGCCGCATCCGTGATGATCAGCTGGATCGCGCCCAGGGTGTGGCCGTCCAGCAGCAGCGTGGGAGCGACTTCCGGGAAGGCCTTGGCGAAGTAGTTGGAAGTGGGCTGTTCAGCCGCGTCCACCATGCCGGTGTTCAGCGCGGAATACAGTTCGTTGAAGTTCACGGGGGTGGCCGTCGCGCCCAGGTTCTCCACCATGCCGGTCATGACGGGGTCGGCGGAAACGCGGATCTTCAGGCCCTTCAGGTCTTCGATGGTCTTCACTTCGATGCCCTTCCGGATGAAGAAATGACGGAAGCCTTCCTCACCGTAGCACAGGCCGCGCAGCGGCAGGCCCAGCGTCTGGGGCTCCATCAGGAAGTCCTTGGCCATTTCGCTGTCCGCGAACTTCCAGAAATGGTCTTCGTTCACAAAGGTGTAGGGGATGGACAGGAGCTTGGCCTTGTCGCAGCCGTACTGGGTCAGCGCGAACGCGGAGAAACGGCCGATGTCGGTGATGTTGCCGCCGCCCAGCAGGTTGTCCAGGATCTGGTCTTCAGAGCCCAGCACGCCGCCGGCCTGGATGTCGATCAGCACGCTGCCGCCGGAGATTTCTTCCACCTTGGCCTTGAAAGCCTTGGCAACTTCGCCCACGACGTTGCCTTCCAGGGGGTTGACTTCGGAATAGGTCAGGGTGACGGGTTCGTCAGCCAGTGCGCAGGCGCAGCTGAGCAGCATGGCCAGGGCGAGAACGAGTACGAGCATCTTTTTCATGTTTCCACTCCTCCAAATATGAATAATGTTGTGTGACAGCTGCATTTGGTCGCGCTGCCTTTGTTGTGCCCTATGCTATTGGAATGGAAAATGAAATTCAAGCGAATGTCAAAAATGTGCTAATAATCCAAAAAAAATGACAATTCCGGCTGGAAAACTTCAGCCGGAATTGAAAGTATCAGTCCTCCTGGATCCGCCGGATCATTTCCGCCCGGTCCCCGGTGAATTCCTCATAGATCGGGGCCACGGCGTCCTGGAATCGTTTCATTTCCTCCTCGCTCAGCTCGGTCACGATGCATCCGCTTTCCCGGACGACCGCTTCAGACCGCGCTTCCCGCTCCTTCCACAGCTCCCGCTCATACTGCGCGGATTCCGCCGCGCACTGCAGCACGATCTCCACGTATCCGTCCCCCAGCGCGGAGATTTCCTCCAGCGCGTTCTGGCTGATCAGCTGCGCTTCGGGCAGCCGGGAATGCGCATCCAGCAGGTAGTAGGGCGCCACCTCGTAATGCCCGGTGGCTTCATAGCTGGGCCAGTTGTTTTCCGCGCCGTCGATCTTCCCGGTCTGCAGCGCGGAGTAAACGGATTCGTAGGAGATTTTCACCGGCACCGCGCCCCAGAGGGACACCATCCGGCTGAGGAAGTCCGATTCCTGCACGCGGATCCGCAGGCGTTTGATATCGTCCAGGCTTGTAACCGGCGTTTTCGTGTAGATATTCCGGCTTCCGGCGTCAAACCAGCTCATGCCGGCCAGCCCGAAGGGCCGGATGCTCTCCAGCAGCTGCTTCCCGATTTCCCCGTCCAGCACCCGCCACATGTGCTCCGCGTCCTCAAACAGGTACGGCAGCTGGAGGATCGATATTTCGGGAACAAACTCCGACAGGGTGCTCACCGAAAGCCGGGCAAAGTCGATCCCGCCGAACTGCATCTGGCGGAAAACGCTGATCTCGTTTCCCAGCACGCTGTCCGGGAATACCCGGATCACAATTTTTCCGTCCGTCCGCTTCTCCACCAGCTCCGCAAAATAGTCTGCAGCCTGCGTGGTGGGATATCCCTTCGGCTGGTTGTCTGCGTACCGGAACATCAGCGCGGGCGGCTCTGGCTGGGTTTCCCGGGGAATCATCGCCCAGACCGCCAGGAAAACGGCCGCCGCCAGGAGCAGCACACCGAGCAGGATACCGATCCGTTTCACGATTCTTCCTCCTTGCTCCCCGGGGCGCTGTGGTTCCGGCGGTATTCCGTCGGCGTAACCCCCGTGGTTTTCTTGAATACCCGGGTATAGTAGTTCAGGCTCTCATATCCCACCGCGTTGGCGATTTCCGTCGCGGACAGGAAGGGGTCCTTCAGCAGTTCCTTGGACGCGCCGATGCGCAGTTCCGTCACATAGTCCACGAAATTGACCCCGAAGTTCTTCTTGAACAGCATGGAAAAGTAGGACGGGTTGATATGCAGGATATCGCTGATGGAATCAAGGCTGATATCCATCCGCATGTAATTGTGCTGCAGGTAGTTGCGCACGTTGGACATCAGCAGGCCGATCTTGTCCGCGGAGGAATGCTCCTCCAGCGAGGACGCGACGGAGGCCAGCGCTTCCAGCTGTTCCCGCGATTCCACCTGCCCCAGGCAGCGCCGGATGGACTTCACCGTGTCCGCTTCGTTCACCGGCTTCAGGATATAGTCGAACGCGCCCAGCTTCACCGCTTCGTAGGCGTAGTTGAACAGGCTGTACGCCGTCACAAAGATCACCTTCACGGAAGGATCCCGCTCGATGATCCGCTTCGCCGCGTTGATGCCGTTAATCCCCGGCATCTCGATGTCCATCAGGACCATGGAGGGTTTCCAGAATCCCGCCACGTCGATGGCCTGGCGCCCGCTTTCCGCCAGCCGGGTCTGGATCTGCGGGTCAAAATGGCGGTGCACGATTTCATCCAGCAGCTCGCGTTCGAACTGTTCATCGTCCGCAATCAGGATTTTGTTCATGCCTCTCCCTCCGCTTCGCTCATGTCCGCCGCGGAGATCAGCGGCATCCGGATGCTGACGGTGGTCCCGCCCTCCGGCCGGTCCTCAATGCTCAGCCGGTTGCCTTCCCCGGCCAGCCGCAGCCGGGCCGCCACGTTGTACAGGCCGATATGCTCATCCGGCGGCGACTGCTGCTGCAGGTGTTCTTCCAGCCGCCGGATCACCTCCGGCGAAATCCCGACCCCGTCGTCCGACACGGAAACCCGGAGCTCTTCCCCGGCTTTCCGGATATCCACCGAAACCGTACCGCCCTCTTCCTTCGGCGCCACGCCGTGGTAGAACGCGTTTTCCACCAGGGGCTGGATCAGGAAGGAGGGAATCATGGTTTCGGTCAGCTCGATTTCCGGGTCGATATGCCAGTCCATGCGGATCCGGTCCGCGAACCGGGCATGGTAAATCGCGTAGAAATCCCGGATGGTCTGCACCTCTTTGGACAGCGGAACGTAAGCGTCGTTGCTGCCCAGGGTATAGCGGAAAAAGCGGCTCAGGGAGCCAAGCAGTTCCACCGTTTCCGGGGCGTTTTCCCGCTTCGCGCGATAGCTGATCACGTTCAGCGTGTTGAACAGGAAATGCGGGTGGATCTGGCTGCGCAGCAGCTGCAGCTTTCCGGCGTCAACCCGATTCTGCAGCTCCAGCGCTTCTGTTTCCTTGATGCGGAGTTTCCGCTCCATCTCTCCCTTTTCCCGCAGCAGGTCCATCTGTCCCTTCATGGACTGCTTCATTTCGTTGAAGGTGGATGCCAGGCGGCCCATTTCATCCTGCCGGCGGTCGTCCACGTCGGGGATGTCGAAGTTCCCCTCGCTGATATTCCGGGAGGCTTTGGAAAGCTGGGAGATGGAAACCAGCAGCGAGCGGAGCCACAGGGCCAGCACAACGGTGGCAAGCAGCGCCGCCAGGGAGCTGGCCAGGTGCAGGGCGTTGTATTTCTTGCTCGTGGACGTCAGGGAAAAAACCTCGTCATGGCTGTCGAGGATGGTCTGCTCCAGCAGCTCCCGGCTGTACTGCGCTAGGTACTGGCCGCACGGCGAGGCGGTGTCATAGTAAATCCGGCTCGCCGCGGACTTGTCGTTGTTCTCCAGCGCCTGCCGGATCTCATCCAGCCGTTCCACGTAGAAGGGATAGGTCGTCCGCACCGCGTGGAACAGCAGGAGGGTGTTCTCGCTCACCGCCCCGTCCCGGAACTTCAGGGAGGAAAGATGGTCCGACGCGGCTTTCATGCTGCTCCGGACCTCTTCATTCAGCGCGTCCGGATCCCCGTACTCCCAGTGGTACTCTTCCAGGGTCCCGATGCACTTTTCGGTTTCATGAAGGAACTGGCTGATGGTCTGGATCTGCTCCGCGTTTTCTTCCATCGGCCGGAATACATGAAGGTTCTGGATCTGCGCGATGCTGATCTGGACCGCCGCGGAAACCAGCACCAGCGTCAGGAGCAGCAAAACTCTCCTGGAAAGGCTCATGCTGTGCCAGCCTAAGCGCTTCATGTGCTTCCTCCTTCCTGTTCATCATTTCTGCACTTCCGATTCCGGAACGGCTTTATCCCCGGGTTCCGGCCGGCCGGCATTTTTCTTCTCCCAGTCCCCGGACCACCGCCTGCCATACCGCTTCATCCGGCGCGTCCGCCTGTCCGTCGGGCAGCAGGAAAGCCCGCTGCGGGCTGGCATACAGGTAGATGCATCCCTTTTTCCGGTACGCGCTGTCCGCGTCCGACCACAGGACGGTGACGGTCTCGCCCGCCTTGCGGTTGCTGACCACCGTAAAACCGTCCCCGCGGAGCGTCACCGTATAGACGGCCTTTCCCTTTTCGAGCTTCTGCTGCGCCGCCTGCCGGTTCACCTGTCCCAGGAATACCCCGAAATAAACCAGCGGAAGCCCGCAGCCCACCGCCAGCAGCACGGCGGCAATCAGCCCGCTCTGCGGTTTCCCGCTCAGCAGCGCGATGATGGCAAATGCCGTCATGATCACGGCAAACACCGCCGGCCGGACCCCGCGTTTTTTCCGGATCAGGGTATCAAAACACGCAAAGCGTCGGAACGTTCCGGCATCCAGTTGAACGGGAATCGTAATTTCCCGGGCATCCGCCATATCCTGCACATCCTTTTTCAGTTCCTGCCGCGTTTTTCCTGCGGCCGGTCTCGTTCGTTTTTTCCCTGCAAAAATATCTTACTTGCCCCGGAATGTCAATAGCGGATTGCCGGGACGGGCGTTTCCGTTTCCCCGGGAATGTGGTATGATGTCAGCAGCGCAGGGTCCCGGGCACGGAAACTGGGGCCGGGAAAACAGGGAGGATTTTATGAGCAGTGTCAAGGAACGGTTCCTGAGATATGTACAGGTGGAAACCACCTCCTGTGAGGCAAACGAATGCTGCCCGTCCACCCCGGGCCAGAAGGTGCTGGGGGAACTGCTGGTCAGCGAAATGAACGCCATGGGGGTGCAGGGCGCCTGCATGGATGAGCACGGATATGTGTACGGCTTTATCCCCGCCCGGGGAAAGGCGGATGCCCCGGCCATCGGGCTGATCGCCCATATGGATACCTCCGACGCGGTTCCGGGCGCCACCCGGCCGCAGGTCATTCCCGCCTATGACGGCGGAACAATCCGCCTGGAAAACGGCGTCGAAATCAGCGGGTTCAGCTTCCTGGACAGCCTGAAAGGCCAGGAGCTGATCGTCACCTCCGGGGATTCCGTCCTCGGGGCGGACGACAAGGCCGGCGTGGCGGAAATCATGGCCCTGTGTGAGCGGATGCTCGCGCCGGACGCGCCGGACCACGGAAAAATCTGCATTGCCTTCACGCCGGATGAGGAGATCGGCCGCGGGGCGGACCTCTTCGACGTCCCGGGTTTCGGGGCGGATTTCGCCTACACCGTCGACGGCGGCGCCCTGGGCGAGCTGGAATACGAGTGCTTCAACGCCGCCTCCTGCATCGTGCGGGTGAAGGGCATCAGCATCCATCCCGGCAGCGCGAAAAACCAGATGGTCAACGCGGCGCTCATCGCCATGGAGTTTGCCGGAATGCTCCCGCCCTGGGAGCGGCCCGAGCATACCGAGGGCTATGAGGGGTTCTACCACCTCACCGGTATGACCGGGAATGAGGAGTTCGCGGAGCTCCGGTACATCCTCCGGGATCATGACATCACGAAGCTGGAGGCCCGGAAGACCATGATGACCGCTGCCGCGGAAGTGCTGAACCGGCGGTACGGCGCCGGCACCGTGGCCATGGAGCTGAAGGATTCCTACCGGAACATGAAGGAGATCGTGGAACAGCATCCGGAGATCCTGGACCGGGCAAAAATGGCTTTCGAAGCCAACGGGATCGACCCGCTCGTCCAGCCGATCCGCGGCGGAACCGACGGCGCCCGCCTGTCGTACATGGGGCTCCCCTGCCCCAACCTGTCCACCGGCGGATACAACTTCCACGGGCGGAAGGAGCTGATCCCCGTCCCCGCCATGGAGAAGATGGTGGATGTGCTGGTTTCCCTGGTAAAAAGCTGATGGGCATCGCCCATCCGTTTTTTTATTCTTCCGGATTCACGGGGTTGACAATTATATTACTATATAGTAATATCCTATGTAGAAGGAGGAGATCGTCATGATTTCACGCAGCGGGGATTACATTGCCCAGATCCGCCTCATCGGCGGACGCGTATTTGAGAAGCTGCTTTCCGCATCCGGAGCGGTTCAGTTCAACGGTCCGCAGGGCAAAATCCTCGATGCTCTCTGGCAGCAGGACGGCCTTTCGGCCATCGAAATCGGCCGCCGGACCGGGCTGGCCAGCAGTACGCTCACCGGCATGCTGGACCGGATGGAGGATGCCGCCCTGGTGGTCCGGAAACGCTCTGCGGAGGACAGGCGCGTCATCCGGATCTTCCTCGGCCCGAAGGCCGTCCAGTGCCGGGAACAGTACACCGCTGTCTCGGAAAAGATGACCGATATCTATTTCCGCGGTTTTGAGGAAAACGAGGTTGCCTCCTTTGAAAGCTTCCTCCTGCGCGTGCTGGAGAACGTGCGGGAGGCGGACCGGAATCCAGGAAAAACAGATGGATGAGCCGCCGGCTCAGAAAGGAAAAAACATGAATAAAATCAGTAAAGCCCCCACCAACGATTTCTGCCCCCAGACCCTGTTCCTCTACGGAACCTATGATAAGGAAGGCCGGCCGGACTTCGGCCTCTTCTGCTGGTTCAGCTATATCTGGGATACCGATCTGGGCGTCATGGCCTGCATCGGCGGGGATAAGCTCACCAAGGAGAACATCCATCAGCAGAAGGTCTTTTCCGCCTGCCTCGTCACCGAAGCGCTCCTACCCCTGGCGGATTACCTCGGAACCACCGACGGCCACAGCCCGGACAAAATGAAGCCCGTTGCGGGAATCGAAAAAGGCCGCGTGCTGCCCGTCCCGGTCCTCACCGCTTCCCCGGTGGCCTTTGAACTGGAAGTCAAACAGTTCCTGCCCATGGACGACGGCGAGGTGATGCTCTGCGCCATCCGCAATGTGCTCCAGGATGAAGCGCTGGACGATGATGCCGTCACCTCCGTGGAAAAGCTGGCCGCCGTCGCGCCGGTCTCCACCACCTGCGAACGCTATTTCGCCTGGAACGGCGGGGACCTGGGTGCCTGGGGCGAACCTGCGAAAAAGTTCATTTCTGCGGGCCGGTAATCCCGCCTCCGGAAACAGCAAAACCACCGGCAGTGCCGGTGGTTTTGGTTTTCCCTCGGTTGTTTTCAGTTCTCCAGTTTCCGGCGGGCTGAGCGTTCCCAGCCGGCAAGCTCCAGCAGTCCCCAGGCCATCAAAGCATAGATCACCACCGGCGGAAGGCCGATCTCGCCCAGCGTGATCTTCCCGTCCAGCATGAATTCCTCCAGGATCGTCACCGCGCAGACCAGCAGGCCGAACATGGCCGCGCCCCAGTTGCGCTTTCCCTGCTTACGGCCGGCAATTGCGTACCATACCAGGATTCCTTCGGCGATCAGGTAGCAGAGCAGCTGCTCATAGCGGACAAACAGCCAGCGGATACTCTGGGCCCGCGCGCTTTCACAGATAATCTGCGCCAGGCACAGGTAGAATATCGTGCGCAGGAAGCACAGGCGGTCATCGCGGTTCCGCAGGGCAAAGATGGCAATCCGCAGGTACAGGATGCCTTCCAGCATGAATACCGCCAGGTAATACTCCGGAAAATCCGGGTTCCAGGCTTCATAAACCGCAAAGGGGAAAGGCAGCGCTTCCTCCAGGTAATCCCCGGTTCCCAGCGCGCCCAGCCAGTATTCCCCGAACCGGGCCAGCGCGGCCAGGAGCGCGCCGGATGCCGCGAACGCGTTCAGCGTCTTTCCCGGCTTCTGTCCCAGGATCCGGGCGGCCAGGAATACGCCGAAGCAGACGCCGGCTGCCCCGCCGTAGTAGGACAGCTCATCCGCCTTCAGGGAGAACAGGTATTTCCCGAAACCGGTTTTGAAGATATAGGATGCGCGGAACAGGAAATACAGCAGCTTGGCGCCGACCAGCCCCAGGAGGATGCCCAGTCCCAGGGAAAGTCCCGCCAGCGCGGCGGCTTTTCCGCCTTCCAGCTTCATCCGCGTCCGGGCGGAAAGCCCGAACAGCGCAAAGCATACCGCAAAGCTTCCGGCAAGGAAAATCAGGTAGGCAGCCGGATTGGTGGTCATCATAATCCTTTATTCACCTTCCTCAAACCAGGCGCTGGCAAAATACACGATATCCGACAGCTTCCGGACGTTCTGCTTGGTTTTCTGGGTCACATTGTTGTACCACTCGCCCAGGAAAACCAGCTGGGTGGAGCCGCCGCCATCCAGCACATACGCGTTGGTGCAGTCCGGTGCAAGGCTCAGCACCAGCTGCTTGAACTGCGCCATATTCGCGCCGTTCCGGGTGGCAATCACCTTGTAATGCAGCGGGCCTTCCTGGAGGATGCACAGCCGGTCCTCCCGGCCGTCCGGGTCGGCGAACTGCGGGGAATGCTTGGCCGACATCAGGTAATCATCCTCGGTGGGCACGCCGTCAATCACCAGGGCCGGGCCGAACTGCAGGGCATTGATCACCTTTTTCCCGTCAATCTGCGTCTTGTCCATGGAAGCCAGGTCTTCACTGCCCCGGATGATGTGGAAATCCCCGGCTTCGTCAATCAGCAGCATATCCAGCCGCTGGTCCACCGTATCGCGGAAAATGGTTCCCTGGCGCAGGACGAATTTGGACGATTCGTTTCCGTGGAAGTCGCCGCAGTAATCGCCGTTCATGGCGAACACGGCGTTGACCCGCCGTGCGATCGTGGTGCCCACCACCCGGCGCTCCGAGATAAACGTGGTGGGTTCCGCGCTGGCGGTCCGGATCTGGGAGGGATCCCGGATCACGATATCGGCGATATAGTATTCCCGGTTGATCACGTCGCTCTGGGTCCGGAGGCTCCGCTCCACGCGGATCGTCGGATCCTCATAAACCAGCTTGTCCGAGGCGTACTGCTCATGGAGCGGGGCGCCGCCGCTCAGGTCAATCGGCAGGGGGCGGAATTCCCCTTCCGCCGCGGCACAAACGGAAACAGCCGCCAGTACGGCCGCCAGCAGGATGGCTGGGATGGTTTTCAGAACGCGCATGGTATCAGCCTCTCTTCGTTTCATGATCAGGGTTCCGGGTTTTCCTCCCCGTCCAGGGGAATCCAGCTGTTCGTTTTGAAGATTTCCCGCATCACCGTGTACCGGGGATGGTCCCTCCACCCGTTTCCCACCGATGACTTGGCAGTGGAATCGATCAGGGTGTCCGGAAGCGCGTCCCGCAGGCGCTGCACGGCTTCCGGGTCCGGCTTCTTGGTCGGGTTGTGGCTGTTGTACTGCGGAACCCACAGCCGTTCCAGCCATGTCATGGATTCAATCGGCGAGATGTCCGCAATCCGGTTGAAGCCGAGGTTCAGGTCTTTCAGGTTCACCAGGGCCGGCAGGGCGGATACGTCCCGGATATCGTTGTAGAACAGTTCCAGGTATTCCAGCCCTGTCAGCGAAGCAACCGGCGTAATATCCTGGAACTGGTTGTCCACCAGGATCAGGATCTTCAGGTTGGGAAGGTCGTTCAGGAAGGAAAGGTCGTTCACCGCGTTATGCCCGATGTCCAGGGCCACCAGGTTTTTGCAGTATTTCAGCACGGAAAAATCCTCGTTCTTGTGGCGTGCCGAGCTGTCGCTGTGGGATGTGGAAAACGAAACGGCGTCCGTCCGCACCGTATGGTTCCCGACCACCATCGTCCATCCGAATTCCACCTCCGGGAACCGTTCCGCCAGCTGTTCAATCCGCTTCCGCGGAATCTTGGTGGAATACATGTCCACATGCTTCAGGTTGGGCAGCTGGGCCAGGAAGTCATAGAATTCCGGATATCCGCTGCCGGAAACCGCAACCTTCCCCAGGTCGATGCTTTCCGCGTCCGCCGGAACCGTCAGCTTTCCGAAGGAGACCGTTTCGCCTCCCTCCGCCGTTCCCGCCGTCAGCGTCATGCAGAGAAGCAGTCCCGCCAGTATTGCGATCCATATCCTGCGCATACAATTCCTCCGGTCAGTCTTTCCCGCACCTGTCGGTTTTCATAATCAGGCGGCAGGCGCATACGGCCATGCAGACCGCCGCGGTCAGCATTACCATCCAGCAAAGGTCCATCCGCATCCAGGTCAGGAATTTGATCTTGCTTTCCAGGGCGAATTCCATCGCCATGATTACGCCGCAGCACAGCAGGATGCCGGCCGACGGCACCGCGAAACGCCGGAAGGAGCGTTCCTCCCGGGGCGTACGAAGAATGCAGATTGCGATGATCAGCGCCATCGCGGGCAGGGCCAGCAGCTGGTTGATCTTCACAAATCCCCAGCGCAGCTCCAGGTCGATCCGGATGCTCTCCAGGAAGGTCTGCAGGGCTGCGTACAGTCCAAGGAACAGGAGCGCTTTCGTCCCGTCCCGGCGGGTCCGGATCCGCAGCAGCAGGATCAGGAATACGACCGCCGCAATTGCTTCGAGGAGGAATACCGGAAACCGCCACAGCTCGTCCGCGTCCAGCACGCCGAACGGAAACCGCTGGAAGAAGGAAGAGTCCTCCAGTTCAATCAA
This sequence comes from Clostridiales bacterium, assembly GCA_017569285.1. Classification (NCBI taxonomy): domain Bacteria; kingdom Bacillati; phylum Bacillota; class Clostridia; order Eubacteriales; species Clostridiales bacterium. Next base: position 1,295,761 of record CP069419.1, read on the forward strand.
GGACCGGCCGAACATGGGGTCAAACCACTCTTCGATGTATTCGCCCAGTCCGACCCCCGCCAGGCTTTCCGCGCACCGGGCTGCCGCCGTAAACAGCGCAAAGGGCGCCGCCGCGCCGTCCAGGATCCGGGCGGTCCCCTGGTGCGTAATCCGTCCGGTCAGCCACGCGGCAAGGACGATCCCGGCCATGGTGCCGTACAGCATATAACCTCCTTCCGTAAAATGGAAGAAGGTTTCAGCGCCCCGGTCGATAAACCAGGGCAGGGATACGAGGAAGTAAAGGATCCGCCCGCAGAGGACGGCCAGGGGAATCGCAAACAGGCCGAACCAGCTCGCCGTCTCCGCCTTCAGGCGGTGGCCGCGGCTCAGGAGCCTCATCAGCAGCAGGCTGGCCAGCGCACCGGCCGCCAATGCGAGCCCGTAGGGATAAAATGTGAATGCACCCGCATCAATCGTTGTCATGGATTATTCTCCCGCCGCCGAAGCAAAATAGATGATATCCGAGATTCCCCGGCTGTTGGCGGTTTTGTTCACCATCTTGCCGTTGAGCAGCAGGTGGGCGGAGCCGCCGCCGTCCAGGTTGTAGGCCACCTTGCAGTCCGGCAGGATTTCGGGAATGAAATTTGCCAGTTCCTGAAGGTTGATGCCCACGCCGTTCCCGCCGTTGACCACCACGATCGCGTAGCGCAGGTGGTCCAGCTGGCAGATGCAGATCCGGGCGGTCGCCAGCTTGGCTTCATGCTCCTTGGAGGTAATGGTCTGTACCTCGCCGTTGTTGATCAGGGCCGGGCCGAAAGTGAAGGAGTTGACGGCAATCCGTCCGGACGCCTCCAGTTCGGCCAGGAATGCCTGCATATCCCCGCTGGTCGCGTTGGGGATAATCGAAAAATCGCCTTCGCTGTCAATCACCAGCACGTCTCGGGGATATTTCTGCTGGTCCAGCGCGTCCCGGTAAAATACGCCCTGCCGGATAATATATCCGAAGTCGTAGGTATACTTGGCAAAATCCGCGTTCATCGCCACGACCGCGCGCGTGCGCTTGGTCATCACATTGGAGCGTTCCTGCTTCCGGCTGTCATAGCTGCCGTCGCTGAAATACGTCCGCAGCTGGCTGGCATCCGCAATCTCCACCGTCACCCAGGTAATCGTGGTCTTGTCCGCGCTGGACTTGGTTTTGCGGGTTCGGCTGTCCAGCTGGATATGGATGGATTCATCCTGGTATTCTTCCTTGGAAATCCAGCCGTCCGCCTTCATTTCATCGCCGAAAACATTCATGTCCATCGCCAGCGGATGCGTTTCCGCAAGGGACGCCGGAGACGACACGACCATCGCCATGGCCGCCAGCAGCAGCACCGTCACAATCCAGCGGATAATCTTCCCGGTCACAAGCATGTTCCTCCCTGTGAGCATTTGGTAAATTATACCATGACAAGCTTTGTCTCCGCAAGATAAAAGCGTCCGGAAGGCTTCTCCCCCGCCCGGCCGGATCGGCCCCTCCGCCGGCCGCCTTCCGCGGCCGGGCGGATTGACATTTGGACGCCGGATGGGGTATGCTCCCGTCAGAAAAGGAGTAATCGGATATGGCAGAAAATATGGATTTCCAGATCTCCCCCGGCTTCAATCCCCTCACGGGAATGGATTACCCGGATCCGGATGTCATCCGGGTCGGCGATACGTATTACATGATCAGTACGACCATGCATTTCTTCCCCGGCGGAGTGATCCTCAGATCCCATGACCTCATCCGCTGGGAAATCTGCACATACCTGTATGAAACCCTGGAGCATACGCCCGGGGAAATCCTGGAAGGGGAGCAGACCGCCTACGGCCACGGCATGTGGGCGGCTTCCCTGCGGTACCACAACGGCCGGTTCTATGCGGTCTTCATCGCCCATGAGTGGCCGAAAACCTTCCTCTTCACGGCGGACCGCATCGAAGGTCCCTGGAAAAAGCAGTATATCGGGGGAATCTACCACGATTCTTCCCTGCTGTTCGATGAGGACGGCCGGGTGTATATCGTGTACGGCAACCGGAATATCCGCCTGACGGAGCTGCACGAAGACCTCAGCGGCCCGAAGGAAGGCGGCCTGGACCGGATCATCGTCCGGGATGCCCCGGGGGATTTCCTCGGGTATGAAGGCTCCCACATCTACAAAATCAACGGGAAGTATGTCCTCCTGATGATCCATTCCCTGCAGGACCGGTGGTTCCGCGCGGAAGCCTGCTTTACCGCGGATTCACTGGACGGGGAATGGACCGGCGGCGATGTGCTGGTTTCCGGCCTGGACGGGCTCAACAGCGGCGTGGCGCAGGGCGGCATCGTGGATACACCGGACGGCCGGTGGTTTGCCGTCCTCTTCCAGGACCGCGGCCCGGTCGGGCGGATTCCGGTCCTGGTTCCCGTCACCTGGAATGAATCCGGCTGTCCGGTTTTCGGTCCCGTAACAAAGGAAATTGCCAACACCTGCACCCGGCCGGACTGGGTTCCGGAACCCCTGGTTGCCGATGATGATTTCACCTCCCCCGCGCTGAAGAACGTCTGGCAGTTCAACCATGAGTCCCGGGAAGGCTGCTGGGAAACCGGAAACGGCGCCTATATCATCCGGACGGACAAAATCAGCCGGACCTTGGAGCATGCCCGGAATACCATCACCCAGCGCACCGTCCTTCCCGGCTGTGCGGCGGAGGTCACCGTGGACGCGTCCGCAATCCGGCCGGGGGATACCGCCGGCCTCTGCCTGCTCATCGGCAGCTACGGCCTGGCCGGAATCACCCGCGATGCCGGCGGGGTTGCGCTGGTCATGAAAGCCCGGAAGCCCGGGGAGAAGGAAGAAAAGGAGTACGCCCGGATCCCGTGGGACCGGGCGGAAGTCCGCCTGCGGGCCAATGTCCGCTTTGCCGGGCTGAAGGGCGAAGTGCAGTTTGAATACCGGGACGCGGCCGGATGGAAGCCGCTGGGGCCCGTCCATCCCATGGCCTTTGCACTGGATCATTTCACCGGCTGCCGGTTCGGGCTGTTCCTGTACGCGGCGGAAGAAACCGGCGGAAGCGCCGCTTTCCGCGAATTTACCTACCGGGTTCACAATCCGTCCTGCTGAATAAGCATCTGCCCCGGGCGCAAAAAACCAGGCTGAACTGTCAGCCTGGTTTTTTCATAGCCCCGTTTCCGGTGGATCACGGGATATTCTCCATGAAATCGTTCTTCCCCTGGTCCGGCCCCACCGCGGTATAGTACAGGCCAAAGGCCGTATTGTCGTGGTCGCCCACCGGTTTGAACTCATAGTGGCCGATTTTGACCTGGGAAACATGGTAAAGGAACGCTTCCCCGGCAATATCAAACCCCGTTTTCCCGCCGAATGATTCCAGCGGCTGGGTCCAGTCCATGGACACCTTATTCTTTTCATACTCGTGCAGGTAAAGCTTCTTCACCTGCCAGGTCCCGTATTCTTTGGCCGACTCCGGATATTTCCGGCTGTTGGCCGCATACTTGATGCAGGTCTTGGCGGAATCCGCCGTCGCTTTATGCGCGCTGTGCCCGTACTCGCCGCCTTCCCCGTGGGTCACCACCACCTCCGGTTTGAATTTCCGGAAGCATTCCGTCACCAGGCGGTGCACCCGTGTTTTTCCCTTCCACAGGGTATACTGCCTGGCCAGGTTTTTATGGCCGTTCTTGTCATGAAGCCCGATGAAATACGGATAATACCGCATCCCGCAGTGCCAGGCGGACTGCAGCAGTTCCAGCTGGCGTTCCTCATATTCCGGCGTCATCATGGCCAGCTGCACCTTGTAGCCGCGGTCGGCATACACCGGCATCAGCCCGGCAAACCAGAGCACTTCATCATCCGGGTGGCAGGCCAGCAGCATCATGTCCGCCTTGTCCAGGTCCTGCCAGTCCTGGACCTCTTCCGGTTTCTTTCCCTCGCCGAACAGCTGCAGCTCCGCAATCCGCAGCCGCTCCCTGCTCGTCGTCAGGATCCGGATCCGGTTCACCGGCTCCTCCAGCGGATGCCAGTTGCTCAGGTATTTGCTCTGCCCGATGGTTTTCCATTCCCCGTCCGCGCCCGCGGTTTGCAGGTCATAGGAATAATCCTGGTTGAACCGGTCGTACAGCATCACCGAAACGCCGTAGATCGGCTCCGGGCTGTCAATGGTCAGGAAACCGTTCTTTTCCTTCAGCGCAAAGTAGGTGCTGACGTCGCCGTCCGTCATCAGCTGGAAGGTGTTCTTTTTGCTTTCCTTGGAGTTGCCGCCCCAGGTGCATCCGGCAGTGATTTCCTCCGCATACGGCTCGGCCTCCGGTGGTTCGGCCGTTCCCCCGGGAATCATCGTCACCAGCAGCAGGAAAAGCAGGAATCCCGAAACCAGCCGGCGGGCATATCCGTTCATGCTCATTTTCCGCCACCCCATTCCCCGTTCAGGAAGTGATACCGCTTCTCCAGGTAATTCTTCAGGAACCGGACGTTCTCGCTGAATGAGCCGCCCGTCTGGGCTACCGTACTCGATACGTCCGGGCGCAGCCAGCGCTGGCGGTCCATCGCCGCGGAATCCTCAATGGACTTGGCCAGGCGGTCGATGGACTGGATGCCCGTTTCCCCGGCTTCGCGTTTGCCCAGCAGTACCTCCACGGCAGGCCGGGCCTTTTCCTGCCAGAGCTCCGCCACTTTCTGCCGGAAGTCCTCATGCCGGTACAGGGCCGGATACCAGGCGGTCTTGTCGCCCTTGGCGATCCACAGGTATTCCGGGTTCAGCACATACTTGGCGTTATGCTTCGCGGCATAGGAGCCGAAGGTGCTGTCATAGTCCCACGCGGGCCCGGCATAAATCTTCCCGCTGATGCTGTCCTGCGGCTTGTAGAAATACTGGCTGGAGGAATTCCCGTCGTAGTTTTCACTGATTTCTTCAACCATGTACTTCAGGGCCAGGGATTCCTCGTCCGCAATTTCCGTATAGTGTTTCCCGCTTTCCGGATCCTTTCCGTCCGATGCCATAATGGCGTTTTCAAACGACTGCATCAGGGCGGAAATATACTTCATCTGTGCGGATGATATGTATTCTGGTGATTTGGACACCAAGACCCCGCCCTTTTTCGTAGTATAGGCGCTGGCTTCCATTCCGTAGCGCACCGGATAGCTTTCGTATTCGATCAGGTAGCCTCCGGTAATATCCTCCGGATCCACCGGAATACTGTACGCTTTGTAATGGCCTTTGGTTGATGCCTTTTTGCCGACCAGTTTGTTTTTCTCCAGGGGCTCGCTGTTCACCTTTTCGGTTGCCTTTTCCAGGTCGGCAAACGCAACCCGGTCATTGTCAATCTCCACCTTTTCGGAAAAGAGGTACAGTCCCCGGTACTCGTGGTTGATGTACAGCTCCGCAGCGGTATGCTCCGGGGTGTAATCCAGGCCGATGGCCGCGGCCAGGTCCAGCACCGCCTGGTTCCGCAGGTAGGACTTGTCCCGGTAATTGCCGGTCAGAATCCATTTCTTGGCCTTGCCCATTCCCAGGAGGTCGGTTCCTTTGGCCAGCTTGATCTGGTAATTCTTCTTTTTGAACTGCATGGAGGAATTCCCGCGGGTCTTTACATGCTCCAGCTCGCCGTCATACTGGACGCTTCCGTCCGGGCCGCGGAACACAAGGTACCCGGGTTCCTTATTGTCCTTTTTCGCTTCGATTTTCTTCAGGCTGCCGCTCGCCGTGGTCACATACACCGCCGGCAGGTTTGCCGATCCCCGCATCACCTGCAGGCTGGCCCTGGTCTTTCCGATTTTGATCTGGTATTTTCCGGGTTTGATGATCCCGGCCCCGTCTCCGCTCTGCACCGAACGGGAGCCGAATGTGAACGGTACCCCGTCCGCGAGGCCGAATTTAAGGTCTTCCGTCTTCAGGTTTCCCGGAAGATACAGCGTATAGCCTTTTCCTTCATTCCTGTTGAATGTAATCGCGTCTGCCGTCAGCTCCCCGTCCGGTGAAATCCAGACCTCCGGTCCGCCGGAAGCCGCATGCGCTGCCCCCAGGCAGGCCAGCAGCGCCGCCAGGATCCACAGGAAAACCCGGATCCTGAATCCCCGTACTGTCATTCTTTTCCCTCCCGGATGCCGATCATCCCGTTGACGGTCCGCAGGTCCTTCTCCTTGACCCCTGCCGGCCGGTTGATCACATCATCCATAAAGATCATACAGGTGGTATTGCCGCCGTCCAGGTTCACCGCCTCAACGGCGCCCAGTTCAATCAGTTTGTCCGCCAGCCAGGTGATGGTGACCCCCACCGCGTCCTTCCGGCGGCCCAGGACGTCCACGGCCAGGATGGTCCCGTCCGCGGTGATCCCCATGGCCATCCGCGGGGCCCGGTCCGTGGTCCGCCACTTTTTCAGGTCCGGGCACACCGTGCCGTTCTCCACCAGGATCGGGCCGAAGGCAAATGTGCTCACGACGCCCATGTCCAGGTATTCCTGCGCGGTGTGCGAATCCGATTCATATGTTTTCATGTGCCCGTCGTCAAAAAGGGCAATCAGGTCCAGGGGCGGCCATACCCGGCTGTCCCCTTTTTTCGTTTTTTCGGACCAGACCCGGCCGTTCCGGATCACAATGCCCGTTGTCTGCTTGTTCAGCATCCGGTATCCGAAGAAATCGTCGGAAAACGCGAATACGGCCTTGTGGTCCCGGACAATCGTCGTCGGTTTGGAAAGGAACGTGCCGGATTTGGTCATTTTCTCCGGCGGCGCTTCATTCACCATCGCGCCGAAAAACGCCGGTTCCCGGTAGCGGATGGCCGCTTCCAGCCACTGGTGCGGCACGGATTTGTCCACACGCTGCCGGACCTCCACATGGATATCCCGGCTCACATAGCTCCATACCCCGGCCTTCCGGTCCGCGTAGACGTAGGGCTTCTCCGCGTCATAGAACCCTTCCTCATCCAGCGGGATCTTCGTCTTCCCGGCCGGTTCAGGCATAAGGAACCGGGCCGGCGCCTTCCCGTTGCTGCTGTCGGCCGCCGCCCGCTTCTTTCCGTCCTTTCCGATGCAGTTATCCGAAAAAATCAGTTCCTGCAGTTCGGGGGTGGCGATTCCCGTCTGCCGGAGTCCGTTCTTTTTCTGGAGCTGCCGGATTCGTTCCACTGTGTTTTTGTTATAGTCATCCCCAAAGTTCCGGGAGGTAATGTAGCCGAGGTCAAACAATCTTTCCTTCAGCGCCGTCACGTCCGGGCCGCTGTCTCCTTTTTTCAGCTCCCGGTAGGAAGCCTCCGCGAAAACCCCGGTAACAATCACCGCCAGCAGCAATAACACGGCCACGGCCGCCGCTGCCGGGAGCGCTTTATATTTCTTCATTTTTCTGCCTGCTTATTCGTTCACAATAATCCGGACCTTGGCATTCTCGATGGTATAGTGGGTTTCGGCCTGGATCGGCTCATCGCCGCTCCGGATGGTGATCCTTCCGCCGATAATCTCCACATAACCCAGGGAGGATTTTTCCTTATTGGTGCTCTTGATGCCGTCCTTGCCCGCGTTGATCTCGATCTCGCCGCCGGCAATCTGCACGCTGTCCTTCCCCTTGATGCCGTGCCGGACAGCTTCCACCACAATCTTCCCGCCGCGGATGACCAGGGTGTCCTTGGACGCGATTCCGTCCACCCGTCCGCCGGTCACCTGCAGGCTTCCGCTTCCCTCAATCACAAGGTCTGCCGCGGAAAACAGCACCGCGCTCGGATCCTCATCCGGATCCGCGTTGCTCTGCGGTCCGTCGGAAATAATGTTCTCTGTTCCTTCCGCCAGGGAGATCACCGCCTGCCGGCCGCACCTTTCCACTTCGATGGCCGCGCTCGCCTTGTTGTGGATTTCCACCCCGCTCAGGACAAGGACAACGTCGCCCTTTTCCTTCACGTCCACATGAATCTGCCCGTCGGTCAGTGTGCCGGAGAGCACGTAGGTTCCGGGTTTTTCAATCCGGACCACCCCGTTGTCAAAGGACACGCCCTCTGTTTCCTGCTCCAGCCCCATGTCTGAAAAAGAAACAACAGCCGCGTCTTCTCCAAGGACAGGTACTGCTGCGAACAGCATGATCACCAGCAGGATAATCACGCTTTTCTTCATCATCCGGGTTCCTCCATTCCTCCATATTCTGCCGGTCCTGCCGTTCGTTCCGGGCAGGGGGCAGAACGATATTCTCCAGATTAAATATATATGATTCAGTTTTCTATGTCAATGGACACCCGTTTCGGCAGGCAGATCCTGGGTTTGCGGAAATCCCGGGGCGGCAGGTCTTTCCGGCGCCCTCCGGAATACAAAAAAAAGCCGGGACTGCAGGATCCCGGCAGTCCCGGCCTGG